>CANGPL010000003.1 GCA_947455725.1 Hyphomicrobiales bacterium | reverse complement strand
CCTTCGCCGCCGCGAAACACGACGAATTCGGTTGTTCCTGCGCCTTCCAGCGGCACGGGCGCGCGGGAGACAATGGAAAGATGGGCCGCAGCCTGGCGGCGATAATGCTCAATCGCCTCCGCGCGAATGGTTTGGATAGGCTCGCCCGCAAGCGGGTACGTGGCCAAGGGGATCACGATCACGGCAGGAAGCAGAAGCGCAAGTGCGGCGAGCTCCAGCCCCGCACGATCAATAATGCTGGTGGCGCCCACCGGCGCGTCGGCCTTCGCATCACGCCGCAAAGCGAGGGTCGCGATGCGCTCTTGATCGAGACGCGGCAGGGCCATGGTGCCTGCTGTTTGCCGCTCGACGCCAAGGCGGCGCAGGCGGGCTGCGGTTAAGACCAAGTGGGCTTTGTTATCGGCAAAATCGGAGAGGCTCTTGCTTAACCTGTCGCCAATGGCCTCGACCGAGGCGACCAAGCCCGCGCGGTCATCATCGGTTACGATCACGGGACGGCCTGCGCGCAATTCCGCAATCGCGCGTTCGACCGAAATATGGTCGAAATCATCCAACAGGCGGGGACGGCGTTGCTTCATGCGGGGATTACCTTGTTCACGCTCTACATAAGCACTCCCTTGGGCTAAGTCCATGTTGGAAAGGGTAGCGCCATCTTGCCATTTTGCCAGATTGTCATGGCGTGGATGCATAGAGAGCTTGATTGTTTAGGCGATATCTTGACGGATCGCGGAAAACACATCCTCGAACATTTGGGTGGTTAACACGCCGGTATTCGTGTTGTAGCGCGAGCAATGATAGCTATCAAAGACGGCGAGGGGGCCGATATTATGCCGAGCGCCATGCACAAAGGGATGCGCAGCTAGCCGGACGCCAAGCGCACGCAACACGCTGTCATGCGAGATTTTGCCTAAGGTCAGAATAGCCCTGAGCGCGGGCATTGTTTCAAGTGTGTTGATCAAAAAGGGTCGACAGGCGCTAATTTCGGCCGGTGTCGGCTTGTTCTCTGGCGGGACGCAGCGAACCGCATTGGTAATGCGGCAATCGATCAGTTCGAGGCTGTCATCGGGGCGGGCTAAAAACTCGCCTTTTGCAAAACCGAATTTCAGCAGAGTGGAATAGAGGAGATCGCCGGCGTAATCGCCTGTGAAAGGCCGCCCGGTACGGTTGGCCCCCTTTAACCCGGGTGCGAGGCCGACGATAAGAAGCCGAGCGGTCTCGGGCCCGAAGGAGGCAACTGGCGCATTGTGCCAGTCTGGCCAGCTTGCGCGTGCGTTGTTCCGAAAATCCACCAAACGCGGACAAATCGGGCAATTGGGGCTGGGGTCCCGCACGCGCTGATGGGCTGGCACGGTGCTTATCCTCTGCTCGAGAGCGTAATTGGCTTAGATATCGTCGTCTTCATCCTCGCGGCGCTCAGGTGCACGCGCGGGGCGATCCGTCGATTCGCGGCCGATTCGTGGGAGAAGCTGGATAATATCGACGAATTCATCGGCCTGACGGCGCAATTCATCGGCGACCATTGGCGGATTGGAGCTGATGGTCGAGACAACCGACACTTTGACGCCCCGGCGCTGAAGCGCTTCCACCAAAGAGCGGAAATCGCCGTCGCCGGAGAAAATCACGGCGTGGTTGATGTAGGGAGCAAGCTCGAGCGCATCAATCGCGAGCTCAATGTCCATATTGCCTTTAACTTTGCGCCGACCAGCCGAATCCACGAATTCCTTCGTGGGCTTGGTCACGACGCGGTAGCCATTATAATCGAGCCAATCGATCAAGGGGCGGATGGAAGAATATTCTTGGTCTTCAATCAGCGCCGTATAGTAGAACGCGCGGACTAAATAGCCCTGTGCCTGATATTCCTTTAAAAGGCGCTTGTAATCAATGTCAAAGCCAAGTGATTTTGCGGTCGCGTAGAGATTTGCACCATCAATGAACAAGGCAATTCGTTCTGAAACTTGCATTATACAATCTTTCTTTTTTCAATTTGGTGAAGTTATTACTTCATCCATTAAAATGACTTTGTTTTATATAAATATAACTTTACCAAGGGGGATCTGACTGCAACAACCTTAGATTACATTCAAACCATCGATACAGTTTATGGTTGATTTTTAATCGTTGGGTTTATGCTTCGTCAAGCAAGAGCTTGGCTGATTACCCACGGATTAGGGACAAAGCCTATCCCTAAAATATGGCTAGTTTAGGTTCTGAAGTCTAAAATATGGGGCCTGATGAATACCTCGTCATAAAAACTTGCTTCTGGAAGCGAGCGAGTGTATCAGACCGGTATTCTCCCGCCACATACTAATAGGAGACTGGGCTACCATGGCTCGCGTCACCGTTGAAGATTGCATTGAAAAAGTCGATAACCGCTTCGAGCTCGTGCTGCTCGCAAGCCATCGGGCCCGTATGATTTCAGCTGGCTCGCCGCTGACCATTGATCGCGACCGCGATAAAAATCCGGTCGTGGCGCTGCGTGAGATTGCGGATTCCACCGTTTCGCCGGAAGATCTCAAGGAAGATCTGATCCATTCGCTCCAGAAGCATGTCGATGTGGATGAGCCTGAAGCTGCTGCCGTGCCGATGCTCGGTGCCGCTGGCGCCGCGACCGCAGATGATTCCGTCGAATTTGACCGGATGACCGAGGAAGATTTGCTGCGTGGCCTAGACGGTCTTGTGCCACCTGCGGGCTCAGCTGACGACGATAACGACTGAGTTTCGGTTCTTCGTCTATGATTTTAAAGTCCGGCCGGGTAACCGCCGGGCTTTTTTGTTAGCATTATCTTTATCTTCGCCTTGCGATAAATGATCGAAAGCGGGATAGTTTTCGACATGATGCGACAATATGAACTGGTAGAGCGGGTAAAAGCCTATAATCCCAATACGGATGAGGCCCTCCTTAATCGCGCTTATGTCTATGCAATGCGGGCGCATGGCAATCAAAAGCGGGCCTCGGGTGCACCTTATATTTCCCATCCCCTCGAAGTCGCGGCTATTTTAACCGAACTAAAGCTTGATGATGCGACGATTGTTGCTGCTCTCTTGCACGATACAATCGAAGATACCGAAACGACGCGCGAGGAAATCGATCGGCTTTTTGGTGCTGATATTGGCCAATTGGTCGACGGATTAACAAAGATCCAGAAACTCGATCTGGTTTCAAAAAAGGCGGCGCAGGCGGAAAATCTCCGTAAACTCCTGCTCGCTATTGCCGATGACGTGCGGGTTCTTTTGATCAAGCTCGCTGATCGATTGCACAATATGCGCACGCTGCAATTCATGGCCGAAGCCAAGCGCGCGCGCATTGCCGAGGAGACGCTTGATATTTATGCGCCGCTCGCTGGCCGTATGGGTATGCAGGATCTGCGGGAAGAACTCGAAAGCCTGTCGTTTCGCCATTTGATGCCCGATGCCTATGCGGCGATTAGGCAGAGGCTTGATGAGATGGGCCCGAAAAGTGGGCCGCTGATTGAGCGCATTGAAAATGAGCTGACGCAGAAATTAGCGGCATCCGGTATTAAAGCGCTCGTCAAGGGTCGACTGAAAAGAGCCTATTCCATTTGGAAGAAAATGGAGCGTAAGTCGGTTTCGTTCGAGCAGCTATCGGATATTTTTGGCTTCCGCATTGTCGTTGATACGGTCGCGGAATGTTACGCAGCACTTGGGATTGTGCATACGACTTGGTCGAGTGTACCGGGTCGCTTTAAGGATTATATCTCGACCCCTAAACAGAATGATTATCACTCGCTGCATACAACCGTTGTTGGCCCTGGCCGACAGCGCGTCGAGTTGCAAATCCGCACCGCTGAGATGGATCGTATTGCGGAATACGGCATTGCTGCGCATGCGCTTTATAAAGATCCGGATGGCAAAAATTATTCGGACGGAAAGGTGCGTGAGAGCAATGCTTATGCATGGCTGCGCCGAACGCTCGAGACCTTGGCTGAGGGTGACAATGCCGAAGAGTTTTTGGAGCATACAAAGCTTGAACTTTTTCACGATCAGGTCTTTTGCTTTACACCCAAGGGCCGACTAATTGCGCTGCCGCGTAATGCAACGCCGATTGATTTTGCCTATGCTGTGCATACGGATGTTGGCGATACGGCGGTTGGTGCGAAAGTAAACGGCGCGCTTGTGCCGCTCGTCTCCACCCTTCGGAATGGCGACGAGGTTGAGATTGTTCGTGCAGAGGGGCAGACGCCTCCCTCTGCTTGGGAAGAAATTGTCGTCACCGGTAAAGCGCGATCCGCTATTCGGCGTGCGACACGCGTTGCCGTTCGCAACCAATATGCGGGCCTTGGTCAACAGATTATCGAGCGTGCGTTTGAACGGATTGGAAAGACCTATTCTGAAGAGCGCTTGAAACTGGCGCTGCCTCGTTTAGCGCGTTCCTCGCATGAAGATGTCTTGGCGGCTGTTGGTCGTGGCGAGATGTATTCGGGCGATGTGATTAAAGCGGTGTTTCCGGATTACCGTGAGGAGCAATCCGCAGGGGCTGAGGCCAATTTAGCGGAGGGCGGTTGGTTCGGTATGAAGCAAGGCCAGGGCCTTGTCTTTAAGGTTCCAAGTTCCGGTGACGGATCCGACAAAGGACCTTCGGCCATTCCTATTCGGGGAATTGGTGGTGATTTGCCGGTTCAATTTGCGCCGGATGGCGGCGCGGTGCCGGGCGACCGGATTGTCGGCATTTTAACGCCGGGCAAAGGTATTACGATTTATCCGATTCAGTCGCCGGCATTGACTGCCTTTGACGATCAGCCGGAGCGTTGGCTGGATGTGCGGTGGGATATTGATGAGGCGCATCCGCATCGGTTCCCGGCGCGGTTAAAGGTTACGGTGATCAATGAGCCGGGCGTGCTGGCGCAAGTCGCGTCCGTCATTGGCGAAAGTGACGGCAATATTGATGCAATCTCGATCACGGGGAAAACGGCTGATTTCCGCGAGATGGTGATCGATGTCGAAGTCTGGGATTTACGCCATTTAAACGCGATTATCAGCCAGCTTCGCGCCAAGCCCGCTATTCACGATGCAACGCGGGTGAATGGCTAAATTTGGGTTGAAAAGTCTACTATTTGGTCGCCTTTTTACGTCTTCATGGTAAAGCTGAGGCATATTAAGGGGATCTCAGATGAATTTCGATGAAGTAATGGCGGAGTTTCGTGACGCGGGTGCTTTGCTGGAAGGGCATTTCATTTTGTCGTCGGGATTGCGCAGCCCGGTTTTTCTTCAAAAAATGTTTATTTTTCAGGATCCGGCGAGAACCGAAAAGCTTTGCCGCGCTCTGGCTGAATTGATTGTCGCTAAGTTTGGTAAAATTGATGTGGTGGTATCGCCCGCCATTGGCGGCATTGTGCCGGGCTATGAGACGGCACGACATTTGGGTGCAAAGGCAGTGTTCGTGGAGCGTGAAGAAGGGCGTTTTCAATTGCGCCGTGGGTTCACGATACCGGAAGATGCTAAGGTGCTGATCGTCGAGGATATTATCACGACCGGTCTATCCTCGCGCGAATGTATCGAAGCGATTAAGGGACTTACTACTAATCTTGTTGGTGAGGCCTGCTTGATAGATCGTTCAGGGGGTAAGGCTGAATTGGGTATTCCTTACATTGCACTCGCTACCCTTGATATTCCTGCCTATCCGGCGGACCAACTTCCGCCCGAATTGGCCGCTATTCCGCCCGTTAAGCCCGGCAGTCGGGCGTTGAAAGCCTGATTGATTATGAATGAAATTAAGCCCCTTCGCCTTGGTTTGAATATTGACCACGTGGCAACCATTAGAAACGCCCGTGGCGGTAATGCGCCTGACCCTGTTCGCGCGGCTTTGATGGCGATTGAGGCGGGCGTTGATGGCATAACGGCGCATTTGCGGGAAGATCGCCGCCATATCCGGGACGAGGATATGGCGCGTTTAAGTCTTGAAATTGCTAAGCCGTTGAATTTTGAAATGGCCGCAACGGAAGAGATGAAGGCGGTTGCGCTTCGTGTAAAACCACATGCCGTGTGTCTTGTCCCGGAAAAGCGCGAAGAAAGAACGACAGAAGGCGGGCTAGATATTGTTGGCCAGCATAATGTGTTAGCGCCCTACATCGCCGAATTATCGCGCGCGGGTATTCGAGTTTCTCTCTTCATTGAAGCCGATGCCGAACCGATTGAAATGGCGAAGAAACTTGGCGCGCCAGTGATTGAGCTGCATACGGGCTCTTATTGTGAAGCCTTGGCGCATGGCGATCACACCAAAGCGGATCGCGAATTTGCGCGGCTTGATACGGGTGCCGCTTTAGCCGGTCGGCTCGGGCTTGAAGTTCATGCTGGCCACGGGTTGGATTTTTATTCGGCGGAGCAATTGGCGAAATTGCCAGAAGTGCGTGAGCTCAATATCGGGCATTTTTTGATTGGCGAAGCGATCTTTGTGGGCTTGCCTATGGCCATTTCACAAATGCGCGCGGCGATGGAGCGTGGACGGGCGAAAGCGAGACCGCGTTCGTGATTATTGGCATCGGCTCCGATCTTTGCGATATTACGCGGATTGAACAGACGCTTGCTCGCTTTGGTGAGCGCTTTATCCAACGCGTGTTTACCGATGAAGAGCGCCGGAAGGCTGAGAGCCGCGCCAATCGGGCGGCAACTTACGCCAAGCGCTTCGCTGCAAAAGAAGCTTGCGCCAAGGCGCTTGGGACGGGGTTTAATCGGGGTGTGTTTATGAAGGATATGGGGGTTGTTAACCTCCGCTCGGGTGCCCCGACGTTGAAGCTTGAAGGTGGAGCACTTGAGCGCCTAAACGCCATCACACCTCAGGGTCATGAGGCCAAAATCCACCTCACTTTGACGGATGATCACCCGATGGCTATGGCAGTTGTGGTGATCGAGGCCTTGCCGATTTGATCCCATCCATAAGGATCCCGGGTGACTTTCATTGTTTGGTTACCGGGCTTTGCCTATAAAGATTAAGCGGTGCGTACCGCGAAAGAGAAGGACTAAACGATGAGTGCAACTAAAAGCTCCCACGGGGCGAGGCCGGATGATGGTGGTATTCTTGAAACCATTAAGGTTATCGTTCAGGCGTTACTGATTGCGCTCGTCATTCGTACCTTTTTGTTCCAGCCGTTCAATATTCCATCAAGCTCAATGGTGCCGACCTTACAGATCGGCGATTATCTCTTCGTATCGAAATATTCTTACGGATTTTCGAAGCACTCAATCCCCGGAAGCCCCCCGGTATTTTCGGGCCGCATTTTGGGAACCGAGCCAAAGCGTGGCGACGTCATTGTTTTCAAATGGCCGGGCGACCAGTCAACCGATTATATCAAGCGGCTGATCGGTTTGCCGGGTGACCATGTTCAGATGAAAGACAATCTGCTCTATATCAATGGCAAGCCGGTTAAGAAAATTCAGACCGGTGCTGAAAAGGGTGATGCTGGAGCAGGGCTTGAAGAAGAGTTCACTTATTTCAATGAAGAGCTGCCTGAAGGGCTTATTCATCGCCTTCAGGAGAAGAAAAATTACTTTAATGTGATGGGGCGT
Organism: Hyphomicrobiales bacterium; assembly: GCA_947455725.1. Lineage (GTDB taxonomy): Bacteria > Pseudomonadota > Alphaproteobacteria > Rhizobiales > Beijerinckiaceae > CAIUPE01. The sequence goes on along the minus strand of CANGPL010000003.1, from coordinate 84,303 downwards.
AATACGCCTGATTTTATTGTGCCACCCGGCAATTATTTTTTCATGGGCGATAACCGCGATAATTCCAGCGACTCGCGTTTCGAAGTTCCCTATGGCGTTGGTATGGTGCCATTTCAAAATCTTGTCGGCCGTGCCGAAGTGATTTTCTTCTCGATTGATGGTTCGGCTTGGAAGATTTGGGAATGGCCTTGGACCGTGCGGTGGAACCGCATCTTTAACCGGATTCATTAAGCTCAATGGCGCGCCGCCCAGCGCTTGATCTTGCGGAATTAGAGTCTTCGATCGGCTATGCTTTTGCTGATCGAGAATTGCTCACGAGAGCGTTAACGCATATTAGTGCGTTGCCCGGTACACCGGCGAATGGGCCGCATTATCAGCGGTTGGAATTTTTGGGCGATCGTGTGCTTGGCATCGTGATTGCCGATTTGTTGTTTCGTACTTTTCCGGCTGAGAATGAGGGCGATTTATCGCGTCGCTTGGCGGATCTTGTACGCAAAGAAAGCTGCGCTGACGTTGCTGAGCAATGGGGCGTTTCACCTTACATTCGGCTTGGTACGGGCGAGAAGCTTGCGGGTATGCGCAAGAAGGCGGCGTTGCTCGGTGATGTTTGCGAAGCAATCATCGCATCGGTTTATTTAGATGGTGGATTTGAGGCGGCGCGCGTCTTGATTGAACGCAGTTTTGGACCGCGTTTGTCAACGAGCCAACGCTCGCGTCGGGATGCGAAATCAGCCTTGCAAGAATGGGCGATGGGTAAGGGGCTTACGATCCCAACCTATCGCGAGATACGCAGAACTGGGCCTGATCATGCGCCGATTTTTGTGATAGCTGTCGAGATCAATGGCTACCCTTCGACCGAAGGCGAGGGCGCGTCGAAAAAGATTGCTGAACATGCTGCTGCGACCGCCTTTTTGAGGCGCGAGGGCATTGAGGAGAGTGCGTGATGGATACCGATGAAACAATGGTTTCAAATGAGGCAATGCGGTGCGGCTTCGTCGCTTTGATCGGTGCGCCGAACGCTGGAAAATCGACGCTGATTAATCAACTCGTTGGTGCAAAAGTATCGATTGTTTCCCGTAAGGTTCAGACGACGCGCGCGCTGGTGCGCGGTATTGCGATTAAAGATGCGGCACAAATTATCTTTGTCGATACGCCCGGTATTTTTACGCCGAAGCGTCGTCTTGAACGCGCAATGGTAACGTCAGCATGGGGCGGGGCGGGGGACGCGGACGCTGTGGCTCTTGTGCTGGATGCTCGCAAGGGTGTGGATGAAGAGGCTGAGGCGATTATCGAAGGTCTTCAAAATATCAAGCAGGATGCGTTCCTGATTTTAAATAAAGTTGATCTTGTTGAGCGGCCGTCGCTTTTAAAATTGGCGGAGGACGTGAATGCTCGTTTTCCATTCAAGGAAACCTTTATGGTTTCGGCATTGACGGGAAGCGGTGTTCCAAAAGTGCTCGAGCGGTTTGCGGCGCTGATGCCGATGAGTCATTGGCTTTATCCGGAAGATCAAGTTTCTGATGCACCATTGCGTATGTTAGCGTCTGAAATTACGCGCGAAAAATTATTTGAACGATTGCATGATGAATTACCGTATCGTTCGACTGTCGAGACCGATCAATGGCAAGAGCGTAAAGATGGATCGGTTCGCATCGAACAGACGATTTTCGTTGAACGCGAAACGCAGCGCATGATTGTGCTCGGTAAAGGTGGGCAACAGATCCGGACGATCGGCGAATTAGCGCGCAAAGAAATTGGTCTTGAAATTGAAAAGACGGTTCATTTGTTTTTGCATGTGAAAGTGCGTGAGAATTGGTCTGACGATCCTGCGCGCTATCGTGAAATGGGATTAGAATTTCCGAAGTAATCATCCGAAGTCGCGAGGCTAACCTTTATGGAATGGCAAGACGAGGGCATCGTTATCGGTGTACGGCGTCTCGGAGAACGTGACGTTATTCTTGAAGCGATGACGCGCGAACACGGCCGGCATTTAGGCGTGGTGAAGGGCGGTCGGTCGCGGCGAATGCAGCCAGCGCTTCAAGCGGGCAATAGTTGTGACCTCGTGTGGCGTGCGCGGATTGACGAGCAATTGGGTCAGTTTGCGGTTGAGCCAACCCGATTGCGCGCGGCATCCGTCATGGGTTCTTCCGCCGCGTTATATGCGATCTCAACGCTTGGCGCTCTGTTACGGCTTCTTCCGGAACGGGATCCCCATCCGGCATTATATGATACGCTTGTTATTGTTTTAAATGCCCTTGATCAGCCATCACTCATTGCACCTTTGATGGTGCGTTTTGAATTAGCTTTGTTGGGTGAATTGGGGTTTGGGCTCGATCTCGTTGAATGTGCTGCAACGGGCACCAATGACGAATTGATCTATGTCTCGCCCAAATCAGGTCGTGCGGTTTCTGCGGCGGCAGGCGAGCCTTATAAAGATCGTTTGCTGGCACTGCCTGCATTTTTGAAGCAGGGCAATGCGGAGTTTCCCGATGCTCATGCCATTGCACAAGGGTTAGCCCTGACCGGCTATTTTCTGGAACGTCATCTCTTCGGGCCGCGCGGTGTGCCGGTGCCAGAGGCGCGTTTGGCTTTTGTGGCGCTATTTCCGTCTGATCGGCCGTAATTCTTGGGGGGGACAATGTTTTCCCGATGCTTGCCGCGAATCACCGGGCTGGGGTAGCGATTGGCCCTGTTTAAATAGGGAAGTTTGTTGATGGGTAAGCCGGTTGAACCGCCAGAGGGATCGGGCGTTGAGGTCATATCGCTGAAGGATGCGCTTGAAGAGCGTTACCTCGCTTATGCCCTCTCAACCATTATGCACCGGGCGCTACCGGATGCGCGCGACGGGTTAAAGCCCGTTCATCGCCGCTTGCTCTATGCTATGCGTCTGTTGCGGCTTGATCCGGGTCAAGCGTTCAAGAAATGCGCCCGTGTTGTGGGCGACGTGATTGGTAAATATCACCCGCATGGCGACCAATCGGTTTATGATGCCTTGGTGCGTCTCGCGCAGGATTTTGCGGTGCGTTATCCGCTTGTCGACGGGCAGGGGAATTTCGGCAATATCGACGGCGATAATCCTGCCGCGATGCGGTATACGGAAGCACGGCTCACAGAAGTTGCACGGCTATTGCTGGATGGGCTCGACGAAGACTCGGTTGATTTCCGCGAGACCTATGATGGTTCTGAAGAAGAGCCGCTCGTTTTGCCAGCGGCCTTTCCAAATCTTCTCGCCAATGGATCGCAAGGGATTGCGGTGGGTATGGCGACCTCTATTCCGCCGCACAATGCCGCTGAACTCTGTGATGCTGCGCTTTATTTGGTAAGCCATCCGCAGGCGACGTCTGAACAGCTCATGACCTTTGTGCCCGGTCCGGATTTTCCAACCGGCGGGGTTATCGTTGAGACGCGCGCATCGATGACGGAGACCTATCGCACGGGACGCGGTTCGTTCCGCGTTCGGGCACGCTGGGAAAAGGAAGATACGGGTCGCGGCGGGTGGGTCGTCGTGATTACGGAAATTCCCTATATGGTTCCGAAGTCACGGCTCATCGAAAAAATTGCCGAGCTGCTCACGGATAAGAAGCTACCGCTTCTCGCTGATGTGCGCGATGAATCGGCGGAAGATATTCGCATCGTTCTTGAGCCGCGCTCGCGCACGGTTGATGCAGAAATTTTGATGGAATCTTTGTTCAAGCTTACTGAGCTTGAAAGCCGTATTTCCATGAACATGAATGTGCTCACGGCGGGACTTGTGCCAAGAGTGCTTGGTCTTGCCGATGTGTTGCGCGAGTGGCTCGGCCATCGCCGCGTTGTGCTGGAGCGGCGTTCGCGGTTCCGTCTGGGGCAGATTGATAAACGTCTTGAGATTCTGCGCGGGCTTCTCATCGTCTATCTTGATCTCGACAAGGTCATTAAAATCATTCGTGAAGAGGATGAACCTAAAGTCGAGTTAATGCGATATTTTGAGCTCAATGAGGTTCAGGCCGACGCTATCCTCAACACCAGACTTCGCTCATTGCGCAAACTTGAAGAGATGGAATTAAAGCGCGAATTTGAAGCGCTTTCGCTTGAGAAATCAGAAGTTGAGGCGTTGCTTGGTTCGCCCGATAAGCAATGGAAAGTTGTTGCGGCGCAAATCCGTGATGTGAAGAAAAGCTTTTCGCAGGATACGGCGCTTGGTAAGCGGCGCTCGGTTTTCGCCGATGCGCCCGATGTTGGCGATATTGATCTGACAGAAGCAATGGTTGAGCGTGAGCCTTTGACGGTTGTGCTTTCCAAGAAAGGCTGGATCAGAGCACTTAAAGGCCATGTGTCCGATTTAACCTCGGTCCAATTCAAAGGCGATGACGAATTGGCTCTGTCGTTCCATACGGAAACAACCGCCAAAATTCTTGTGCTGACCACGAATGGCAAGGTCTACACTTTGGATGCCTCGAAGCTTCCGGGTGGACGTGGCTTTGGTGATCCGGTTCGTCTGATGGCCGATATCGATGAAGGTGCGGATATCGTAACCGCTTGGCCGCATAAACCGGGAAGCAAATTGCTGTTTGCCTCATCCGTTGGGCGCGGCTTTATTGTGAGCGCCGATGATACGGTTGCCAATACGCGCAAGGGTCGTCAGATGCTTAATCTTGACGATAAGGAAACGGCGCGCTTCGTCGTTCCGGTTGAGGGCGATTATGTTGCAACCATCGGTGAAAATCGAAAGCTATTGTGCTTCCCGATCACGCAAATGGTCGAGATGGCGCGCGGCAAAGGCGTGCGGCTTCAGAAATATAAAGATGGCGGCATGTCCGATATTCGGACCTTCGCGATGGCCGATAGATTAACCTGGAAGGATACATCCGGAAGGACCTGGACGGTTGCGGAAGCCGAGCTGACGGAATGGATTGGCAACAGAGCAGAAGCAGGACGTTTGCCGCCGAAGGGTTTCCCTAAGTCGAATAAGTTCTCTGGTTAAATATCCGCGCATTTATTGCGCGGCGCGATAATGAACAAAGCCCGTTTTTATTTCACGCGCACCCAGCCATTAAGGCCCAAGCGTTCTTGTGGCGTGAAGCGGGCTTTATAATCCATCTTGCGCGAGCCATCGATCCAATAGCCCAAATAGAGATAGGGTAGGCCGCGCTTTTTGGTTCTCTCGATATGATCGAGGATCATAAAGGTGCCTAGGCTGCGATTGGAATGTTCTGGGTCAAAGAATGAATACACCATCGAAAGCCCGTCCGATAAAACATCAGTTAGGGCTGTTGCGATGAGCGGTCCGGTGCCGCGGCCATTGATGAAAGTATCGGGGCCACGGCGGCGATACTCGATCAGGGTTGTATCGACGTGGCTGTCCTCGATCATCAGGGAGAAATCCAGCACGCTCATATCGATCATGCCGCCATCGGAATGGCGATCGCCGAGATAGCTGCGAAATAGGCTATATTGTTCCGACGTCGCTTTGTTCTGCAGCATGGCGCCTACGAGATCAGCATTCGCCTCGATGACACGCCTCATATTTCGCGAAGGCCTGAAATCATCGACCGGCACACGTATCGAGACGCAGGCATTGCATTGGTCACAGGCTGGCCGATAGGCGATGGTTTGCGATCGACGAAAGCCGGCTTGGGTTAATAGGTCGTTCAGCCCGCCCGCCCGCATTCCCACCAAATGGGTAAACACCTTCCGCTCGATTTTGTTCGGCAAATAACCGCAACTATGCGGGGCCGTCATGAAGAATTGAGGCGGATCTTGCTGCTGGTTGGTCAAGGCGCGTCCACGGATCAAGGATTACGATGTGCGAATGATGCAATGATAGGATTAGGCAATGTCGCGCGCAATCGGATTAGTTGCTTAAGCGGCACTGTGTGGGTTGATTTTCCAACGAATTTTGAAAATTTATGTTGGACATTGCCTTTCCTATCTTTGAATTCTCGCGCTCAAGCCATAGGGTTTTTTACGTGTAGGTTGGATGCCGGAGACTGTTGATATGAATCGTGGCTCGTTTAATCGCTTGGTGCTCGTTGGATTGGTTGCAACCCTATTAGCGGCTTGTGTTTCTGCGCCAAAACAATTCACGGGCAATGTGCCTGTTCAGGACGTGTCGCAAGAAGCCGTTGGATTGATTAATCAATTTCGAGCCAGTAACGGACTTCCTCCGGTTATTGTTGATGCTGCTCTGATTGACGCTGCCCGTTATCAAGCGGTGGCCATGGCCTCGGCGAATGTTCTTTCGCATGAAATTGGCGGTGATTTTACCGCTCGCATGAACTCGGCGGGGTTTGTTTATGCCAATGCCGCGGAAAATGTCGGGGCGGGTCATAGTTCGGTGGCCGATGCCATCAATGCGTGGATCCGTTCTCCGCATCACCGCGAGAATATGTTGATGAAAGACGCTACCCGAATCGGAATGGTCCGCGCGGACGCTCCGAATTCACGTTATCGGAACTATTGGGCGCTGGATCTTGCCTCTGCACCCGCAGGTTCGCCACAGCGAATCGCTGCCGTAAAACCTGATGGAAAGAAGCCCACCGCGTCAGGTGGACTTTTCTCGGTCTTTCTTCAGTAGTAAACCTTAAAGCGTACCGCTTTTGAGCATTTTTGCGACTTTTGGCGCAAAATAAGTCAATATTCCATCCGCTCCGGCGCGTTTGAAGGCGAGAAGGCTTTCGACCATGGCCTTATCGCCATCAAGCCAACCATTGTGTGCGGCCGCCATGATCATCGCGTATTCGCCCGATACTTGGTAGGCGAAAGTCGGCACGCTGAAGGTCTCACTGACGCGTTGGACAATATCGAGATAGGGCATGCCGGGTTTGACCATGACCATATCGGCGCCTTCCTCAATGTCGAGGGCTACTTCACGAATGGCCTCATTCGTGTTGGCCGGGTCCATTTGATAGGTGCGCTTGTCGCCTTTTAGCGCGCTCTTGGTACCAATGGCATCCCGGAACGGGCCGTAAAAGGCCGAGGCATATTTGGCGGCATAGGCCATGATTTGAATATCGGTGTGGCCTTCATCGTCTAAGGCGGCGCGGATCGCACCAATTCGCCCGTCCATCATATCGGATGGGGCAATAATATCGGAGCCCGATTCCGCCTGAATAATGGCTTGGTGGGTTAGCACTTTAACGGTCTCGTCGTTCAAGATCGTCTCGCCGCTTAACAAGCCATCATGCCCATGGCTTGTATAGGGATCGAGTGCGACATCTGTCATTAAGCCGATATTGGGCACTGCCTTTTTGATGGCGCGGCAGGCCTGACAGACCAAATTATTCGCATTTAACGCCTCGCTGCCGTCGGGATCGCGTTTGGCGGGATCAGTAAAGGGAAATAGAGCAATGGCGGGAATACCCAGCTCGGCCGCATGTTCGGCCTCTTTGACCGCAACGTCGACGCTCATCCGCTCCACGCCGGGCATGGACGAAACGGCTTCGCGCCGATTTTGGCCATCTAACAGAAAAATTGGCCAAATGAGATCATTTGTCGTCAGACTGTTTTCGCGGACCAATCGCCGCGCCCAATCAGATTTTCGGTTCCGTCTCGGCCGATGCGGCAAGATTAGCCTTGAAAATACGTCTGCGGACATCGGACGAACCTCCTTACAATGACACAATCAGTCTATATAAGGATATGGCCGTTTTCAAAAACAAAATCCCAGATAACCAATCCGCGTTGTGAACATGGCTGAACACTGCAAATTCGGCATTCGGTAAGAACTCAAATGGCCATTCATCTCGATTCATCAACGGTTTCATTGGATAAGCCCATTTTGTGGGCCTATCGTTGCTTGGCCTTATTATGGATTGCCAAAGGATATTTGGGTTGGTTCTATTTGATGACGGCAACTACTAGTAGCTTACATCTGGTGGGTCATGACGGCTGGGTCGATCTTATTTCCATGGTTGTGATCCCGATTCTCGATATTATCGCCGGTGTATCGCTCTGGATATCGTGGCGCTGGGGCAGTGGCGTTTGGGCCGTTATTGCCTTCGGTTATGTTTGTTTGGAAATTACCGAGCACACGCATGTGCATTCGTTCATGCCGGTTATTGTTATTGGCCTGCTGCTCGCTATCCACTGTGCCAGGATTTTTCTGATCCGCGGTAAGGCTGAGAAGCAAATCAAAATTGTATAATTAGACGGAATTAGCAACGTCTTTGTTTACCAATTTAATTGGCAACACTTTGTTAATTTTAAATCTTAATGCGTCTTTTACGAGAGATTATTACGTTACGTAACGTAATGGTTGTAAAATTCATATTAGGTATTTTATCATGAACAAGATTGTTAAAATTTCTATGCATGATGTTGGGGTAAATACGCTTTCTGTTTCCCATCCTCATTATCTTGAGTCGTTATCGATTGTTGAACGAATTCATCGTGCTCTTTTGGATGTTATCAAGGACGAGTTTGACCGTCGTGGCCGGTCGGATGTGAATCCGGTTCAAGCATTGTTGCTCTACAATATCGGCGACAAGGAGCTGACCGCCGGCGAATTGCGCTCAAGAGGGTATTATCTCGGATCAAATGTTTCTTATAACGTTAAAAAGCTCGTGGAGATGGGCTACCTGTCTCATGAGAGATCCCGTACCGATCGCCGCTCTGTCCGCATCCGTCTGACCGAATTGGGCCAAGACGTTCATGACATCATTGACGGTCTCTACGCCAAGCATATGAGGACGGTCGAGCAGGTCGGTGGTATTTCGGAGCCTGAGTTCCGCCAGCTGAATGTTGTCTTGTTGCGCCTCGAGCGCTTCCTAAACGACAATGTTAAGTACCGTCTCTGACCGGTCGGGTGCAGATTTAACTTAATTGGCCATGAAATTGACAAAACCAAGCGGCATTATCGACGGTGTTCGGTAAGAACTGCGAAAGCATTCCTTTACCGTCATCGGCGATAATCGTCGCAGGTTTATGGTGGAATCAGTTTCATGCAATTTTCTTTGAGCTTTTCGCGGCGGTCTATTCTCCTAGGTACTGCAGCCATTTTGGCAGCACCGCTTCTTCCAACTCCCATTTTTGCCCAAAACATGGAAGAGGACATGGGAGATCAGGCCGAGTGGGTCCAAAGCTATGATGCTGCGACCTCTAAAACGCTTGATCGATCAACCACCCCGCTTTTATCGCCGGAAACATTGAGCGCCACACAGGCCGCGATTGAAGCGTTTAAGCAAGTGGTGAGCAATGGCGGCTGGCCACAAATGCCGCGGGTTCCGCTTAAGCTTGGCATGAAAAGTCCAGCCGTCGTCGATTTGCGGAAGCGGCTCATCGCTTCCAGTGATCTGGACGCGTCGGCAGGCCTTTCTGATATTTTTGACTCCTTTGTCGAGACAGGCGTGCGTCGCTTTCAAGAGCTGCACGGTCTAAGACCCACTGGAATGATAACCGCGCAGACATTGACGGCTCTCAATATTCCGGCCGATGTCCGTTTGAAGCAGCTTGAGGTTAATCTCGTGCGGCTGCGTTCTTATTCGGCAAATCCCGGTAAGCGATATGTTGCTGCCAATATTCCGGGCGCGGTTGTTGAGACGGTCGAGGATAATGTCGTTCAAACGCGCCACGCAGCAGGCGTTGGCAAGATTGATCGTCAGTCACCGATCATGACCACAAAAGTTATCGATATTAATTTCAACCCCTTTTGGACGGTTCCTGCATCGATCATCAAAAAAGATTTGATCCCGAAAATGCAGGCTAACCCCGGCTATTTGGCAGAAAATAAAATTCGCATTTTCACCAATGAAGGGCAGGAAATTACGTCCGATAAAATCAATTGGAAAAGTGATGAGGCTACGCGATATCAATTCCGCCAAGATCCAGGTGGTGAATTTAATTCGTTAGGATTTGTTCGCATCAATATCGCTAATCCTTACGGCGTTTATATGCATGATACGCCGGCCAAGGGAATTTTCGGCGATGATTATCGGTTTGTATCGTCAGGTTGCATGCGCGTTCAAAATGTGCGCGATTATGTCGAGTGGCTTTTAAAAGATACGCCCGGTTGGTCACGCGACCAAATTGATGAAGCGATACAATCGGGTCAACGCGTTGATGCGCGTCTTTCTAAGCCGGTTCCCGTCTTTTGGGTATATATAACCGCGTGGGCCACACCAGATGGTTTGGTTCAATTCCGCGATGATATTTACAATAAGGATGGCTTAGGCGGCGTACCATTGGTGACGACCGTTCAATCTGATCAATAATTGATTTTGAATTATTCAGGCGATGCAGCTGCGCCGCCTGATCGTTTTAAGATGCGGTTTATATCCGGTGTAACGATCGGGTCGTCAAAGCCTCCTGTTACTGTGTAGGCAAGCACCGCAGGCTCGGCTCCATTTTGCGGGGCAGGGCCCGTTGCCTCGCCAACAAGATTGAGCTGCCGCTCGCCAATTGCAACGGAACCATTCAGCTTCATCATATTGGGTGCAAAGAGCATTTCTGAGTCGTCAATCGTTGCCGTTCCGTTTGCAATGCGCATGGAAACACGCATCGATTCAAAATCGGTTTTTCCACCTCGCATGTCGCGAATAACGGACAAAGGCCTCGTTTCAATTCGCTTTAAAATCGTGGCGATATTCACGCCCGATAGAGTGCCGTTAACAATTGAAAAATCAGCCTTGCCGGCAAGCGATTTCATCATCTCGTCGATTGAGCGACCATTTGATTCAAGATCAAATTTTCCGCTGACGCTTCCCTCAAGTTTTCGCATATCCATAAGGGCTAAGGTTGTTTGACCAATATCAAATGTCTCAAACATCCAATGGCTCGAAAGCGAGAAACCTTGAGGACTCGGCTGTATCGAAACTTTACCCTTTGTCATGCCTTGGAACATATGGGCCGATGCGAGCGTTACGTTGAGGGTCCGATCCCGTGCAATGATCGAGAGTGCAGCATTCGAGATGCGGACGATTCCAAGATTAATGCGCTCGGCAGAGAGGCGAATATCTAAATCTTGATCGGGCGTGATGTTTGGATCAACGGGTGTATTTTTCCAACCCACGCGCTCGGCTTGTTTCGGCCAAATCGGCGTTAGAAAATTGGTAATATCCATATCGCCCGCGGATAGAGTTCCGGCAATAAGCGGTCGCGGTTTCGACAGATCAAGCGATACACCACCTGTCATCGCGACATTTCCTAGGCGAACCTGCGCCTCGGACACAGCGACGGTTAATGGTGTTACCGACGCCATACCATCGATTTTAAGCGATGTGGAAAACGGAATGGGGGGCTGCAACGCAAGCCACTCGCTCACTTTGTCGATGCGTGCAATGTCGACTGATAGAGTGCCGGAGAAAAGCGTAGCGGTATTCTTCGTTGCTGTGCCGGTTAATTTAAGAGAGCCGAGCGCGTTGCTTAAAAATAAACTGGCCTTACGATTGTCGTCTCCGGACGTCGATGCCGCTCCAATCTCGGCCTGAAAGGTGACATCCTGTTTTCGCCATTTGCCCGAGGCTGTTAAGCGTCTAACGCCATCTGATAAAAAATAGAGCGTGCCCGTGATCGTCGATGGAGTGGATTGCACGGCATCCTTATCAATGAACGCAAACGTACCGTCATTGATGGTGATGGTTTCAAGACGCTCGGTCTTGATCGATGGATTTTTTTGCGCCTGATTGTTTAAGAATGTGGTGAACTCTTTGGCGAGCGTTTCAGGACCTTTAGGAACGAACGCATTGGGTACCAATATATGAGGCGCGCTGAGCGTTGATGAAACAGGCTCGTACCGGCCCGCCGTTAGGGCAATGAGGCTCAGTCCGAAGGAAACAAGCGGCGCTTCAAGTTTTACATGATTGTCGAAGGAAAGTTTCAGCCCAACAATATCGACCGAAGGATGCGGTAAAAGGCGAAGCTCGGCTTGTCCCTCAATGGCTGTGACCGATCCAAAATCCTGGGCAATGGCATTTTTAAGATCGGCAAACACGGCATCATTGTTAATCGGAATTGAAATCGACCCAATCAGAGCCAACACGACGCCCGCGACCAGCACGCCCGCAAGCCGACGGAGGAGTGGTCGATATTTTTCAATCGCAGTCATGCGCTATTGCCGAATTTCTCAACACTTGAAGAGATGTTATACATGGTCTTAGAAGCCGCAGGAAGATAGTCTGGATCGCCTAAAACAAAGATTTCTGTCTCATTTCATTGGATTTGGTGTGCAATGGTAGCCTTAAATGCCCCGCTTTGGTCTCCGTCTTTGTCATCTTTGGAAGATTCGGGAATCAAACGGTTCATGGCCTATTTCGATCAGGTTTCGGACCGAAATTGCACGGATTTTGCTAGTCTGCATGCGGCATCCATCGAGGATCGGGAAGTATTTTGGTCATCGATATGGGATTTTTGCGGCGTTATTGGTGACAAGGGTGAGCGCGTCCTGATCGACGATCGGATGCCTGGAGCGCGCTTTTTTCCCGACGCCAAATTGAATTTTGCCGAGAATTTGCTTCGCCCTTCAGACAATCCAGATGCGATCGTTTTTAGATCCGAAGACAGAGTTGAGCGGCGCATGTCGCGCGCTGAACTGTTAGACCTCGTTTCGGTTGCTCAGCAATGGCTCATCCAACAGGGCATTCAGGAGGGGGATCGTGTTGCTGCGATCCTTCCTAACATGCCGGAAGCCGTTGCGTTGATGCTTGCAACAGCGTCGATCGGCGCAATCTGGTCGTCGTGTTCGCCGGATTTCGGTCCGCGTGGCGTGTTGGATCGGTTTGGACAGATTTCACCAAAAATTCTCATCGCCAGTGACGGATATTTTTATAATGGCAAGACGCTTAACCTCGCTGAAAAGCTGAGCGAAATCGTACCGCATTTGCCGAGCCTTACTAAAATACTGATCATACCGCTGATAGGCGCAGATGAGGCGATTGCAGCAATAATACCGAATGCGATGACGCTTTCAGATGTTGTATCTCGTGTATCGCCTAAGGCGCTCGACTATAAACGTTTACCCTTCAATCACCCGCTTTTTATTTTGTTTTCATCCGGTACGACGGGTGTTCCAAAATGTATTATTCACGGGGCAGGTGGAACGCTTCTTCAGCACCTCAAGGAACATCAACTTCACTGCAATATTGTTGAAGGGGATCGCGTCTTTTACTTCACCACGCTTGGCTGGATGATGTGGAATTGGTTGGTGTCGGCGCTTGCTTCTGGTGCAACGCTCATTTTATTTGATGGGTCGCCATTTTCACCGACGCCTCAGACGTTGTTTGACTATGCGGAGGCGGAACGGGTTAGTTTTTTTGGTACATCAGCGAAATATTTAGACTCGTGTAAAAAAGCGGATTTGGCGCCGATCCTTTCGCATCGCCTTCATGGATTGAAGACCATTGCATCAACGGGATCGCCTTTGGCCGCTGAGACCTTTGAATGGGTATATCAATCCATCAGCAAGACCGTTCACCTCGCTTCTATTTCTGGCGGCACGGATATCGTGTCTTGCTTCGTGTTGGGTGATCCAACATCGCCGGTTTATTCGGGTGAGATACAGCGACCGGGCCTTGGAATGGCGGTCGATGTTTGGGATGACGATGGACACTCTCTTGCGTCGGGAAAAGGCGAATTGGTGTGTAAAAAAGCGTTCCCCTCGATGCCCATCGGCTTCTGGGACGATGAAGGCGGATCGAAATATCGCGCCGCTTATTTTGATCGCTTTCCGGGTATCTGGTGCCACGGCGATTTTGCCGAGTGGACGCACAATGGTGGGATGATCATTCATGGCCGCTCTGATGCGACCTTAAATCCCGGCGGCGTTCGCATTGGGACGGCTGAGATCTATGCGCAGGTCGAACAAATACAGGATGTTTTGGAATCCATCGCGATTGGACAAAATTTCCAAAACGATGTTCGCATTGTTTTGTTTGTTCGGCTTAGGGAAGGGGTCGTATTCGACACAACATTGGAACAAACGATACGTCATAAAATCAGGACGGGTGCCAGCCCTAGACATGTGCCTGCAAAGATAGTGGCTGTTCATGATATTCCGCGCACCAAGTCCGGTAAAATTACCGAGCTGGCCGTGCGTGACATCGTTCACGGCAGAGAAATTAAAAATCGAGAAGCGTTAGCTAATCCGGAAGCGTTAGAATTGTTTCGCGATTTACCCGAATTACAGTCCTAATTGCCGAGCGCAGGATGCGATTTTTCTTTAACGGCGGGACGCTTTTCCGCAATTGAAGGCTCGTTCCAATTGGGCGATTGTCCGAGGAGCATGTCCAAAAACGGGATTGCTAAATCCGGGTTGTCGCGGACGTTTTCTTTAAAGCTTTGCCAAATTCTGGGGTCGTTGGCGTATTCGGGAATTTCCGCCGTTAAATGGAATTCCTGCTCCAGCACGGTGAGGGCAACGCCCAAGCAATAGCTGACATAGGCCGAGCCTTCGGGCCATACGGAGGAGGCGCTGTCGCCCGATTGTGTATCGGATGAAACGGACAATGGATTATGCCGAAAGAGCTCTGCCAGCATGCTGCCTGCTGAAAAGCAGATGAAGTCCTTCCGATCAACATTCGCCAAATGTCGCGTCGATTGAAACGATTCAAGCCAGGCTAAAAAACTTGACCGGAGCCTTGCTTGATCGGTTTTCGAGCGAGTTGCGCCTTCTGGAAGGGCCAATTGCACATTTTTCCGAAAGGATTCTTCGAAAAATCGAAGATCACGAATGCGATGCCGTAAATCGGATTCACCGTTAAGCTCGGCAACCATGGGCAGGCGCATCTTCTAGGCCTCCGTCAGGGGGGGCGCCAACAGTCTATATTCTGCCGACAGCTGGGCTTCTGGGTCGAACCCGTCAAATATCGCTCCGATTGCCGACTTTCGCAAGACCATCACATCTGCCGCAAGGTGTAATGCAGCCAGCGTGGCTTCGATTGAATGATGGGCTGAAAGCGCCAAGACGGATTCAGCTAATCCTAGGGCTGCAAAGACAAGTCGGTTCAGACTTTTTGCTTCAGCGTCAGGCTCCGTTAGTTTGAGCGCGCCGGATTTTTCGAGATGTACCGTTGAAATAGCGATTTGATCAAAATTTACATCGCTTTGACTATGAATAGTCCTGGATTCGTTTACAAACCGCTCCAAAAGCGCTCGATAGGCAGTGTCGATCGGCTGCTCCCGGATTAGCGGGTCCTTGGCACTCAAATGCTCAGCGAGAATTTTGAGCGCGGCATAGCGGGAGGAAACAAAATTATGGCGTTGGTGATCGGACGGGCCATGGCTATGGCGGCCAAAGCCAGAATTGGCGAAGGCTGCCAGTCGTGCTTCATCGCGATGCCGAAATAAGACGTCCCGGGCAATATCTTCACCGATCGACGCGATTTTTCTGGTTTCGTTCAAAAGCGCTGTTGCCAGAGCAAGGGGGGATAGGGGCGGCAACGTTTGCCCCGAAATGCCTGTTTCCCTCATATTTGGCGTAATGGTGCCGAGTTTGCGACGTATCCCGCGCAAGGCGTCCTTCACGACGAGAGGCGCCGCGGCTAAATCCTCAACGGTTGATGGCAGGGGAAAACGCTGTTTTGGCATCATCAACTCACGGTTCAACGAACCGAATATATAGCGTAATGCACTAAAAACTACACGAATTTATCAATTTATCTAAAAATATCGATCAATAGGGGGATATTTACGTAGATTTTGGCTGGGGGACCTGGATTCGAACCAAGATTAACGGAGTCAGAGTCCGCTGTTCTACCGTTGAACTATCCCCCACCATTTAGGCGAGATTTGAAAAATGCTCGTCAAACGAACATCTCGATGATGGTTCCTTATCGAAGCGAGACCTCCCTGACAAGTATTCGAGGGACCAACATGACAAAAAATTCATGTGATCCATTGCCAAAAGCGAGGCATATGTCGTCTAAGTTTCATGTGTTTATTATTAATCAGCTTCTTCAACGGTCGGGAAAATAGATGGTGGGTATGAAAAAATACGGCGTGATCCTAGCTGCTGCGGCATTTGTCATGCCTATCCTCGTCTCGTCCGATGGCATCGCTCAAACGGCCACGCCGGCAGCGCAACCCGAACGTGTTGTGCCGGTTTTATTGGGGGAGGCCAAGCTTGGACCCTTGCCCATGCGGTTTGATACGATTGGAACGGTACAGCCGGTTTCCTCCGTCACACTCCGGCCTCGAGTCGAGGGTCAGATTACGGATGTCGCCTTTGCGGATGGCGCGGTTGTGCACGCCGGTGACGTGCTTGTTCGTCTCGATCAGCGCAGCATTGAGGCGCAGATCCGGCAGGCCGAGGCAACGGTCGCCCGGACAACCGCCCAGCTTGAACAGGCCCAGCGAGATGTTGTGCGCAACGAGGCGCTAGCGGCCAATGAATTTGCCTCAAAGGTCAATTTGGAAAACAGCAAAACACAGGTTGCTACGTTTTCGGCTCAGCTTGCGGCGGATCGCGCTGCTTTAGACAGCCTCAAGGTTCAACTTAGCTATTATACGATTTCAGCACCGATCAGCGGACGGGTGGGCGTTGCCGGTATTCGCGTCGGCAATATCGCCAAGACCGGTGATGGAAGCGTTCCATTTGCCATTATCAATCAGATTTCACCCATTTACGTTGCCTTCAGCGTACCACAACGTTTTCTGCCCGATATCAAATCAGCTTTAGGTGATCCATCGGCAAAAGTTGAAGCGATGTTTCAAGGATCAAACAGTGTGTCGGTCGGCAAGATAGCCGTTATTGATAACGCGGTTGATACATCATCCGGTACAGTTACGGTGCGGGCGCTGTTCGAGAATGCGAATGAGACGCTATGGCCGGGTTCACTGTGCAATGTGCGGGTAACGTTAAAGGTGCCGGATAAGGTCGTTAGTGCGCCGAGAGAGGCGGTTCAATCAGGTCCGAAAGGATCCTTGGTGTTTGTTGTAAACGATGGACGAGCCAAGTTAACGCCTGTCAAAGTGGGTCGAACAGTTGACGGACAGACCGAGATTATCGAGGGTCTGGCAGGTGGTGAGAAGCTGGTGACCGATGGTCAAATTCAATTGGTCGACGGTGTGAAGGTTGAGCCCAAGGGCGCTTCCACGGGAGCGCAATAATGTCCATTTCAGAACTGTGCATTCGTCGTCCGGTAATGACGACGTTGATTACATTATCGTTCATTATTTTTGGGCTTTTTGCTTACCGTCTCCTGCCCGTTGCCGCATTACCGCGCGTGGATTTTCCGACCATCAGTGTCTCGGCTAATTTGCCCGGTGCTAGCCCTGAAAGCATGGCTTCATCTGTGGCCGCACCACTGGAGCGTCAGTTTTCAACGATTTCTGGCGTTACGGCGATGACGTCGATCTCGAGCCTGGGTTCGACCAATATCACGCTGCAATTCGATCTTGATCGGAACATTGATGGCGCCGCTTTGGACGTGCAAGCGGCTATTAGTGGATCGCTTAGACGATTGCCATCGGACCTGCCTAATCCTCCAAGCTTTAGAAAAGTAAATCCCGCCGATCAGCCTGTTCTATTTCTAGCCCTCCGTTCGTCGACGCTTCCTCTGTCGAAGGTGAATGATTACGCGGAACAGATCCTTCAGCAGCAGATTTCGCAAATCAATGGTGTGGCGCAAGTTCAAATCTTTGGTCAGCAAAAATATGCCGTTCGCATTTCCGCTGATCCTGAGGCTGTCTCTGCGCGTGGACTTTCGTTTGCCGATATCCAAAAGAGCGTAGCGGATGCCAACTCGAATCAACCAACGGGAACGCTACGCGGCAATCGCCAGCTTGTGACCATTGAAGCGTCGGGTCAGTTGCGCTCTGCGGCTGACTATGGATCGATTGTTGTTTCATCCAAAAATGGTATCCCCGTAAAACTGGCAGATGTGGCCACGGTTAGGGATTCGGTTGAAAACGACCAGACAGCGAGCTGGTATGTTTCAGATCGTTCCATTGTTCTTGCTGTGTATCGGCAGTCGGATGCCAATACCGTCGATGTCGTGGATCAGGTTAAAGCAAAAATCCCATCCTATCGGGATCAGCTTCCAGCGTCTGTGGCGATGGATATTTTAACAGATCGTTCGATCCCCATTCGTGAGGCCGTTTCCGACGTTCAGTTCTCGCTTATGTTGGCGATGGTCCTCGTGATCATGGTCATTTTTATCTTCCTAAAATCGCTCTCAGCTACGATTATTCCTGCGCTCGCGCTGCCTGTTTCGCTGATTGGAACATTTGCGGCGATGTATATGTTTGGTTATTCGATCGACAACATCTCGCTGCTGGCGCTGACGCTTTCGGTTGGCTTTGTCGTCGATGATGCCATTGTTATGTTGGAAAATATTGTCCGTCATGTCGAAGAAGGTATGAAGCCGTTTGCCGCCGCCTTGCGTGGTGCGCGTGAAATTGGTTTTACGATTATTTCGATCACTCTGTCGCTGGTAGCGGTGTTTATTCCGGTATTTTTCATGGGCGGTGTCGTCGGCCGCGTGTTCCGTGAATTTGCAGCAACGATATCGGTTGCAATTCTAGTCTCAGGCTTTGTCTCTTTGACCTTGACGCCGATGGTGTGCGCCCGTGTTTTATCGTCTCATAACGCCCACCAAAAGCCGGGACTTTTTTCGCGGATTGTCGATGCTGGCTTTAATGGTGTTTTGTTTCTGTACCGCGTTTCACTCGATTTTGTTCTGAAGATCAGGCTGATCGTTCTTATTTTGACGATTGCGACCCTAGGGCTAACCGCCAAGCTTTATGGCGATATTCCGAAGGGATTTTTCCCGCAAGAGGATACTGGACTCTTACGCGCTTCGACGGAAGCGGCGCCCGATATTTCTTTTGAGGCGATGTCAGCCCATCAGCTGCAAATCAATCAGATTGTCGCTAAGGATCCCGCCGTTGATTATTTCACGGCAGCCGTTGGCTTTGGTGCCACCAATCAAGGTTTCATGTTTATTCAGTTGAAACCGCGCGCATCACGCGATGATATTACGAAGATTATTGGGCGCCTTAGAAAGGCGACATCGCAAGTCCCGGGTATTACGTCGGTCTTCATCCCGATTCAAAATTTAAATTTGAATGCAGGTCGCTTGTCGCGTGCGCAGTATCAATACACGTTGCAATCCGCCGATATTGAGGCGCTGTTCGGCTCTGCCCCAAAAATGCGCGAGCAATTAGCGAAGACGCCTGAGTTGCGCGATGTGACAAGCGATCTTCAGATTGCTAATCCGCAAATCGTTGTCGATTTGGACCGTGAAAAGGCTGCAAATCTGGGCGTTTCATCGGACGCCATTCGGCAGACGCTTTATAACGCTTTTGGAACGCGGCAAATTTCGACGATTTATACGTCTGCGTCCGATTATGCGGTGATTATGGAAGCCAATCGGGATTATCAGTCCGATCCCACAGCCTTGCAAAGACTGTTTGTAAAAAGTTCGTCGGGACAAACGGTGCCTTTGCAAGCCGTCGCCAATATTCGACGTAACATTGGGCCGCTAACCATTAATCGGCAGTCGCAGCAACCGGCGGTGACCATTTCGTTCAACCTTGCGCCTGGTGTATCTCTGGGGCAGGCGGTTGATGCCATTCATGGTGCTGAAAAAATTGTTGGCCTACCGGCGGTTGTTACTCCCGGTTTCTCGGGTTCGGCAGCTCAGTTCCAAGACTCATTAAAAGGGCAGGGGCTTCTGATTTTGGCCGCCGTTGTGGTGATTTATATCGTGTTGGGTGTGCTTTACGAGAGCTTCATCCATCCGATCACGATTTTGTCGGGCTTACCTTCCGCTGGGCTCGGTGCGCTTTTGGCTTTGCAATATTTTAATCTCGATCTTTCCGTGATTGCCATTATCGGCATCTTGATGCTCGTGGGTATCGTTAAGAAAAACGCCATCATGATGGTGGATTTTGCGCTCGAAAAACGTGGCGAAGGGGCAACTGCGATTGACGCGATCCGCGAGGCGGCGCTGATCCGGTTTAGACCGATTATGATGACCACGTTTGCGGCATTGTTCGGTACGTTGCCGATCGCACTAGGCTCGGGCGCTGGCTCGGAACTCCGGCAGCCGCTTGGTATTGCTGTCGTTGGCGGCTTGGCCGTTTCGCAAATCCTTACGCTGTTTATTACGCCGGTTGTTTATATCTATCTTGATAAGATCGATACGTTCTTAAAGGGCAAGCCGCGTGCGGAAGCCAACGAAACAGCGATTTTACCAGCTGAATAATGGGATTTTTGGCAAAAAGGATCAGATTTTAGCGGTTTTGTTTCGCTAAGTTTCATACTGCCGGAGCATTAGTGAGGTTGTAATTCATTTTAATACAACTGTAGCTAACCGGAATGTCCCTCGCCAAATCTTCCTCAACGAAACGACTAAGCGTTCTCATCGCTAGCCCCGATCGATATTTCCGCGGCATGGTCGTCGAAATCCTGTCGGGCTATGGTTATACGGGCGTTTGGACCGCTGAGACCTTGCGCTCCTTATTTGATAGTTTAGGGCGATTGGATATCGACCTCGTCATTATGGACGAGAATATGCCCGTGTTATCATCTGTCGAAATTTGCCGGATGATACGATCGAGAAATGCCGACGGGAAGATTCCAAAGATCGTTCTCGTCGCGTCAAAAGCGACGCGCACTCTCGTCGACGAGGCACGCAATGCGGGCTTTGATGCGCTGATCACCAAGCCCGTAATTCCCGCGCGATTAGCCAAAACACTGGAACATTTATATCAGGTTGCGATGGCCAGTTAGACCTATTGGCCTGAACCCCTCATCAAGGGCGCTGATATGAAGCTTTGCAGCGTCGCCCCCATGATGTTACCATTACTCCGAAAAGTAATTTTGGTTGGAATGGCATGTCGCGGGCATTTGTCCAGCGTAGGAATGAATTGGGTTCTGATGGATCGCGTTTTACCGAGCGCCGATCTTATCGGGAATCTGCGTCTGCCATTTACGGTGCCCTTGATCTCGGAACGAATAATTGCCGGTTGCTGATGGCAAGGCCGTCAAAAGATGGGTTTCGCGTGGTGGACGCGTTTTCTCGCATCGTTCGTTTGGGCGAGGGCTTGGGCGTAAACCAATATTTGAGCGAAGCAGCGATAATTCGGACGATTGAAGCCCTTAAAATCTGCCGTTCGAAAATGGACCATCGTGGCGTAAGCCGCGCTAGGCTGATTGCCACCGAGGCGTGTCGGGCCGCTAAGAACAGTTCCGAGTTCATTTCCCGTGTGGAAGAAGAAACAGGTCTCTCGCTTGAGATTATCGACCGCGAGACCGAAGCGATTTTGGCCGCTTCCGGATGCGCCGCTTTGGCTGATCCGGCAGCGGAAAGCGTTGTTTTGTTTGATATTGGCGGAGGCTCGACCGAGATCGTCTGGCTGGATCAGGAAAGCAAGACAAAGCAAACGGTCCGCCATCGGATGCGGGAATGGTCGTCTTTGCCCGTTGGCGTGGTGAGCCTTGCCGAACGCCATGGTGGGCGTCATGTCACGCCGCAAATCTATCGGGTGATGGTGGGTGAAGTTGTTCAATTGCTGCAACCCTTCGTCGACGCGTTGGGCGAGGCCGCTAAGCCGCTTAATTTTCATCTCCTCGGCACGTCAGGCACGGTGACGACGCTGGCTGGGGTTCATTTGGGTCTACCCCGCTATGATCGGCGTGCTGTTGACGGTATTTGGATGAAAAGCGATGAGATTAGCGTGATTGTTGAGAGACTTCTCCACATGACCTATCAGGAACGGGAAGCGAGTGCGTGCATTGGAACCGAACGGGCGGATTTGGTCCTTTCCGGTTGCGCCATTCTTGATGCGATCCGACAGGTTTTTCCTTCCGACCGGGTCAGGGTTGCCGATCGTGGCCTAAGAGAGGGCATATTGATGCAACTCATGATGGATGACGGCGTTTGGCCGCAAACTCTGATCGGCCGAGCATGACATCCGAGAACAGTTCAGGCCGCGAAGGCGGCCGTTCCTTAAAACAGCGTGTGAAGACGGCTAAAAAGCGTACCGTATCGCAAAATCGCTGGCTCGAAAGGCAGTTGAATGACCCTTATGTCGCAAGGGCGAAGCGCGAAGGCTACCGCTCGCGCGCAGCCTTCAAGATTATCGAGCTCAATGAGAAGTTTAAATTATTCAAGTCCGGTGGGCGGATCGTTGATTTGGGCGCCGCTCCGGGTGGTTGGGCTCAGGTGGCGGCTAAGATCGTCGGCTCCGATAAAGAGCGCGGTAAAGTCATCGGGATTGATCTTTTGGAAATTGAGCCGATTCCTGGTGTCGACTTCCAAGTGATGGATTTTCTCGAAGCGGATGCGCCGGATCGCTTAAAAGAGATGTTGGGTGGTGATGCGGATGTTGTGATGTCTGATATGGCCGCTAATACCACAGGCCACAAAAAGACTGATCATTTAAAAATCGTGGCCTTGGCCGAATTGGCGGCGGATTTTGCCCGTGAGGTTTTGGCGCCAGGCGGCGTGTTCCTCGCGAAAGTCCTGCAAGGCGGAACCGAAGGCGAGTTGCTCGCCAATTTGAAACGCGATTTTGCCGTTGTACGCCACTATAAGCCCGCCGCCAGCCGTCCCGATTCGGCGGAACTTTATGTTGTTGCAACAGGATATCGGGGTTCGCGTGGCTCGCCTCGGCTTGATGAGGACAATTTCGAGCAGTAACCGCCAATAATCCTGCTATTATCTCAGGCATTTTCTGATTATCTCGAAAATCTTTACGCTCTGCCTTTCCGTTTCTCAGGCGACGTGATAGGTCCCGGTGCCAATTCATATTTCGGCGCGGCATCGCTTCGCATCGAAACAAATCCCCTAATGAGGCAAGGAGTTGGCCATGAACGGATCATCCACTATTCGGCCCGCAATCCGTGAAGCGCTAACTTTTGATGATGTGCTGCTACAGCCCGGCCATTCCCTCGTCATGCCCGGCGAAGTGGATGTGACGACGCGGTTGACGCGTAATCTTTCGCTTAAATTGCCGATTATCTCGGCCGCGATGGATACGGTGACCGAAAGCCGGTTGGCGATTGCGATGGCGCAGGCCGGTGGCCTTGGTGTTCTCCATCGCAACATGACCAATGACGAGCAGGCGAACGAAGTCCGCGCGGTCAAGAAGTTTGAAAGCGGCATGGTCGTTAATCCGCTCACGATTTATCCCGATGAGACCTTGGCAGATGCGCTTGAACTCATGAAGCGCAATAAGATTTCTGGTGTCCCTGTTGTAGAACGGGGAGCAGGCGATAAAGCGGGCAAGCTGGTCGGTATTTTGACCAACCGCGATGTGCGCTTTGCCAATAATCCGGGTCAACAAGTCTCAGAATTAATGACGAAGGACCGGCTGATCACGGTGCGTGAAGGCGTGAGCCAAGATGAGGCAAGGCGTCTGCTGCATCAGTTCAGGATCGAAAAATTGCTGGTTGTTGATGATCATTACCGTTGCATCGGCCTGATCACCGTCAAAGATATGGAAAAGCAGGTGTCCCATCCGGATGCCTCGAAAGATGCGCGCGGTCGGTTGTTGGTCGCAGCCGCTACGACCGTTGGCGATAACGGGTTTTCGCGTGCCGAAGCGCTGATTGATGCGGGCTGCGACGTGATTATTGTTGATACCGCGCATGGTCATTCGCAGCGTGTGCTGGAAAGCGTGACGCGAATTAAGAAGCTCTCCAATGCGGTTCAAATCATTGCGGGTAATGTGGCCACAGCTGGCGGAACGCAAGCTTTGATCGACGCTGGTGCCGATGCCGTCAAAATTGGCATTGGTCCGGGTTCAATTTGCACGACGCGTATTGTCGCGGGTGTTGGTGTTCCGCAATTATCCGCCATTATGGATGCTTATTCCGTAGCCGCGAAAGCCGATGTTCCGGTGATCGCGGATGGCGGCATTAAATTCTCGGGCGACTTGGCCAAGGCATTGGCGGCAGGCGCTGAAACGGCGATGATCGGATCTTTGCTCGCAGGAACCGATGAAAGCCCCGGTGAGGTTTTCCTTTATCAAGGGCGGACCTATAAGGCCTATCGTGGAATGGGTTCGGTAGGCGCGATGGCGCGCGGTTCTGCGGATCGCTACTTCCAGCAGGATATTAAGGACGCCTTGAAATTGGTGCCGGAAGGCATTGAAGGGCAGGTGCCGTATAAAGGGCCGGTTGGAAGCGTATTGCATCAGTTGGCGGGTGGCTTGCGCGCGGCGATGGGCTATGTTGGCACGCCGACTTTGCCAGAGTTTCGCGAGCGCGCCGAGTTTGTGCGCATTACATCAGCGGGCTTACGCGAGAGCCATGCGCATGATGTAACAATTACCCGCGAAAGTCCGAATTATCCGACGTAAAGTCGGGCGTAACGCGTCCGTTTGGCGCGCTGAAAGATATGAAATGACCCCTTCTGCCCGGCTTTCTGCCGCCATCGAAATTTTGGACGATATTGCCGCGCGTAGGCGTCCGGCTAATGATGTTTTAAAAGACTGGGGCCTTTCGCACCGGTTTGCTGGTTCGGGTGATCGCGCCGGAATATCGGCCTTGGTCCATGACGCGCTGCGTCGTCGGGCGTCGGCTTGCTTCTTGATGGGTGGCGATAATTCGCGCGCCATGTTGCTTGGCACGCTGGGGCTTTCCCGCGGGCTCGATGTGAACGCCATTTCTGCGCTGTGTGATGGCAGTCGTTTTGCGCCTCAGCCTTTATCAGACGATGAACGGAAATCATTGACATCGGGTTCGCTCGAGGGTGCACCGGCTTGGGTCGCAGGTGATTACCCCGAATGGCTCGACGGCGAGTTTCAGACGGCGTTTGGTGAGAGCCGCGTTGAAGAACTCTCGGCATTGGCAAGCCGCGCGCCGGTTGATTTGCGGGTTAATACGCTTAAAGCCGAGCCTGAAGCCGTTCTTGCGCAATTATCCCATATGAATGTGAAGACTACCGATTTTTCGCCGGTCGGATTGCGCGTGTTGCCGCTTGAAGATGGGCGAGCGGTATCGGTTCAGTCTGAGCCAGCGTTTCAAAAAGGCGCATACGAAATCCAAGACGAGGGATCGCAATTGGCAGCGCAGCTTGCAGCGCCGGATCCGGGGATGCAGATCATCGATTTGTGCGCCGGTGGTGGCGGGAAAACGCTTGCGCTCGCGGCCCTGATGGATAATCGCGGACAGATTTTTGCGACCGATAGCGATAAACGGCGGCTGGCTCCCATCTTTGATCGGATGACCCGCTCAGGTGTTCGAAATGTTCAAGTTCGTTCGCCAAAGGGCAAGGACGACGAGCCGTTGGAGGGCTTAGAAGGCCATATTGATCTCGTAGTCGTCGACGCCCCATGCACGGGAACGGGTACATGGCGGCGGAACCCGGATGCAAAGTGGCGCGTGCGTCCGAATGCGCTCGAAGATCGCATCAAAGAGCAGGCTGAAGTGCTTGATCGTGCGTCTCAATTTGTAAAATCAGGTGGTCGGATAGCCTATATTACCTGCTCGCTTTTACCGCGCGAGAATGACGGCGCCGTGAGTAGCTTCTTAGAGCGTCACGCTGGTTTTGAAGTCATTGAACCTGCCAGTGTTGCCGAACATGCGGGCCTTGAGGCGCTTGCCAGTTTCGTATCCCCGATGGGATTTGGTCTGCAGCTGACCCCCAAACGGACCGGAACCGATGGATTTTATATTTCCATACTGACGAAAGTAGCGTGACACGGGATGAGCGAGATGACGGAAACGCATGAAAAAATACTGATTGTCGATTTTGGTAGTCAGGTGACGCAGCTTATTGCCCGTCGCGTTCGCGAAGAGGGTGTTTATTGCGAAATCGTCCCGTTTCAGTCGGCTGAAAAGGCTTTTGCGGATATCTCGCCTAAGGGCGTTATTCTATCCGGTGGTCCGGCTTCTGTGCTGGATCAGAATGCACCGTCAGCACCGCAGGCGATCTTTACTGCGGGCATTCCTGTGCTCGGCATCTGCTATGGCGAGCAGACCATGGCCAAGCAATTGGGCGGCAAGGTTGAGGGTGGCCATCATCGCGAATTTGGTCGCGCTGAAGTAACGGTAACCGCCGACTGCGCTTTATTTGAAGGCGTGTGGGAAAAGGGACAGCGCTATCCGGTTTGGATGAGCCATGGTGATCGCGTCACCGTCTTGCCGGAGGGATTTGCTGTTGTTGCAACGTCTGAAAATGCGCCGATTGCCGTCATCGCCGATGAAGCCCGACGCTTTTACGCCGCGCAGTTCCATCCTGAAGTGGTTCATACGCCGCATGGCGCTGCGCTTATTCGAAATTTTGTTCGCAATATTGCCGGATGCCATGCCGACTGGACGATGAAGGCTTTTCGCGAAGAGGCGATTGCGCGCATTCGGGCGCAGGTTGGTAAAGGCCGCGTGATTTGTGGATTGTCGGGCGGTGTTGATTCTGCCGTGGCGGCCGTTTTGATCCATGAAGCGATTGGTGATCAATTGACCTGCGTGTTTGTCGATCACGGCTTACTTCGCATGGCGGAGGCTGAAAAGGTCGTCTCCCTCTTCAAAGATCACTATAATATACCTCTCGTACATGTTGATGCAGAAGAGCTTTTTCTAAAAGAACTCGCTGGTGTTTCCGACCCTGAGGCCAAGCGCAAGACCATTGGTCGTTTGTTCATTGATGTCTTTGACGCTGAGGCCAAAAAAATTGGCGGCGCGGATTTCCTTGCCCAAGGCACCCTTTATCCGGACGTAATCGAGAGCGTTTCCTTCACTGGCGGGCCGTCGGTTACGATCAAGTCGCACCATAATGTGGGCGGATTGCCTGCACGCATGAAGATGCAATTGGTTGAACCCTTACGGGAATTGTTCAAAGATGAAGTGCGCGCCTTGGGCCGCGAATTGGGCTTGCCTGACGCGTTTGTGGGCAGGCATCCATTTCCGGGGCCCGGCTTGGCCATTCGTATTCCCGGCGAAGTGACCAAGGAAAAATGCGATATTTTGCGTTTGGCGGACGAAATCTATTTAGAGGAAATTCGCCGCGCAGGCCTCTATGACACGATTTGGCAGGCCTTCGCGGTTCTGCTTCCCGTGCGCACCGTCGGCGTGATGGGTGATGGGCGTACCTATGATAATGTGTGCGCGTTGCGTGCGGTTACTTCGGTTGATGGAATGACGGCGGATTTTTATCCGTTTGATATGAATTTCTTAGGGCGTGCGGCTAACCGTATTATCAACGAGGTAAGGGGCATTAACCGCGTTGTTTATGATGTCACGTCGAAGCCGCCTGGGACAATTGAGTGGGAATAAACCAACTTGATGACAAAGCCATTCGTCGATCATTTCGGTGCCGTCTCGTCACATTACGCTGACACCCGTCCGACCTATCCGTTGGCGCTTTATGAGTGGCTTTCGACATTATGCGATAGAAGTGATGTCGTTTGGGATTGCGGGGCAGGCAGCGGGCAAGCCTCGCGTGCTTTGGCCGATTATTTCGGTCATATCATCGCAACCGACGCGAGCGCGAAGCAGATTGGCCAAGCCGAACCGCACCAAAAGATTGAGTACCGTGTGGCGTCTGCTGAGGAAAGCGGTCTTGCGGGCGGTTCAGTCGATCTTGTAACGGTTGCGCAGGCGCTTCATTGGTTTGATTTTGATCGTTTCTTCAGCGAAGTAAATCGAGTTCTTAAACCGGAAGGTATTCTTGCCGTTTGGAGTTATGGGCGTCAGCTTATTCAGGGCCATGAGGTTAATGAGGTCTTCCAACGGTTTTATAGTGAGATTGTCGGCCCATATTGGCCACCGGAACGGCTATATGTTGAACAGGGCTATCGTTCAATCCAATTTCCTTTTCCGCTGATTGACGCGCCACCTTTCGAAATGAAAGTCGGGTGGGAAATGGGGCAGCTGGTTTCCTATGTTAGAAGTTGGTCCGCGACCGCGAGTTTTATCAAAGCGACCGGCGTCGATCCTGTGCCGGAATTTGAGGCCGAATTGGGCGCGGTATGGGGTGATCCCGCTGTGGTGAGATCTGTAGAATGGCCATTGACCGTCTTGGTTGGTAAAAAGCCGAAATAAATTCATGAATGGAGCTAAAGCGGCCCGTTCGATTGCATATTTGATGTTTGATATTAGGTCGGGTGATCTTGAAATTCCGCTCGACGGCCGAACGTAAAGCGCTTTAGATGAAGCTTCAAACCCGAGAGATAGCTAATCGTGACCTTTTTAATTGTTGGACTCATCGTTTTTCTTGCATTCCATTCGATCGGAATGTTCCCCCGCCTTCATGCGTTTTTGGTCGGAGCAATGGGGCCGAACGTCTATAAAGGTGTCTACAGCGTCTTCTCCCTTATAGGCCTTGTTATCTTGTTTGATGGCTTTGCAGCCTATCGCGAGGCGGGTCTTATTCAAATTTGGAATCCTCCGGCAGCTCTAAAGCATCTGAATTATTTGTTTATGTTGGTTTCTTTTATTTCACTCGCGGCAGCCTATGCGCCACGGGGGTATATTAAAATGCGGCTTAAACATCCCATGTTGGTGGGTATTAAGGCGTGGGCGTTCGGCCATTTTCTGGCGAATGGCGATTTGGGCGGTATGATTCTCTTCGGTGCCTTGTTGGCTTGGGCTGTTGTTGATCGGATTTCGTTTAAATGGCGACCAGCTGCGACCGTCGAGCTTCCAGCTCCGCGGGTTTTGGGTGACATTATTGCTGTTGTGGCCGGTATTATTGCCTATATTGGCATGATCCATCTCCATCCCGTTCTTGTCGGCGTCAGTTTGATGGGTTGATGGATTTTTTACTTAACTAAGGCGCGGCGTTTCCTTATAGAAGGGCCTCCTCCGTTTTTGAGATTGGCCAGCATGTCCGACATATTTCGCGAAATTGATGACGATATCCGCCGTGATCAGGCCATTGATGTCTGGAAGAAATATGGGCCTTTTTTCTTTGCGTTCGGTCTGATCCTTGTCGTTTTAACGGCAGGCTACCGGTTTTATGCGCATTATGAAAATCAGAAGGCAGAGGCTCTAGGTGCGCGGTTTCAATCGGCACTTGAGGCTTCGGCAGCTGGAAAGTCGGATGACGCAGCAAAGGAATTCAATGCCATAGCGTCCGACGGCGGAGCGGGTTACGCGGTATTATCGCGGTTTCGCTTGGCGGTAGAGCGTTCGCTTGTCGATAAAGGCGAGGGGGTTAAGCAGTTTGATGTTCTTGCATCCGATGCCACCCTGCCGCCGGTGTTGCGGGGGTTAGCGCGTTTGCGGGCAGCGACGCTCATCGTTGATACGGCTTCGCTTGAGGATGTTCAGGCAAAGCTGCAGTCATTGATCGTTCCGGGTGGAACCTGGGCTGGCAATGCTCGTGAATTGGTAGGACTGAAATTATTGAAAGCGGGCGATATTGCAGGCGCTGGCAAGCTTTTCGATGAAATTATGACCGATGAAATTGCGCCAGCAACGTTAAAGCAGCGCGTTCAAGTTTATCTTGCCCTTGTAAAGGCAGGCAGCAAGCTCCCATAAGGGTGCTGCAACAGTAAGATTGGAAATTCTCATGTCGTTCACGGTCGTGCTCGTCGGCCGGCCGAATGTCGGCAAGTCGACGCTCTTTAATCGTCTTGTAGGCAAGAAGCTCGCATTGGTAGACGATCAACCCGGTGTCACGCGTGACCGCCGAGAGGGCGAAGCGCGTTTGGGTGATCTCGATTTCACGGTGATCGACACGGCAGGCTTAGAGGAAAGCGCGGAGACGACGCTGACGGGCCGAATGCGTGGCCAGACGGAGGCCGCGATTGCTGATGCTGACGCGATTATCTTTCTAATTGATGTTCGGGCCGGTTTAACGCCGTCCGATCGTCATTTTGCGACGCTCGTTCGACGAGCCGGAAAGCCGGTGATCCTTCTCGCCAATAAGGCGGAGGGCAAGATTGGCATGATGGAATCCTATGAGGCGTTCGGGCTTGGCTTGGGCGACCCGATCCCCTTCTCGGGTGAGCATGGTGAGGGGTTGGCTGACCTATATGACGCTATTCGTCTTGCCTTGCCGCTCCATACCGAAAAGTCGGAAATTGATGAGTTCGCTCCCGAAAGTGAGCAAGATGAAGAAGCTGAAAATGATCCGACACGGCCTTTGCGAATTGCAATTGTTGGCCGGCCCAATGCGGGTAAATCGACACTGATCAACCGGTTGCTCGGTGAAGAGCGGTTATTGACCGGCCCGGAGGCTGGTATCACGCGGGATTCGATCGGCGTAGAATGGAGTTTCCGTGGTCGTCCGATGAAGCTTTACGATACGGCCGGGATGCGTAAACGCTCGAGGATCGAGGATAAACTCGAGAAGCTGGCCGTATCCGATGGCTTACGCGCCGTGAAATTCGCCGAAGTCGTCGTTTTGCTGCTCGATGCTACAATTCCGTTTGAAAAACAGGATCTCGCTATTCTTTCTGTTATTGAGAAGGAAGGTCGCGCGCTTGTTGTCGGCGTCAATAAATGGGATTTGGTGGCGGGCGATACGGGGCGTTTCAAAAAACTTGTCGAGGATACCGAACGTTTGCTTTCGAATGTGAAGGGCGCGACGATTATTCCGCTATCCGGTCTTACCGGTGAGGGTACCGATAAGCTCATTGAGGCCTGTATTAAGTCGGCGGAAATTTGGTCTAAGCGTGTATCGACGGGGCAGCTCAACCGGTGGCTTGCGGGCGTCCTTGAAAAGCATCCGCCACCGGCCGTCTCGGGTCGCCGGATCAAAATGCGCTATGCGACGCAGGTGAAGTCGCGACCGCCGCATTTTGCTATTTTTGGTAATCAATTATCGGGCCTACCGGATAGCTATACGCGTTATTTGATCAATTCATTGCGCGAAACATTCGGGCTGCCGGGTACACCTATTCGTGTCTCGTTACGCGAGACCCAAAACCCGTTTGATAAAGAAAATAAGGGATAAGCGGCCAATTAGATTGGCCGACCAAAATTCGTTATTTTGGGTTCGGTGCCTGAAAAATCAAAAATGCGCCCGGATTCCGTCCAACTTGCTGCTGCCATTGTCGCGAGGTGTGGGGCGAGTGCAGATGGCTCACGCAAGCTCAACGGATCTTCGCCCGGAACCGCGGTTGCCCGCATATCGGTGCGAAGAGGGCCGGGATCCACCATCATCACTTTGATCGGTGTCGAGGCAACTTCTTGGGCATAGGTATGACCGAGCGCTTCAAGTGCCGCTTTCGAAACGCTGTAGCAGCCCCAATAAGGCCGATGTTTCCATGCCGCAGCCGAACTCATGAGGATCACGCGTCCTGCGTCCGAACGGGCCAATAATGGATCTAAAATTCGAAGAAGCCGCCAATTGGCCGTGACGTTTACGGCCATTACATCATCCCATTCTTTGGGCATGATATGACCGACCGGTGAAATAGGGCCTAATATGGCGCCATTGCCGAAGAAAATATCGAGTTTGCCCCAGCGGTCATAAATGGCGCCACCAAGGCGGTCGATCCCGTCCATATCTTTTAGATCGGCGGGAACGAGCGTTGCACCATGTGGTGATAGGGCACGTATATCATCGTCGAGCTCTTCAAGAGCTCCTGATGTTCGAGCCAAAGCGATAACGTGTGCGCCTTCTTTGGCAAATTCGAGTGCTGCCGCTCGTCCAATTCCCCGTGAAGCACCGGTGACGAGTGCTATACGGCCTTCGAGTTTACCCGCCATGGTTTAACCTGCTTCGGCAAGAAGTGAGAGTTGCTTCGGCGATTCAGCAGACTGATCGGTTAATCCAGTAGGGTAGTCGCCGGTGAAGCAGTGATCGGTAAATTGCGGCTGATTTTCGCTTCGGCCTTGCTCGCCCATCGCCCGATAAATGCCGTCAATTGACAAGAAGGCGAGGGAGTCACACCCGATAAAAGCGCGCATTTCTTCGAGCGTATGGGTGGCGGCGAGCAAATTATTACGCTCGGGCGTATCGATGCCGTAGAAATCCGGGAATTTGATCGGTGGACTTGAAATGCGGAAATGAACCTCTTTTGCGCCAGCATCCCGCATCATCTGTACGATTTTGATCGATGTGGTTCCGCGGACGATGGAATCGTCGATCAGTACAATCCGTTTGCCTTCAACGACGGAACGGTTGGCAGAATGCTTCATTCTTACGCCAAATTCGCGGATCGATTGCGTCGGCTGAATAAAGGTGCGGCCAACATAATGGTTTCGGATGATTCCAAGCTCGTAGGGAAGGCCTGAGGCTTGCGCATATCCCAGTGCAGCCGGAACACCCGAATCGGGAACGGGTATGACGACATCGGCGGCCACGCCGCTTTCAGCCGCTAATTGAGCACCCATTGCTTTACGGACGGCATAGACGGATTTGCCGTGAACGACCGAGTCGGGGCGGGCAAAATAGACATATTCAAAGATGCAAGGACGAGCGGCAAGAATGCCAAAGGGCTTGATAGATTCAATGCCCGTCTCGCTGATGACCACGACTTCGCCGTTTTCAATATCACGGACGAAACGGGCGCCTATAATATCCAGTGCGCAGGTTTCTGATGCCAAAATATAGCATCCGTCTAGTTCACCGAGGACCAAGGGACGGATCCCTAATGGGTCACGCGCGCCGACCAGTTTTTTGTTTGTTAAACCGACGAAGGAATAGGCGCCTTCGAGCTCTTTGATGGCATCTATGAATCGATCAACAAATTTCGGCCGCGTACTGCGGGCCACCAAATGCAGGACGACTTCGGTGTCACTCGTTGACTGATAGATCGCGCCTGAGCGAATGAGTTGACGGCGCAGCGTGATACCATTCGTAATATTGCCATTATGGGCAACCGCAAAGCCACCACCGTCGAGTTCCGCGAAGAGGGGTTGAACGTTGCGTAGGATTGTCTCACCGGTCGTCGAATAGCGCGTATGCCCGATGGCTGCGTTACCTCGCAAACGTTCGATCACGGCGCGTTCGGAGAAGTTGTCGCCGACAAGACCCATTCGACGTTCCGAATGAAACCGCTTGCCGTCAAAGCTCACAATGCCGGCTGCTTCCTGTCCGCGATGTTGCAGCGCGTGTAGCCCGAGTGCGGTAATTGCGGCTGCTTCCGGATGTCCGAAGATGCCAAATACACCGCATTCTTCTTTCAAACGATCCGCGTCGAGATCAAATAACTCGTCGGTCATTGCACACACCCCGCCTGCTTCCGCAGACATATGCGCTTCTGGTTCATTAAATTCAATGTATCCGAAGCGAGTTTAAACAGACAGATATCGAATTATGGGGTTTTTGGTGCGGATGGCGCATCAGCGGATGTACCGGTTGATCCGTCTGCACCATTGGCCTTTGCCTTTAATTTATCCAAAAAGCCCGGGTCAGAGGGCAAAAGCGCGATGATTTGATCACCTGATTGCTTCAAAACAGGCCGCAATTTCGCGTCTCTGATCCAATCCGGATATTGCTTCTCGCCAACAAGCTTATCAAAAAAGAGGAAGGCGATGGCAGCAATTAAAAAGCCACGGGCGGCACCAAACAGAAAGCCTAAGGTACGGTCGAGTGCACCAATGCTCGAATCAAGAATGATGTCCGAGATTTTGACGGTTATCATCGTGGCAATAACGAGTACGCCGAGAAAGAGGATGGCGATTGCGGCGGCCAATGCCACCTGCCGATTAGCAATGTGCGGCTCTAAATAAACCAGTAGCTTCGGATGAAACAGATAGGCCGCAATGGCTGCTGCAACCCATGAACCAATCGCCAACACCTCACGGGCAAACCCGCGTACCGAAGCTAAAAGTCCAGAGATCAGAACGATGCCGATGACCATCAGGTCTAGAATGCTGACCGGAAGATTGCTCATTTAAATGTCCGTCCTGAGAATTTAGGGCCTTAACCTTCGCCGCTAGGCTGTCGCGCTTATAATCATGCCGAGCACGCTCGTCACGTCCCTTTGATTGCCTATGAGCCTGAATGCCGCTTTGGTCCACTGATAATCGCCGCCACAAGATCGGCGACATCACTCATCGGGTAGGTTTGCAGGCTCGTTTTTCCAACCGCTTCAAGCCCTGGCTTGGGAATGACCGCCGACGCAAAGCCCAATTTCGTTGCTTCTTTCATGCGCACTGCGATCTGTCCGATGGGCCGGAGGGCTCCGGTCAATCCGATTTCGCCCATAAAGACGCGGTCTGGCGGAAGGGCATGTCCGGAATAGGAGGAGACGAGGGCAGCGGCGGCTGCAAGATCGGCTGCCGGCTCATTGACCTTAAGGCCGCCCGCGACATTGAGATAGACGTCATGATTGCCGAGCTTCAGCCCGCCATGGGCTTCGAGCACTGCGATAACCATGGAAAGTCGGCTTGGGTCCCAACCAACGACCGCACGGCGTGGCGTGCCTAAGGAAGATGGCGCGACCAAAGCTTGGAACTCCAAAAGCATGGGGCGGGTGCCCTCCATGCCAGCAAAGACCGCCGTACCAGCCGATGAAGTGTCTCGACCTTCCAAGAAGAGTGCCGAGGGATTTGAGACTTGCTTAAGGCCCAAGCCTGTCATTTCAAAAACACCAATTTCATCCGTCGGTCCGAAGCGATTTTTGGCTGCTCTTAAAATTCTAAAATGATGGGCACCATCACCTTCAAAAGAGGCTACCGCATCGACCATGTGTTCCACGACCCGTGGTCCAGCGATCTGCCCATCCTTCGTGACATGGCCTACCAAGATAACGCTTGCACCACTGGTTTTTGCATATCGGATCAAGGCCTGAGCCGAGCCGCGGACTTGTGTCACTGTACCGGGGGCGGATTCAACGCTTTCAGACCACATCGTCTGAATGGAATCGATGATAACAAGGGTAGGAGCGGGGCCTTTTGACAAAGTTGTGATGATGTCTTCGACATTTGTTTCGGCGGCGAGTTCGACAGGGGCTTTTGATAGCCCGAGACGATCAGCGCGCAGGCGTACTTGGCCTGTTGCTTCTTCGCCCGAAATGTAAACAACGCGCTCGCCATTCATCGCCAATGCGGCGGAAGCCTGCATCAATAACGTTGATTTACCAATACCGGGATCGCCACCTAAAAGAATAACCGAACCCGGAACAAATCCTCCACCCGTTACGCGATCAAGCTCATCGATGCCGCTTGAAACGCGAGGCGCTTCGGGGGCGTCTCCGATGAGACCTTCAAGCGCAAAGACACGTCCTTTTTTGCTTCTCGGTAATGCCGTTCCGCCGGGCAGCGGTGCCTCTGCCGCTTCTTCGGCAATGGTGCTCCAATTTCCGCAGGCGTCACAGCGTCCCTGCCAGCGTGTATAAACCGCGCCACAATTTTGGCACGCGAAGCTTGGGGAACGTTTGGCCATACTAATTCCGATTAACCGATCACATGTCGTTGATAACGACTACCTAGGGACACAAGGATCTCATAGCCGATGGTTCCTGCGCTGTCGCCTACGGCATCGATGGTAAGTTCATCGCCAATGATGGTTGCATAGGATCCGCGCTCTAACGATGTGCTTGGTACATCCGTCGCGTCCACGATGAGAAGATCCATTGAAACGCGCCCTAACATAGCGCATTTGACGCCGCCAATTAACACGGAGCCACCCAATTTCGTGTCGCTGCTTTCTGCCTCCCTTGGTAATCCGTCGGCGTAACCCAGAGAGAGAGTTGCAATTCTGGATTTACGTTTAGCCGTCCAATGCCCCCCATATCCGACACGCTCGCCGATATCGATCATTCGTGTTTGAATGATTGGGGCTTCCAGACGAACAACCGGTTCCATCGGATTATCAGTATTCGACCAGAGAGGGTGGCCGCCATAGAGGGCGTAACCCGGTCGAACGAGATCGTAGTGACTATCCGGACAAAGAAAAATTCCGGAAGAATTGCATAGGCTTGCCGGCACATTTTGAAACAATGCACGAAGCTTATGAAAAGCATTGCATTGAGCTTTTGTTGTTTCTGAGCCGGATATTTCCGCTTCAACGAAATGGCTCATAACGAGGTGGATTGAAAAGCCTAAGGTTCCATCGTGGTGGGCTTTTGATAGCCCCGCTGCATCCTTCGGATTTAACCCTAGGCGGTTAAGGCCCGTATCGAAATGCAACGCTGCTGGTGGTGCATTAGGATGGTTCGCGGCAAAGTTTTTCCATTCCTCGATTTCAGGGAGAGAGCCTATAACAGGTATGAGACGCAGGGCCTGATACATCGGGCCTGTTTCGGGGAGAAATCCGTTGAGGACGAAAATTTCTGCGGTGTCACTGATCGCCCGGACACGCTCGGCTTCTGCAAGATGAGCCACGAAAAAGTGATTGCATCCGACTGACAAAAGGGCAGGAACAACGGTCTCAATACCAAGGCCATAGGCATTCGCTTTAACGACGGCGCCTGTTGCGGCCCCCCCCGCTTTGGATGCCAATAATCGCCAATTATTTTTTAGCGCCTTGAGATCGATGGTGAGGCGGCCGCCGTTCGAATAGGAAATGGAAGGCGCGCGGTCCGCGATTGTCATTCCATTACATCCGTTCTGGTAGTCGATCTTCGGATGTTAAATTCGAAAACCGAGTTACTTCCGCATCGAACTGCATAACGACGGTGCCCGTTGGTCCATGACGTTGTTTACCGATGATCACCTCGGCGCGGCCGTGGATTTGTTCCATTTCGCTTTGCCATTTGAAATATTCCTCGGTGCCCATCTTGGGTTCTTTATTCTTGAGGTAATATTCTTCACGGAACACGAACATTACGATATCGGCGTCTTGTTCGATCGAGCCTGATTCACGCAAGTCGGAGAGTTGGGGACGTTTATCATCCCGCTGTTCGACCTGACGCGAGAGCTGCGAAAGCGCGATGACGGGTACCGCCAATTCTTTCGCGAGCGCCTTAAGACCGGTCGTAATTTCGGTCAATTCTTGAACGCGATTATCGCCCTTCTTGGATGAACCTGAAAGAAGCTGTAAATAGTCGACCACTAAAACATCAAGGCCTTTTTGGCGCTTAAGCCGACGTGCGCGGGCGGTCAATTGAGCGATTGAAATACCGCCAGTTTGGTCGATATAGAATGGAATGCGTTCCATCTCGCGCGCGGCATCGGCAATTTTCATAAATTCATTTTCTTGAATTTCGCCGCGCCGAATTTTGTAGGAAGGAACGCCCGATTGCTCAGCGATGATACGCGTTGCTAATTGTTCGGCAGACATTTCGAGTGAGAAAAAGCCGACGATCCCACCGTCCAACCGCTTGACTGTTCCATCAGGATTTTTGTCGTGTGAATAGGCGCGCGCAATGTTGAACGCTATATTGGTTGCGAGTGCCGTTTTACCCATACCCGGACGACCAGCAACAATCACAAGGTCGGAGGATTGTAGACCGCCGAGCATACGATCAAGATCGGATAGTCCCGTTGAGATACCCGAAAGTTTACGGTCGCGCTTATAGGCTTCGGCCGCTAAGTCGACGGCGGTTTTAAGGGCCGCAGAAAAGCTCTGAAATCCGCCATCATAACGGCCCGATTCCGCGAGCTCATAAAGGCGGCGTTCGGCTTCTTCGATTTGTTTGCGCGGATGTTCATCAACCGGAGCGTCGAAGGCGACGTTCACCATGTCTTCGCCGATGGTAATCAGCTGGCGGCGCATGGCGAGATCGTAGATCGTCCGGCCATAAGCTTCTGCATTAATGACGGTTGTCGCTTCAGCGGCGAGGCGGGCCAAATATTGCGGGACGGTCATACCGCCTAAATCTTGGTCGCCGACAAAGGATTTCAGCGTGACAGGTGTTGCCAATTTGCCCGCGCGGATCAGTGATTGAACGATATCGTAGATGCGGCGATGGATTTCTTCGGCAAAATGGCTGGATTCGAGAAAGTCAGACACCCGGTAATAGGCGTCATTATTGACTAAAATGGCGCCAAGAAGCGCTTGTTCCGCCTCAACATTGTTTGGCGGCACGCGGTAAGTTGTCTCGATTTCAGCAAGACGGGCAAGGGATTGAGCAAGGGCCATAATCGTATCCAGTATCGGTTCCGCACTCTTAACGCTTCGCCGCTCTCGATTCGGATTTTATTCTACCCCATGCCCGTTATCCACACTCCCCACAGCCGCCACTAAGATGTGATTTGAAGCTTGACAGGAAATCGCTTGCTTAAAGAAAAGCCCCAGTGCTGAGCACCAGGGCCAATGGCTTCCGAAGAGTGACGGATCTTATTCTTCGCCGCCGGCTTCGGCCAAGGCTGCGCCAACTTCAAGGCCGAGATCGTCAAGGTTAAGTTCTTCGCGAACTGTGGCGCTTTCGCCGCGTGCCTGACGTTCAGCTTCTTCATGGCTGCGGGCGACATTGACGCTGATCTTAACGTCAACTTCAGGATGCAGATGAACAGGGATCGTGTGCATGCCGATCGTCTTGATTGGTACGTTCAAGATGACCTGATTACGGTCAACCGAGAAGCCGCCCGTCGTGATTGCTTCCGAGATATCGCGAGCAGCAACTGAGCCGTAAAGTTGGCCCATTTCGCCAGCCTGACGGATAATGACGAAGGATTGACCATCGAGCTTTTCAGCAACAGCCGTAGCATCCGCCTTAGCCGCGAGGTTACGTGCTTCGAGCTGCGCGCGCTCTTTTTCAAAGTGCTCGAGATTAGCCTTCGTTGCGCGAAGTGCCTTGTGGCGTGGCAAAAGGAAGTTACGAGCATAACCGTCCTTTACACGAACAACATCGCCCATTTGTCCCAGATTTGGTACGCGCTCTAATAATACAACTTGCATTGGTATCTCCTTGGTGTGTTGAAAGCTTAAGTCAGAAGTTAAAGGGAAGGTGAGGGTGTAAGTGGCTTGTTAAATCTGGATCGAAAATCGAACCAGAAATCGGCAATTCCCAAAGCGGCGAATCCTAGGATTGGCCAGCCCGGAAGAAGAATGAAAACGCTGTAGATCATGAACAACATGGCACGCCGCGATTTGATAGGCCTTGTGACCATGTGAAGAACGGCGAGGCCCTGCAAACAGAAGCCGACGAGAAGCGAGGCAAGACCAATTCGTCCGAATAGCCCGATAAAATCGGACCCAACGATGGTCAGAATGAGGCAGGCTAGAAAGATCGGCAGGGTGATTTTTGGCATCGCCGTCGTCGCTAAATCCGGCCAAGGCCTTGGCAAACGATCGGATGCTTTAACGATCCGTGCAGCACCATAGAGCAGGCCGACAGAAATCATTGAACTGATCGCCGCGCTGATCGGAGCTGCAACAAGAGCCAATATGTTAGCGATCATCGAAATTGAGCTTGCTTTATCTGCGCCAACGATGCCCGCGAACATGGCGGGTTCGAATTCGACGAGCTCGTTGAGTAACTTTTCGAACGCATCGACAAAGGAAGCATAGTCACTTCCAAGCATCAAAACGCCGGCAATCGTCAGGACGGCGGATAAAGCGATGTTCCAAATCAGCAATCGCCCGATTGGATACCATTCAACTTTATTATCGTTATCCGCGCCTTCAATCGGGCGTGCCAATAAAGCGAGATAGCCGATAAACCAGGATGGAAGGCTGATCGAGATCGCGTGGATCAGGCCGGCAAGCGGCGAAAAAATCAAACTCGTCACTAAAAAGGCCGTCAGCGATGCAACGAGACCGGCCTGCTGCGTAAAGCCTAAAGTGGCGATCAGGATAGGCAGGGGGGCAACGAGATAGAGCGGGAAGGCGATGGGTGATGCTGTTGAGATCACAGCGAAAAGCAGCGCAGAAACTGCACCGCAACCGGCCCCAAATCCGAAATTTTTTAGCATCATTGTCGAGCTGTCCCGCAAACCCAATATTGGGGCGGTTAGAGACGGATACCCCGCCCCAACCAAGCCGACCCTTTAGAGCCGGATGACCGAAAAATCCCCAGGGTCAAAGGTGACCCCGGGAAAATGTTCAAATTACGCGATGACGTAAGGCAGGAGACCAAGGAAGCGAGCACGCTTGATCGCCTGAGCGAGTTCGCGCTGCTTTTTGGCCGACACAGCCGTGATACGGGATGGGACGATCTTGCCACGCTCCGAAATGTAACGGGACAACAAGCGCGTGTCCTTATAGTCTATCTTCGGAGCGTTCGGACCCGTGAATGGGCACGACTTGCGACGACGATAGAATGGACGGCGTGGTGCGCCGGAGCTTGCGGATTCAGCTGTAGACATCAGAAGCTCTCCTCTTCACCAATTGCATCATCACGACGGGGCGGACGTGGACCACGACCCGAACCGCCACCAAAACCACCAGCGCCGCCGCTGCCGCCGAAGCGGCCGCCGCCGCCACCGAAGCCGCGGCCGCCGCTTGGACGATCCGAACGGTCTTCGTCCCGATCACGCTTTTGAAGCATAGCCGAAGGAGCCTCTTCCAATTCCTCGACCTTAATGGTCAGGGAGCGGATGACGTCTTCGCTAATGGCTTCAAGGCGCTCGACTTCAGCAACAGCCTGATGAGGAGCGTCGATGTTCAGAAGCGTAAAATGCGCTTTACGATTCTTCCTGATACGGAATGCTAGGGTCTTAACACCCCAATATTCAGTCTTGGTGACCTTGCCGCCAGCCGCTTCGATCACGCCCTTATATTGTTCATTAATGGTATCGACCTGTTGTGACGTCACATCCTGACGCACAAGGATCACATGCTCATAAAGAGCCATGTCTTCGTCCTTTCCTGTTGCGCGGCCTTTTGGCGCCAAGCCCTCCGAGCCTTTAGGAAAGGCCCGAAACGGAAGGTATCGAAGGCGGAGACAAGGGAAATGAGCTATTAAAAGCTCCATCTGGATACCCAGACTTTCCTTTCAGCCACCGGCCAAACGACCGCATGAAGTCCGCTGGATAGAGCCAAACTCCACCAATTGCAAGTGCTATGGCCGCTAAAACAATAGGTTTTTGACCAAAACGCCATTTAAAATCACAATTACGCAGGCAATGACACTGGCTATAATCGAAAGCCAAATGGGTGAGGTGAATTCGCCCATACGTTTGTTCTGCGCGGTAAAAACGACTAGCGGAATAACGGCAAATGGCAATTGTAGACTTAAAACGACTTGGCTGAGCACCAAAAGCCCCGTCGCCCCCTGTTCGCCATGGATAATCGCAACCCATGCAGCCGGAACAACCGCGATAAGACGGGTCGCTAGTCGCCTTATAATCGGGGAGAACCGCAGGCCAAGGAAACCTTCCATCACAATTTGTCCGGCCAATGTGGCCGTCACCGTAGCATTAAGGCCACAGGCGATAAGCGCGATTGCGAAGAGGGCAGGGGCTAATTGGGAGCCTAAAAGGGGCGAAAGAAGCGAATAGGCGTCCGACAATTCAACAACATCCGTTCGCCCGGCTGCATTGAAGCTTGCCGCAGCTAATATGAGGATCGCCGCGTTAATAAGGAAGGCTAATGCCAAGGCTAGCGTTGAATCGAGCGTTGCAAAGGTTAGGCTTTGGCGGCGTTCGCTGGTTGTTGTCCCAAGTGGACGGGTCTGCACAATACTTGAGTGTAGATAGAGATTATGAGGCATCACCGTTGCGCCAAGAATGCCCAAAGCGAGATAGAGCATATCGGGATTGGTGATTATATCTGAGTTTGGGACCAGATTGTTCACGATCGCCTGCCAATCAGGGTGTGCGAGCGCCAACTCGATCGTAAAGCAAACGGCTACGATGCCTAATATGCCGATAATAATCGCTTCAATTGTTCGGAATCCGAAACGTTGCAGGGCTATGATCAGAAGTGAATCCGCCGTAGTGACTGCAATTCCAACCGGAAGTGGCCATCCAAATAATAATTTGAACCCGATCGCCGTTCCGATAACTTCCGCAATATCCGTGGCGATAATGGCCAGCTCGGCCATCACCCACAAACAAAAATTGATCGATCTTGGGAAGATGTCGCGACAGAGCTCGGCTAAATCGCGGGACGTTGCGATGGCGAGCCTAGCGGCCAGCGACTGTAAGATGATGGCCATTAGACTTGAAATGAGGACGACTGATAATAAGAGGTAGCCGTAGCGCGACCCGCCAGCCAGCGAGGTTGCCCAGTTACCTGGATCCATATAGCCGACAGCAACCAGGTAGCCCGGTCCGAAAAATGCTAAAACTCGTCGCCATAGCGGCCAATTTTGCTCTAACTTAACGCCACCATGGCGAAGGTCGGCGCTATATGGCGCGGATTTTGAATTTAAGAACATTACGATACTTATCGAATAAAACGTATAAAATTAAAAGGCCATCATGCCGGCTCCGCGTGTGATGAAAACGCAACAGTTAGCCATAATTGGGCTCAACTTTAGAATTGCGGCCATATTGTCGAAAATTGGCCATAATATCGGTCTCCTTGTTGTGTAGTATTGACGACGTTGGATTGGCTGTAATGGTCGCTAAATATTGCGATACGTTAAAGGCTGGTCTGCGTTTTTGATATCGATCAGTATACTAGGTGATTATTAGTCTATGCAGATCAAATCGTTGCCATTTTTAGGATTGATCAGGGCGGTACTGAGTTTGATTTCAGTGTGCCTCTTAACAAGCGCCGTGTTTGCTCTTGAGGCTCATCCCGGCGAGCATGATCCTGGCGGGAAGCGAAACACCCCGTCATCCAACACGGTGCCATCAACGATTGCGACGCCAGGGACAGCATCGTCAGACGGAGAAAAGGAGAGCCACGTAAGCGAGACGTCTGGCGAACCCGTTGAAGCATCAAAAAATGATGCTGAAAGTGGGGTGCTGGACGCAGCCAGGGTCCCGCTTCAAGCCATTGGCGGTGTCGTTGACGCGACGCGCGAGGCCATAAAGTCATATCTTGCCGGCAATAAGGAAGATGCTCTTAAGTCACTTTCTTATGCGGCCGACCAAGGTCATGCTCCGGCACAATGGAAATTGGCAAGGATGTATGCAGAAGGCGATGGTGTGCCACGGGATGAATTGCGCGCCTTCGAGAATTTTTCTCAAGTCTGTGATCGCCATGCAGATGAGGTGCCAGAATCAGCAACGGCACCTTTTGTTTCCTCTGCTTTCATTGCCTTAGGTTCTTATTATTTAAACGGTATTCCAAATAGCACGGTTAAAGCCAATCCGGTTAAAGCACGTGAAATGTTTGCTTATTCAGCGAGTTACTTTGGCGATTCCGAGGCCCAACTAATCCTCGCCCGGTTGTATTTGGATGGAATCGGTGGCGCAAAAGATACAAAGCAA
Source organism: Hyphomicrobiales bacterium (assembly GCA_947455725.1). Taxonomy (GTDB): domain Bacteria; phylum Pseudomonadota; class Alphaproteobacteria; order Rhizobiales; family Beijerinckiaceae; genus CAIUPE01. Next base: position 41,333 of record CANGPL010000003.1, on the reverse strand, counting down.
GCGCTTCGTTGGCTGAACCTTTCGGCGGAGAAGGGCAATCGTCTCGCACAGGCTGAACTGGGCAAATTGCTATTTAGCGGCGAGGTTGGCACCAAACAGAGGGCGCGTGGCCTTATGTGGCTCAATTTAGCCAGTGACGCCGCCGATCCTGTGAATGAGAATTGGATTATTGAGGCGAATGATGCGGCCTTATCCGAAGCCTCAGAGTCGGATCGTCTGGCAGCAAATGCTTATCTGGCTCAACGGAAACGGCGTAATAAATAGTCCCATCGGCCTTAAACCACTTGAATTTAGATATTTTTTGAAAATTTATCCCTTCGGTCGTTGACAAGCTTTTTACAGATACGCTTAATCCCGTTCGTTTCAGTAGGATGGGTAGTAATGCGTAAAGTTCATGATTTTTTAGAGCGAATGTTCACAGACCATACTTTTGTGTGGCATCGTCATTTTCAAACGTTCATCGCTCTTATTATCTTTGTTTCCTGTTTAGGGATCGCGCTTGAGACATTGTCGGACTTTGTTGAGAATCATGAGCAAGCGGTAGCCATTTTTGAAAATTTCACGTTGAGCATTTTCGTTTTAGAATATATTGGCAATTTTTATTTTGCTAAAAATAAATTGAAATTTGTCTTTAGTTTCTGGGGCTTAGTAGATCTTCTTTCTATTTTACCTTCCCTTCTCCTGTTCTTAAATACGTCTGCACTTCGCGGTACCCGCATTCTACGGGTGATGCGCGTTCTTCGCGTCATGCGTGTTTTGAAGCTCGCCCGGCAGGCGATGGAGATGATGGGTTCGCAAATGGCCAAAAAGCGAAACCCGTTGCTCCTGAATTTGAATATTTATTTGATCACGCTCTTTGCGGTGACAATGATTTCATCGAGTTTGATGTATTATACGGAAGGCGTTTTATACGCTCCGTCGACCATTTCAGAAGCTCAGGCGGCACTCGATGAAATTGCAGCAAAGACAGGCCAGCAGGCCGAAATTTACGTCCCGAAGGATCCGATAACCGGTGTCGAGATTCCTGAAGATAAACGGTTTTTTCAGTCTATTCCGACTGCCGTATGGTGGTGTCTTGTCACTCTAACAACGACAGGATATGGCGATTTGTATCCGGTTACGCTTATAGGACGTGTTATCGCCGTATTCACGATGTTCTCCGGATTGATACTCTTCTCGATTTTGATGAACATCGTCGGCAAGACGATCATGGTTCTATTGTTTGGCGAAACGCTGGATGGCAATGATAAGCCGGCTGCAACCACCGCAGTTGCTGGAGCCGTTGTTGTGGATGATGCGGTTAATCCGGTTATCGCGGCGCTCGCGCTTCTTCAACGGGAACAAATCATCACAACCGAAGAAGCAATGATGATCGCGGCGAAGCCGCGCGACGATCTTAGTAAAGCGCTTTCCTCATTCGCTCGTTAAAGTTCGACATCAATCCGCACTGGGACGTGATCGGATGGTTTTTCCCATCCGCGAACATGCTTGTCGATCGCGGTGCTGATAAGTTTATCGGCGCAGTTAGGCGAAAGCAGAAGGTGATCGATCCGAATACCATTGTTTTTTTGCCAAGCGCCAGCTTGGTAGTCCCAAAATGTGTAGAGGTTCGTGTCGCCTGTTGTCGTGCGTATCGCATCGGTAAGCCCTAAGCTCAGCAATTCGCGCCATTTGGCGCGTGACTCGGGCTGAAAAAGAGCATCATTGACCCATTGGGACGGAATTGCGGCGTCTTCCGGCATTGGAATGATGTTATAATCGCCTGCAAAAACAAAATTTTCTTCATTTGCGAGATGCGTCTTCGCTCGGGCAATTAATCGGTCGAGAAAGCCAATTTTGTAGGGAAATTTTTCTGTGCCGATCGGATTGCCGTTCGGAGCATAGATTGAAGCGACGCGCAAGGCGCCTTTGGCGGTTGAAATCTCGACCTCGATAAATCGTGCCTGTTCATCGCTTTCGTCACCGGGTAACCCACGGGTCACGTGGTCAATGCGATATTTAGAGAGAATAGCAACGCCGTTAAACGTCTTTTGTCCAAGAAGTTCAATGTTGTAACCTAAGGCCTCGATCTCGAGGCGCGGAAACGTTTCTTCCGTACATTTTAATTCTTGGAGGCAACAAATATCGGGTGATGCTTCTGTTAGCCATGCAGCCAAATGGTCTGCCCGTTGCCGCACCGAATTGACGTTCCAAGTTGCAATGCGCATCCGTTTTGCCTTCAAAAGTGATATAAATCGGCTTGGAATGTAGGGTGTTAAATCCCGCCGCGCCAGTGTTCATTATAGGATAGATGACCTCTTATTTTGAGGATTAAGCTTGACTTATCGGCTGCGCTTGTGTCTCACGAGCGCCGACTGGGCGGTTGGGAAAAGGAATCTTTGATATGGCCATAGCACTCACATTTCCAGGGCAGGGCAGCCAAAGCGTTGGAATGGGCAAGGCATTTTTCGATGAATTTCAGGTTGCTCGAGATGTTTTCGCTGAAATTGATAGTGCTTTGGATCAAAAACTCTCTTCTTTGATGTTTGAGGGGCCAGAAGACCAACTTACGCTAACCGCCAATGCCCAACCCGCTCTTATGGCGGTCAGTATTGCGGCTTTGCGGGTTTTAGAGCATGAAGCCGGATTGGATTTAAAGAAACACGTAGCTTTCGTCGCCGGACATTCGCTTGGTGAATATTCAGCTCTTGCGGCTGCAGGTAGCTTAACTTTGGCAGACACTGCGCGCCTCCTGCGCACTCGCGGTAATGCAATGCAGGCGGCTGTTGCACCCGGTGTTGGTGCAATGGCCGCACTTTTAGGGTTAGACTTTGACAAAGCGGCACTTGTTGCCGCTGAGGCGGCTCAGGGTGAAGTCTGTCAGGCGGCCAATGATAATGGCGGTGGTCAGGTCGTTGTTTCGGGCTCAAAATCTGCCGTCGAGCGCGCCGTTGAACTTGCAAAGGCGCAGGGTGCGCGGCGAGCGGTGATGTTGGCAGTTTCTGCGCCTTTCCATTGCGCCTTGATGCAACCAGCTGCCGATGCGATGGCTGCTGCTTTGGCCGAGGTTTCAGTCCAAGCGCCGATCGTTCCGCTGGTTGGCAATCTTTCGGCGTCGGCAGGCTCGGATCCAACCGCTATTCGTCATGCATTGGTGGCTCAAGTGACGGGCACGGTTCGCTGGCGCGAGAGTGTTGAATGGATGGCCAGCCAAGGCGTTAAGCAATTTATCGAGGTTGGATCGGGTAAGGTTCTCACCGGTCTCGTTAAACGGATTGCCGCCGAAGCCGAAGGGTTATCCGTGTCAAATCCCGATGATATTGGTTTGTTTCATTCTCAAGTTGTTTTGTAAGATAGGAGATCCCAATGTTTGATTTAACCGGCCAGTCGGCACTTGTAACCGGCGCGACGGGTGGCATTGGTGGGGCCATTGCGCGTGCCTTTCATTCACGCGGCGCAACCGTTACACTTTCCGGTACCCGGAAAGAAGTATTAGAAACCTTTGCCCATGAATTGGGTGACAGGGCATTTGTTGTTCCCGCCAATCTTTCGGACACTGTGTCGGTTGAAAGCCTTGTTCCGGCGGCCGAAGCGGTAATGGGCGGCTTCGACATCCTCGTGAATAACGCCGGGATTACGCGAGACAATCTTTTCGTTCGGATGAAAGATGAGGAATGGCAGGATGTAATGCGGGTCAATCTTGAGGCGACCTTTCGCCTTTCGCGCGCCGCAGCAAAATCGATGATGAAGCGCCGCTACGGACGCATTATCTCGATTACCTCGATTATTGGAACCACGGGTAACCCGGGGCAGGCTAATTATTCGGCGGCGAAAGCAGCGATTGTCGGGATGTCGAAATCGTTGGCTTTTGAGGTCGCTACAAGAAACATTACTGTGAACTGTCTTGCACCGGGCTTTATTGAAACCCCAATGACCGATGTATTGAATGAAAAGCAACGTGAGTCGACGCTCCAGCGGGTACCTATGGGGCGCCTAGGAACGGCGGATGAAATTGCCGCTGCGGCGGTATTTTTAGGAAGCCGAGAAGCTGGCTATATTACAGGACAAACTTTGCATGTAAACGGCGGAATGGCAATGATTTGAATGGGTTACTTGTTCCTGTTTAAGTATTAGATAACGAACTTGTGTGCTCGCAAAGCCATTATTTTTGTGCTAACGAGTGTTAAAGTTTGGTGTTCGGGGCTTGACGTAGCGGTCGCATCGTCGTTTGAACCGTCATCGATTTAGGGTCCTCTTTGGTTTGGCGTCGAACTGATTGAGCATACCTTGATACAGATACATAATTTCGGAACGTGCGGTTACGCCAAGGTGGACGTGGTCGCCAGATTTAAGACAGTGAGGACATGATATGAGCGACATCGCAGCCCGCGTTAAGAAGATCGTTATCGAGCACCTCGGTGTAGAAGCGGATAAGGTAGTCGATACCGCGAATTTCATCGATGACCTCGGTGCTGATAGCCTCGACACGGTCGAGCTTGTCATGGCGTTCGAAGAAGAATTCAGCGTCGAAATTCCTGATGATGCGGCTGAAACTATCCGTACGGTAGGTGATGCTGTTTCCTTCATCTCGAAAAAGTCGGCTTAAGCTCATTAAGCGGCATTCCTTTCCCTTTTAGGCTATCGAGGTCACCCCATGCGGCGTGTCGTCGTTACAGGTTTAGGTATGGTTTCCCCTTTGGGAAACGGTGTCGAGACGTCTTGGTCGCGCCTTAAGGCTGGCCAAAGCGGGGCTGTTAAAGTGTCCCGCTTTGAAGTGTCTGACTTGGCATCACAAATTGCTTGTGAAGTCCCTAGGGGGGGTGGCTCAAACGGCACATTCAATCCAGATGATTGGATGGATAAGAAGGACCAGCGTAAGGCCGACGAATTTATTATTTTCGGCCTCGCTGCGGCAACACAGGCTCTCGAAGATTCGGGCTGGGTGCCTTCGACCGAGGATGAGCGTTATCGGACGGGCGTCATGGTCGGGTCTGGTATTGGCGGCATTGGAACGATTTACGAAACATCGGTGACCCTTTTTGAAAAAGGCCCTCGGCGCGTTTCGCCTTTTTTCATTCCAAGCGCGATTATCAATCTAGCCTCCGGTTGGATTTCGATACGCCATGGATTGAAGGGGCCAAATCATTCGGTTGTCACAGCCTGTTCGACCGGAGCTCACGCGATTGGTGACGCTTCCCGGCTCATTATGCTGGGTGATGCGGATGTTATGGTTGCTGGTGGAACGGAATCCCCCGTCAACCGCCTTTCTCTAGCGGGTTTTGCTGCATGTCGTGCGCTATCGTCCGGCTTTAACGATGATCCGCTTCGGGCCTCCCGTCCTTATGACAAAGACCGGGACGGATTTGTCATGGGGGAGGGTGCGGGCGTTGTGGTGCTTGAGGAACTCGAGCATGCCAAGGCGCGCGGTGCTAAAATCTACGCCGAAGTGATCGGATATGGCATGTCAGGCGATGCCTATCATATTACATCTCCGGCTGAGGATGGTGATGGTGCCTATCGGTGTATGATGGCGGCGCTTAAACGGGCCGGCTTACAATCGCATGATTTGGACTATATCAATGCCCATGGAACATCGACGCCATTGGGCGACGAAATCGAATTAAGGGCCGTTGAACGCATGTTGGGCAATGATACTGGTCAGGTTTCAATGTCATCGACGAAATCTGCTACTGGGCATCTATTGGGTGCGGCGGGAGCGATCGAGGCCATTTTTTCGATCCTTGCCATTCGGGATCAGATCGTTCCGGCTACACTGAATTTGGATAATCCGTCGGTTGAGACGTCGATTGATTTGGTTCCACATTTACCTCGTGCGCGGAAGGTGGGTGTGGCATTATCAAACTCGTTCGGCTTCGGTGGAACCAATGCATCTCTCGTCTTCCGGAAATTCGAGAGTTAGAGGCATGTTTGCGCTTTTTATCGGCGCACTGGACCCTTATCGTCTATCGTTGGAAAGTTTCGCTTGATGTCGGAAGAAAACGGTAGCGCGCCTTTGACTGAGTTACCCGTTGAGCGACCGAAGTCGCGTGGCTTTTTGCGCCGGAACGTTTTGAAAAGCCCTGCGGCCGCCATTCACCCTGAATCCGTGCCACTTCCGCCCGAACCAGAGAAAAAAGAACGTCCCGAACGCCCGATCACGAATTTCGTGAGCGGTTTGCTGTCGTTTCTTGTTATTGTGCTTTTTCTGATTGCCTCAGCGTTCATCTTAGCTCAGCGACAGATTTCGGCACCCGGTACCCTTATTGCCGATAAAGTTGTCATCGTCCGCGGCAGTATGGCCGATGTCGTTGATCAACTTGAGCGTGAGGGCGTTACAGATAAGGGCTTTTTACTCACACTTTATTGGCAGTTAACCGGCAAAAGCTCGCAAATCAAAGGCGGCGAATATTTATTCCGCAAGGAAGCGAGTCTTGAGCAAATAACCGAGACTTTGGTTGAAGGAAAATCGATCCTGCATTCAGTTACGATCCCCGAAGGGCGTACTTCGGAAGAAATCGTTGAAATTTTGCGTTCTTCAGGTGAATTGGCCGGAGATATAAAGGAAACCCCGAAAGAGGGTACTTTATTGCCTGAAACCTATAAATTTGCGCGCGGTATGACCCGCGTTCAGATGTTAGAGCACATGGCACAGGATCAAGCGAAGCTGGTGCGGGAAATATGGACAAAAAGGGCGCCAGATTTGCCTCTATCGAGCCCTTTGGATCTGGTTACGCTGGCCTCTGTCGTCGAAAAAGAAACGGGTAAAGCCGACGAGCGACCGCGTGTTGCGTCCGTTTTTCTTAATCGTCTTCGTTTAAAAATGCCCCTTCAATCCGACCCAACCGTTATTTACGGCTTGGTTGGCGGCAAGGGTTCGTTAGGTCATGGCCTTACCAAGGCCGAGCTGCAGCAGGCAACTCCTTATAATACCTATCTTATTCCAGGTTTGCCGGCGGGGCCGATTACGAATCCCGGACGTGCGGCGTTGGAAGCGGTCGCGAATCCTTCACAGACAAAGGAATTGTATTTTGTCGCCGATGGCACCGGTGGACATGTATTCGCCGAAACGCTGGAACAGCATCAAAAGAACGTCTTAAAATGGCGTCAAATTGAGACGGACAAGCCGGCGGATACGGGACAAGTCAATGGTCCAACGACGCCAAAGGCGACGACGGCACCCGTTGCTGCACCGGATGCTGGTAGCGCTGCTAAACAGCCAAGTCCGGCGCAACCTGCGTCCAATAAGCCTAAGGCATTGAAAGCACCGGCTAAAAAGAAACCGGGCACGGATGGTGGGGTCGATCAGCCGGCCATAGCGGACTAATTTTACATTCGGTGACTTGATCTGAAGGTTGCAACAACGCATTACGTTTTGCACCGCGGATCGATGAGGGAAAATATTGAAATGATTGCTCATTTAGCCAATGAGACCGTAAGCCGCCGGGGCCTTATGTTCGTCTTATCGTCACCCTCAGGGGCGGGTAAAACGACGTTGACCCGATTGCTTCGGGAGCAAGAGCCGAGCCTCTCGCTGTCAGTCTCGGTCACCACTCGCGAGCGGCGAGCGAGTGAGGTTGAGGGCGTCCATTACTATTTTATTTCCGAGAATGAATTTCTTTCGATGAAATCGAGAGGTGATCTTCTGGAGTCGGCAGAAGTTCATGGCAATCATTATGGGTCACCACGTAAAGAAGTAGAGCGAGCTCTCGAAGCGGGTAAAGATATACTTTTCGATATTGACTATCAGGGCACGCGACAACTGGTAGCGAGTGCGCCGAATGACGTCGTGAGTATTTTTATACTTCCGCCTTCAATGGCTGAACTTCGTTCTCGGCTTGAGAGGCGGGCCGAGGATAGTCAGGACGTGATTGAAAAGCGCCTTGCCAATGCGAAGAAGGAAATACGTCGCTGGTCCGAGTATAGTTATGTCTTGGTCAATGATGATTTGGACCGGACCTTTTCCCGATTACGTATAATTCTCGCGGCTGAAAGGCTTCGGCGGGAAAGGCAAACGGGTCTTGAGCAGTTTGTGAATGCTTTAATCGCAGAAGGCGACTGATTAAGCCTGATCTAACCGGTTTGCCAGAGCAACGAATAGTTCCACTGGCACCGTTTCTGCTCGCGCGGTGGGGTCTATTCCTACCTCTTCACAGAGTTTTACTGGATCCATGCCGAGGCCTTTTAGGCTTTGGCGGAGCATTTTGCGCCTCTGCCCGAAAGCGTGCTGGGTTACCTTAGATAGCGTCTTAACATTACACGGTAAGGGATTGATTCTAGGTGTAATTTTTACGACTGAGGACATAATTTTGGGCGGTGGATTAAAGGCTTGGGGCGGTACGTCAAACAAGATTTTAGCTTCGGTGCGCCAGCCGCATAAAACGCCTAAACGTCCGTAATCATGGGGATTTTCCGGGGTTGCGACGATGCGTTCGGCTACTTCGCGCTGGAACATGAGGATAAAGGAGTCGAAGGGCGGCGGCCAATGTATGTCGCCGATCCAATGGGTGAGCAGCAAAGTTCCGATATTATAGGGTAGATTTGCGATAATCCTGCACGGACTTTCGATAGATAAAGCCTGCCAATCGATCGTTAACGCGTCGGTTGAGATAATCGAAAGACGATTGGGATAGTAAGATCCAATCTCGGCGAGGGCTGCTAGGCACCGTTCGTCCTTTTCGATGCCAATGACGCGCTTGGCGCCTGCGGCCAACAGTGCCCGCGTCAAACCGCCGGGACCCGGCCCGATTTCGACGACGGTTACACCGTCGAGGTCGCCGCCGGATTTTGCAATTTTTGTTGTTAGGTTGAGGTCGAACAAAAAATTCTGGCCGAGCGACTTTTTGGCGCCAAGGTCATATTTTTCGATGATGTCGCGAAGAGGCGGGAGGTTATCGATGGACACGGGGAGCCATTAATACGCATTGCCGGTGGAAGATTTCGCGTCAATCGTTCCCAGGGTTCTTAAAGACAGGCGGAAGAAAATTGTTTGGCCGGTATCCGTTGTTCCAGTGGCCAGCGGATCTTTTCCGATAAACTGAACGGAGAAATCCGTACACTCATCATGGTAGGCCGCTGCCGTCGAATAGGAAGCGAGATAATCATGCGCTACATTAGGATCCGTTAGGTATCGGCTCAGCGAATAGAGCGCGCCGCCAGATACACTCCAATGATCGGTCAACGCATAGCTCGCACTTGCGCCGACGCCTTCGCGGCGTGTCAGGATTCCCGCATTAGGCTGCGCGTCATAATTGGCATAGATCAGGCTTGTCCCGAGCTTGCCGAATTGAGCGCTTGTTTCCGCTTCGAAGCGGCGGCTTTGTATGCCTTGCGGATCGAAACGGCCGCGTAGCGTAAAATTAAGGTCTTTGGTCGGAACAAACTGAAGCCGAGATACATAGTCAGACACGGTTTTATTCAGTCCGGAATCCGCCCCCGTCAAAGCCAGATCTCTTTGGGCGAAGGAATTCACGCCACCCAATTGATAGGACTGCCCGACCAGAAAATTTGTGCGCGCACCATTGTTCATGTTGAGCGTAAATTGCCCCCCGAGATTGGCGCGAGAGCCACCTTCCATTCGATCATAGCCTGCAAATTTATCAACGGCGAAAAGATTGGTGTCGTCAAAAACAAGGCTTTGGGAATCTTCATTCGGTAATTGACCGATATTCGTTTCATTCGGGCGGGCAATGATTTGCGCAATTGGCTCGAAAACGCTGGTTCCCAATTTGCTCGCGGCAATGAACGGATAGCGATAGGTCACACCGACGGTACCCATACTCCGCGCTAGTCCGGTATCGGTGGCGTCAATTAGGTTCGATTGGCCCGAATTTACATCACCATTATGAAATAGTGTTGTGTAGGCGGTGTCGCCTCTGAAGGATGCAAACGGCGTCCAAGATTCACCCGCGGGATCAATAAAGCTTCGACGCCACGCCATCTCGGCGGTGTATCGGCTGTAATTCCCGCCTACACCCCGCATGTAACAATTGGACGTGGTGTAGGGGGCCCCACAATTGCTCGTTAGCGATCCGATATCCGCTTCTAAGCGCGAGACATTGGTTAGGTTGGTCGTTAAAGCCAGTTCGCCTGCAATCGGTCCATTAAGGTGGAACCGACGGTCATAATCCACAACAGGTAAAATCAACGGCTGGTGAAGCTGATTGTCTTCGGTCAACAGAGACTGGAAATAATAACCACGACCATCAAAGAAACTGTGGTCGCCCTTTCCCTGAAGAAACGCTGTCGAGGTCGACTCACGCTTGATCGTGCCAAGGGAAGTGACCGATGGCGTATCGATTTTATAATTTTGATAGAACCATTTGTCGGAACTATAGGCGAGATCCCAGCCCCAATTCCATTGGCTGTTGATGTTGATTTTTCCAATCGCTTCCGCATAGCCGCGAATGGGCATGTCACCGGCACCATTTGGCCAAGGTAGAAACGCACTCCGGTCATTTTGTGAAATGCCACCTAAACGGAAAGTTATGTCGCCGTTTTGCAGTTTCTGACGATATTCGCCTTCCAGCAAAAGACCTTGGCGGGAATAATAGGTAGGGGTCACCGTTACGTCGCGATCCGGACTGATCACGTAATAATAGGGTGCTGCAAATCCTTGGCCGAGCGTGCTGGTGGCCGTGTATTGTGGCGTCAAAAATCCGGACCGCCTCGGGATTGTGTTATCAGGCGCCGAGAAATACGGCATATACATAACCGGTACGCCGCCTATATCGAGCGTCGCATCTTCGTAATAGATGACTTTTTCGACTTGGTTGTGAATGATCCGTCGCGCGCGAACCTGCCATAGCGGTGGCTTCGACGGATCGTCTTTACAGGCGTCGCAAGCGGTAAAGGTTCCCTTTTCGAAGATCGTCTGCGTACTCGCGATGCGCTCCCCACGAGGGGCTACGAAATGCGTATTATCGGGCGTATCAATTTTAAAGGAATTGATAAAACCGTCTCTAAATTGTTCAGACAGTTCTAATGAGGCAGCGTGAAGAATTTGGCCGTCTGGTTCCGTTAAAATGACATGACCTTCAGCGTAAACATGCCCCGTATCGGAATGATAAATAACCTTATCAGCCTCTAAAACTTTTCTTTGGTAATATAGCTTGGCATTGCCCGACGCGGAAACCGTATTTTTATCGGTATCATAGACAAGTTCATCTGCATTAACGGTTAATTTATCTGGATTTTTTGCTGCAATGTTAGTGCTTGCCGTTTCAGCAGCGATCGAAATCTGGACGAACGACAACGCTCCCGCCAAAAGCATGACGAAGACACAAGCCAATTTCGCCAATCGGGCGAGGTAAACTGCCAATTTGGCACCCAATAGAGTGACGTCCTCGCATTCCTGTTAACCGTCTTCTTGATACAGCAAAACGAGGGTGCAGAGCAAACCTGCGATGGCAGGAAAGAGGAACGAGGTTAATAAAGTTGGAAGCATCCCGGCGGCACCCAGATCGCCCAAAACTTTATTTGAGACAAAAAGTGCAAATCCGGCACCGATCGCGCCCAAAATGGAGATAAATTGGGCCCCAGTGCGTGAAAATCGCAGGCTAACGGTGGCGGCTAACAACAACATGGCCGCCATGAGAAGAGGGCGGGCCAAAAGCGAGTGATATTGTTGAAAATAGCGTGCGGCATCCAATCCAGCGGCTTCCGTTGCCTTTGCCCACGATAAAAGCTCGTAAAAGGATATGGTTTCAGGCTCTGATAGTGACTGTTGAATTTGAGCAGCCGTCAAATAGGTTGGAAGCTCATAGGTGTCGTGAATTTCCGGTGGAATACCGGGGCTTAGAATTTTCACCGTGTTCATCACCCAGTAGCCGTCCTGCAAATGGGCGGTATTGGCCTCTACGCGATGAATAAAATTACCTTGTTTATCGAATTCGAATGCGGTGACATGTTGAAATTCGGCGGATGCCGTGTTGGCCGTGCCCGCTCGCAAGATCGCCTCGCCATCAATGCTTTTTTGGCGGATCCAGACATTGTGCATCTGCTCTGACGATGACGGAACAATCGCATGAAGGCTTTCTTGGTCTGCAATGGATTTGAGCTTGGCCGATAAGGGATTGAAAACCAAAGTCGCTACGATGCCCAGCGAAAAGGCTGCGAGAAGCGTCGGGAGCAGAAAACGCCAAACGGACATTCCTGCAGCACGTGCGATGACAAGTTCTCGGCTTCTACCGAGCGATAGAAAGGCCGCGAGCGCGCCGAAGAGGGCGGCGAAGGGTAGAATTTGTTCAGCGACAACGGGTGTGCGCAGAACCGCTAAACTCGCGGAAAGAAGTAATGCATTAGCCGACGCATCGTTCGAAATGCGCGTGAGTTCAATCATGTCGAGCACGTAAATTAAAAACGTGGCAATGGCGAAGACGGCAACGATGCTCTTCACAAATTTGATGAACAGATAGCGGCTTAAAATCGTGATGTGCATTTTAGAACCTACGACCCATTGCCCGCATCGCCCAAGAAATCGGGACATAGCGGGCGTAATCATATGATCTTATTTTTCTCGACAGCATGAGATTGGTCACGACAACGAGTAAGGCCGATAAAATTGGAAATAAAATTGATATTATAATGACATAGGGCGATGTCTTCGAGCCAACGATTAGAGCAAAACCCAAAATTCGTATGACGGCGCCGATGAGAATAGTCGCAATAATGCCCGTCGTTTTAATGCTTCTTGTGGTGCGGGGGCGACCTAAAAACGCAAATCCAATAGCGGCGAAGGTGAACGTGTAAAGTGGCGTCGATAATCGATCGGCGAGCTCGGTACCAATGCGAATTTCATTCGCCGATGTATCTTGGTTGCCAATATAGGCGATGAGTAAATCCTGTGTCAGCCTTTCATGTGGTTGAAAGACAAGCTCTTCATTGCCGGGTGCCAATTGGGTGAGGTCGAGCGCGTAGCGTTGGAAGGCGACGATGCTCGCATCTTGTGCGCGGCGGGTTTCACGCTGGACGCTGCCATTTTCGAGAACGAGATAATTTCCTTCTTTGCCCGCAACGATGCGTCCATGTTCTGCGACATAGACGAGAACGAGGTCGGGATCGCGGCTGTCTTGGATAAAAATGCCAAGAAGCGCGTCGCCCGCTCGTTCGCGATAATGAAAGACCACGTCTTTTTCGAGCTCGTTAAACCGCCCAGGCTTTACGATTTTTGTTAAAAAATCGGAACGGATTTGGGTAATCATCGTTCGCCAGGTTTGGATGCTTGTGGGCACGACCCAAGTCGTGAGTAACCCGCACAAGATCATCGCCAGAAAGGCTGCGAGCATGAGGGGTCGCAAGAGCCGTAAAGGCGACATGCCGGTAGCGTTCAAGACGGCTAATTCACTGTCCCCATTCAACCGGTTAAGCGTGAGAATAATGCCTATGAAAGAGGCAACCGGCGCGATAATGGCGGCCATTGCGGGCAATGTTAATCCGGTGACAATCAGAAAGGATAGAAGCGATTGCCCCTGTGTCGTAATCAGATCGACATCATGCATCGCCTGACTGATCCAAATGACCAGTGTTAGCGCACAAAGGGCTGACAGCCCCGAAAACCCGATTAGCCGAATGATATATCGATCAAGGACGGCCATGGGGGATCAAAACTCTGCTTTCAAAAGTGCATCTTCAAGATGCAAGGGGTCGTTTGCAGTGCTAACAAGGGCCGGTATAAAAGATCAACCTAGATTCTCGAAGCGTTACCGCGGAGCATTTTTCCATAGTTTTGCGGTTTCTGCCAGAACTCGATCAAAAAGGCGTCATGCGCCGGGAGCTTGCAATGTCGGAAGTGCTAAAAATTACCTATTCCGCCCCAGATATCTCGAAGACGGGCTCTTTGATTGTTTTCATTGGCGATGACGGTCAGTTGCCCGATGCCGTTCGTAAACTGATTGGCACGACAGGGGCGCAATCCTTAAAGCGCGCGATTGAGGCGGAAAATTTTAAGGGCAAGGCTAAGGCCGCGCTGACGGTGACCGCGCCGCATGGTCTTGAGGTTGAACGGGTGATTTTGATCGGCATTGGCGGCGAAAAGGATCGGAAAGAAACCGATTATGTGCGCTTGGGCGGCGTTATTGCGGGCAGGCTTGGATCAGCGAAGTCCGCTAGCGTGTTATTAATTGGCCCTTCGGATTGGCGGGTTGATGGCCAAGCGGCGTCAGATTTGGCAATGGGTATGCGGTTGCGGGCCTATCGTTTCGATAAATATCAGACGAAAAAGCGGGATAATGATACCGAGAAGACATCTGGAACGGTAAGCGTTAAAATTGGGCTCGCGGCCCATGCGGAGGCTAAAAAACTTTCCAAGGCGGGCGAGGGCATCGCTGACGGCGTGATATTAGCGCGCAATCTTGTGAATGAGCCGCCAAATGTGTTGGATCCGGTCGAATTCGCGCGGCGTGCATCGGAGCTTACAAAGCTCGGCGTTGAAGTAACCGTGCTCGATGAAAAGCAACTCGCCAAAATTGGTATGCGGGCCTTGCTGGGCGTTGGCCAAGGATCATCGAAAGAAAGCCGCGTTGTTATAATGCGGTGGAACGGGGCCAAGGCCGCAAAATCGGCCAAGACCGGACCGCTCGCCTTTATCGGTAAGGGCGTTGTTTTTGATACCGGCGGTATTTCAATCAAGCCTGCGGCGGGTATGGAAGATATGAAGGGCGACATGGGAGGGGCCGCTTGCGTGGTGGGTCTCATGCACGCCCTGGCGTCTCGTAAGGCCAAGGTGAATGCGATTGGCGCGATTGGTCTTGTTGAAAATATGCCAGACGGCAACGCGCAACGGCCGGGCGATATTGTGACGTCGCTCTCGGGCCAAACGATTGAAATCATCAATACGGATGCCGAAGGACGCCTCGTTTTGGGTGATGTTCTTTGGTACATCAAAGAACACTATAAGCCTTCGCTGATGATTGATTTGGCAACCTTGACGGGTGCCGTTTTGGTGGCCCTTGGGCAGGAAAATGCCGGACTATTCTCGAATAACGACACGCTTTCCGAGCGGCTTCATGCAGCAGGTGTTGCAACCGGCGAGACGGTGTGGCGTCTGCCGCTTTCCACCGCTTACGACAAAATGATCGACTCGAAATTTGCCGATATGAAAAATACCGGTGGTCGTTTCGCGGGATCCATTACGGCGGCTCAATTCTTGAAGCGCTTTGTTGGCGATACACCTTGGGTGCATTTGGATATTGCGGGCACCGCGATGGGTTCGCCCGAAAGCGATATTAATAAGAGCTGGGGTTCGGGCTGGGGCGTTCGCTTGCTGGATCGGTTTGTCGCCGATTATTACGAAGACTGAGACCGGTTGATGACCGACATTTTGTTCTACCATCTCGAACGCCAACCGCTTGAGAAAGTCATTCCAGCCTTGCTGGAAAAGACCTTAGAGCGCGGATGGCGTGCGGTTGTAAGAGCAAAAAGCGCGGACAAGGTTCAGTTGCTCGATGAGGCGCTTTGGTCTTATTCGGAAGAAAGTTTTCTTCCCCACGCGGTGGCATCGGAGCCTTATGCTGAGATTGAGCCGATTATCTTGACAGCAACACAGGATGAGCCGAACCGGCCGGATATTTTATTTCTGGTTGAGGGCGCTGAATTTCCTGAAAAAGTTGAGAGCTATCAGCGCGTCGTTTTGCTGTTTGATGGCAATGATGATGTAGCCCTTTCCGAGGCGCGCAAAGCTTGGAAAGAGGTGCGCAATCGCGGATTGGAAAGCACCTATTGGCAGCAAAGCGAAAGCGGACGATGGGAGAAAAAGGCATGATGAAATCATTATCCGCCATTTTGGTTGTGGGGCTGGCGCTTGCCGCGTGTAACTCGGAGAAGGCGAAGCCTATCGCAGCCTTGCCGCAACAAGCTGCTCCGACATCATCCTTCGGCGCGATCGTCGATGAGATGGGTAAATGCACGGAGACGATTACATTCGATGTAGCGCCTTACAAAGGCAAACCCGATGACGCGTTGATGGGGTTAGGCGAGTGCCAGATCGTAGCGCTCCATGGGGAGGCACCGCTGAGCGTTATGAGTGGTGCTAGCCAAAACTCGAAGCGCGAAACGACGATGCTCTATATGGAGCCGAATGGCAAAGCGGTTTATCTGTTCTCGGATAATCGCTTGAAACGCGTGGTGCGTTAAGGCGTTTGCCGATTAACACCTGTTCTTTTTGACAGTTAAGCCCGCGTGGTCGCGCGCCTTACTCTCAACGCCAATCATGGTTTGAGAGCGGCAGCAGACGGCGTGGTGCAGCACGCTATCGGGGAGGATGGGCCACCCCGACTAAGGCGATAGCCTCGCTCTCGAAAAGGAGGAAGAAAATGGGCCTTTGGCCTATGAGTATTCGGCTCTCTTTAGTCGTGACCCGGACCGGCCTGCAAATGTCTGTCCGGGTCACACTAAAGCGTAGGAGCTAAAATAGGGGGGCGGGCCAAGGCCCGTTCCCCACTCCTTTAAGGTAGCAAATCGACGGAAATTTTCAAGGGAGGATTGGATTTATAAATAAACCAGCCGGTTGCCGATTGTTTACGACACTTCTTCAAGTTCGGTTGAGAGCGATAGCCATTCTTCCTCGGCGCCCTCGAGCGCTTTTGCGAGTTCTGCGCGTTGGGCGGCCAATTGCGCGGCTTTGCCTTTGTCGCGTTGAAAAGTTTCGGGCTTTGACAGGATTTCGTCGACGCGGCTGATGAGTTCGGAAATCTTGGCGATGCGGGCATCGACCGTTTCGATCTTTTTGCGTATTGTATTCGGATGTACTTTTTTAACGGGTGCATCGCGGGCGGCTAGTTCCATCCGCTCTTGCTTCGATTTTGCAGAAGCGAGCGCTTCTGGACCTTCGAGGACTAAGGAGCGATAGGCATCGAGATCCCCGTCAAACGGTTTTACGGTTCCGTTATTCACGAGCCAAAGACGATCAGCGCAGGCTTCGAGCAAGAAGCGATCATGTGAAATGAGGATAATCGCACCTTCATATTCATTGATCGCATCCATTAAGGCCACGCGGGAGTCGATGTCGAGATGGTTGGTCGGTTCGTCCAAGATCAGAAGGTGAGGGCCGCCAAAGGTCGCAAGCCCCATCAGCAAACGGGCTTTCTCGCCACCGGAAATATTGGCAACGGGCGTGTCGGCCTTCTGCCCCGGAAAACCCATTTGCGCCGCGCGCGAGCGAACTTTCGCTTCCGGCGCATCGGGCATCAATTCGCGCACATGGGAGAAGGGTGTGCCGCCTTCTTTCAACTCATCGAGTTGGTGCTGCGCGAAATAGGCGACTTTCATTTTTGATGACGCGCGGAAGCCGCCGCTCATCGGTGCCAAGCGACCACCCACTAATTTCGCGAAAGTCGATTTGCCGTTACCATTGGAACCCAAAAGACCAATCCGGTCATCTTCCGCAATCGAAAGCGAAAGCTTTGATAGGACGGGCTTGTCGCCATAGCCAACGCTTGCACTTTCCATCGCGACGATTGGCGGCGAGAGCGGCCGTTCGGGTGAGGGGAAATGGAAGGGTAAAACATCAAGATCAACAATCGGCGTGATCGTTTTCATCTTTTCAAGCCGCTTGACGCGGGACTGCGCCTGACTGGCTTTTGAGGCCTTCGCCTTAAAGCGATTGATGAAGGCTTCGAGGTGCTTGCGTTCGTCCGATTGCTTTTTCTGCATCTTTTGCAAGATGGCTTGCTGCTCGGAGCGCTGTTTTTCGAAATTATCGTAGCCGCCTTTGTAAAGCGTGAGCTTGGCCTGATCGAGGTGGAGGATTTGATCCACTGATTGGTTGAGCAAATCGCGATCATGGCTGATGACGAGCACCGTATGCGGATAGCGCTCGAGGTAATCCATCAGCCAAAGCGTGCCTTCAAGATCGAGATAATTGGTCGGCTCGTCGAGCAGGAGTAGATCGGGCTCGGTGAAAAGGACGGCGGCCAAGGCCACGCGCATCCGCCATCCGCCGGAATAAGACGAGCAGGGGCGGGCTTGCGCTTCGGCGTCAAAGCCCAATCCGTGCAGGATCGTTGCGGCGCGTGCGGGTGCCGCATGCGCTCCGATGTCGGCCAAACGGACGTGAATTTCGGAAATACGGGAGGGATCAATCGCGATTTCAGCTTCTTTTAAGAGGGCGGCCCGTTCGGTATCGGCCGCCAAGACCACTTCGATCAGCGATTCGGGTCCGCCCGGTGCTTCTTGGGCAACGGCGCCAATCCGGAGCCCTTTTCCGAGCGTGATTGTGCCGGATTCGGGCGCAATTTCGCTTTTGATCATGCGGAAAAGCGTCGTCTTTCCCGTGCCATTTCGGGCGACAAAGCCAACCCTTGAGCCCGTTTGGATGGTAGCGGAGGCCTTATCGAACAAAAGGCGCGGCCCGAGCCGATAGGTGATGTCGGAAAGTATAAGCATGTCCCGCTTCTCGCCGAATTATGGGCATGGTGCAAGCAATCTGAAAACTTTTTCAAAATTTCAGCTTGAACCTTGGGCAAACTCCGCCTAAAGCGTGGTGGCCGACGGAACGGGGCTTAGCGCAGCCAGGTAGCGCATCTGCTTTGGGAGCAGAGGGTCGTAAGTTCGAATCTTACAGCCCCGACCATCCGGCACAGGGAACGCTTAACGGAAGTCACGATGACCGCGCGCATTTATCGTCCTGCCAAATCCGCGATGCAATCTGGTACGGGTAAAACAGACCGCTGGTTGCTCGAATTTCCGTCCGATACCCCCGTTACAATCGATCCTTTGATGGGCTGGTCTGGCTCATCCGACACCCGCCAACAGGTTAAATTGTGGTTCGACACGCGCGAAGAGGCGATCGCCTATGCCGCACGGCAGGGCATTGCCGCCCAAGTCGAGGAACCACAAACGGCTAAACGGCGGGTTATTTCCTATTCTGACAACTTTAAGTTCAACCGTATCGGTTCCTGGACGCACTGAATCGGTTTAGGCTCTGGGTTGAGGCTCCATAGCTCAGCTGGATAGAGCAGCCGCCTTCTAAGCGGCAGGTCGCTGGTTCGAATCCAGCTGGAGTCGCCATTTTTGCTCTCCGAGGTATTGTTTGACAGACCTGACGCACGCTTTTTCAGATGATCTTGCGGCGACGCTCACGCGCGCCTTTGATTTGCTGGCCCGAGCGGCAGCTGACCGTCGCTCGCCCATGCACACGCCTTCGGTTGCCAGTATTGGCCTTGACGGGGCCCCGCGGAGCCGAACGGTAGTATTGCGGCATTTTGACCGTGGGGAGCGGTGCCTTCGCTTCCATACCGATATTCGGTCGGAAAAATATGCGGAGCTTACGAGCGACCCGAGGATTTCGACTCTGTTTTATGATGCCGATAAAAAAGTTCAGTTGCGGCTAAGCGGAATGGCAAGCCTACACGTAACGGATGAGATCGCGGATGGGGCTTGGGCCGCTTCGCAAGCGATGAGCCGCCATTGCTACGCAACCGAGCCAGCACCCGGTAGCGCGATTATGGAGGGCGGGGCGTTTTCAATCCCGAAAGGGCGGGACTTAACCGAGGTTGGGCGTCCCCATTTTTGTGCCGTACGCATAAAGTTTTCAAAACTAGAATGGCTGTGGCTGGGCAGTGACGGACACCGCCGAGCCCTTTTTGAATGGGACAATGCGGCCAGCACACCTGTGATGCGCTGGCTTGTTCCTTAACCTTTCGGCCCTACGAATTGGCTGCTCTGAGGCGGGCAAAGCCTGCATCGAGATCGCGTTTTAAATCTTCGAGGTCTTCAAGGCCGATTTGGATGCGTAGCGATGGACCCTTCTCGTTCCATTGCGTTGCCGAGCGATAGGGGCGCGGATCAAACGGGATAATCAGGCTTTCATATCCGCCCCATGAATAGCCCATGCCGAAGAGCAATAAATCATCGAGCATGGCGGCCACTGCTTTTTGCGTCGCCGGTTTTAGAACGATCGAGAAAAGACCGGACGAGCCCTTAAAGTCGCGCTTCCAGATCTCATGGCCCGGGCAATCGGGTAAGGCAGGGTGCAAGACTTTTTCAACTTCCGGACGCGCTTTCAACCAATGCGCCATTTCAAGCGCGGCCTTTTCTTGCTCTTTGAGGCGCAGCAACATTGAGCGCATGCCGCGCAGGGCTAAGAACATATCTTCAGGACCGGCACAGAGACCTAATTGCAAATAGGTGTTGCGGAGCGCTTTCCAGGATCGCTCATTGGCAGAAACCATTCCGAGCAATAAATCTGAATGACCCGACAGATATTTCGTACCGGCTTCAATGGCGAGATCGACGCCCATTTCATGCGGCGGAAAGAAAAAGGGTGTTGCCCACGTATTATCCATAAGCAGCGTCGCATTATGTTTTTTTGCAATTCGAGCGAGCGCGGGAATGTCCTGAATTTCAAACGTTTGTGAGCCGGGCGCTTCGGTAAAAATGGCCGTCGTATTGGGCCGCATGAGTGATTCAATCTCTTCGCCAATCATGGGGTCAAAATAAGTGGCCTCAACGCCGAAGCGCTTCAAAAATCCTTCGGCGAATTCGCGCGTTGGACGATAGACGCTATCGGTGATGAGAATGTGATCACCTGCTTTAACGCAGGATAGAATGGCAACGGTAACAGCTGCTAAGCCTGATGGAACACACACGGTGCCCTCTGCACCCGCGATAGCGCTCCATCCTTTTTCAAGCGCCTCGCTCGTTGGTGTTCCGAGCGTGCCATAGACGAAGCGATTGGAACGGTTAAGCAATTCTTCCATCGTTGGCGCGAGAACCGTTGAACCACGATAGATGGGTGTGTTGACGAAACCGAATTGTTCGGAAGGATCACGGCCCGCATAAACAAGCTTGGTACGATCTGAGAGGCCGGCTAAGGTTTGTGGGGTCATTTTTTTCATAAAATCGTTCCGATCATTTCCGTGCAAATTTCCGCTATCTGACGTCGATTTGATAGGCACGTCAAGAAATTGCACAAAAAAGTGGCGTGTTGCCGCTTCAATCCACTTGACCTTCTGAGGAAAGTCGAATGGTAATAGCTGCTATGCCTCAGTGGCATGGAACCACTGCGCTTGTGCAAATTGGCGTGGGTTTTGTTATTCGAACTGGAGAGATCCTATGAAGAAATTAATTGCAGCGGCCATTGTGGCTGCCGCCAGCGTTGGGCTTGCTACGGCCGCTTCGGCCGGTACGCTCGATAACGTCAAGGCGAAGGGCCAAGTTGTTTGCGGCGCCAACCCAGGCACGGCAGGCTTTGGTGTTCCTGACCAAAAGGGCAACTGGACGGGTCTCGATGTGGATTATTGCCGCGCTATCGCTGCAGCAATCTTTAACGATCCGACGAAGGTTAAGTTTGTTCCGCTTTCTTCCAAAGACCGCTTCACGGCGCTTGCTTCGGGTGAAGTTGACGTTTTGATCCGCAACTCGACCTGGACGATGTCGCGTGAAACCACTCTGGGCGTGATCTGGGCTGGTATCAACTTCTATGACGGCCAAGGCTTCATGGTCAACAAGAAGCTTAATGTTAAGTCGGCCAAGGAATTGGCTGGTGCAACGATCTGCGTGCAGCAGGGCACCACGACCGAATTGAACCTTGCTGACTTCTTCCGTTCGAACAAGCTTGAATACAAGGTTGTAACGCTTGGCACGTCAGAAGAAGCCGTGAAGGCCTACGATTCCGGCCGTTGCGATGCGTACACGACCGACCGTTCGGGCCTTGCTGCGGACCGTCTTTCGATGTCGAAGCCTGATGATCATGTCATTCTGCCAGAAATCATTTCGAAAGAGCCACTCGGACCGCTCGTTCGTCAGGGTGATGATCAGTGGCTCAACCTTGTGAAGTGGGTTCACTTCGCGTTGTTGACGGCTGAAGAAGACGGCATCACCTCGAAGAACGTCGATGAAAAGCTGAAGTCGGATGATCCTGAAATCAAGCGCGTCCTCGGCACCGAAGGCAAGTTTGGTGAATCGCTCGGCTTGTCGAACGCTTGGGTTGTTCAGATCGTAAAGGGTGTCGGCAATTACGAAGAAATCTTCGAGCGTAATGTTGGTCCAAACACGCCAATCCAGTTGACCCGCGCTTCGAATGCGCTCTGGTCAAAGGGTGGCCTGCAATACGCACCGCCAATCCGTTAAGGTGAGCCATTCCGGCGGAGTGTTACGCTCCGCCGGTTTTTTATGTTGGACGTCAATGAAGGCCATAGGGGGCGTGACATAATGAGCGTCGAAAGTGCTGGACGCCCTTCAGAGGCAAAAGTTGTTTTTTATAATGATCCGCGTGTTCGCAGTCTGTTTTTTCAACTTATTTTATTAGCGCTTATCGTCGCTCTGTTTTGGTTTGCCTACGACAATACGGTAACCAATCTAAAAAAGCGTAACATTGCGCAGGGCTTTGGATTTTGGAACGTTGAGGCTGGCTTTGATATTAGCCAGACGCTGATTTCTTATAGTGCCGCTTCTTCTTATGGCCGGGCTTTTTGGGTTGGCCTACTCAATACGCTGCTTGTGTCTTTTGTGAGCATTGTGCTTGCGACCATTTTAGGCGTTGTGATTGGTATTTTACGCCTTTCAAAGAACTGGCTGATTGCGAAATTGGCGACGGTTTATGTTGAAATTTTTCGTAATATTCCGCTGCTTTTGATCCTGTATTTTTGGTATCGCGGCGTGTTGGGACTTTTGCCGGAGCCGCGTGACTCGATCAAATTGCCGGGCAGCATAATTTTGAATACACGCGGCTTGATGATGCCAAGGCCGGTATTGGCCGACGCGTTTATCTATCCGCTCGTTGTTTTCGTTTTGATGACCATTGCATCGATCGCGCTTGTCTGGTGGGCAGGGCGCGTGCAGGAGCGGACCGGTATTCGCCCGAAAACGGGATGGCTTATCGCGGGTCTGATGGTTTTGGTGCCGTCGATTGTGTTCATCGTATCTGGTGCGCCTTTGAGTTTTGATGTTCCCGTGCAAGGCCGGTTTAATGCGTCGGGCGGTATGACCTTGGCGCCTGAATTCGTCTCGATGGTGGTTGGCTTGACGACCTATACGGCGGCTTTCATCGCCGAGAATGTTCGCGCTGGTATTTTGGCTATTTCGAAAGGCCAGACAGAGGCCGCGCAATCTTTGGGCTTGAGCCATGCGCAGACGGTTCGTCTTGTGATTATGCCGCAGGCTTTGCGCGTGATTGTGCCTTTGCTGAATAGTGAATATTTGAGCCTGACCAAAAACTCATCGCTTGGTGTTTCGATTGGGTATCCGGATCTTGTGAGTGTGTTCACGGGTACGGTGCTGAATCAGACGGGGCAGGCGGTTGAAATGGTGTCCGTTACCATGCTCGTCTATCTCACTTTGAGCCTGCTGACGTCGGCTTTCATGAATTGGTTTAACCGCCGTGTGGCCTTGGTGGAGCGCTGATATGACGACCAGTGCTGAAACGCATTTTATTCGCTCAACGTTTAAAGAGCCGATTGCGCCGCCGATGCGGACATCGGGCGCGATCCATTGGCTCAGGGAAAATCTTTTTTCCTCGCCGCTTAATACAATCCTGACCTTGGTCATTCTCTATTTTCTCTACTCCATTATTCCCGGCATTGTTGATGTGTTGATCATCAAAGCCGTGTGGGTGGCGGAAGACAGTAAGGCATGCGTCGCCGATGTGGTTGGACATCCCGTTGGCATGTGTTGGGGTTTTGTCGGTGCGCATTGGGGCTATTTCGTTTTTGGCCAATATCCCGAACATTTGCGTTGGCGTCCGGAACTCTTTTTTGCGCTTGAAGGGATTGGTCTTGCTTGGCTCTTGATCCAGCGTATTCCGCGCAAAGATTTAGGCATGATCTATTTCTTTGTCGTGTTCCCGATTGTCGCGTTTTTCTTGTTGTCGGGATCAACCACGCTTGGGCTTGAAGTCGTACAAACGCATTATTGGGGCGGCTTTCTCGTCTCGATTGTGATTGGCACGGTTGGGATCGTTATCTCGGTGCCACTCGGCATTATCCTCGCGCTCGGGCGTCGCTCGCATATGCCGGTTGCGCGTTCGAGCAGCGTGGTGATGATCGAATTCATTCGCGGCGTGCCTCTCATTACCGTGCTCTTTATGGCCAATGTGATGTTCCCGCTGTTCGTGCCGGAAGGGTGGCGTCCGGACTCTTTGCTGCGCGTGCTTGTGGGTGTGGCGCTGTTCTTCTCGGCCTATATGGCGGAGACGGTTCGCGGTGGTTTGCAGGCCATTCCGCGCGGGCAATATGAGGCGGCGCAAGCTTTGGGGCTTGGCTATTGGCAGATGATGATCAAGATCATTTTGCCACAAGCCTTGAAGATCGTTATTCCCGGTATCGTGAATAATTTCATCGGTCTTTTGAAAGATACGACGCTTGTGGCCATCGTCAACATTTTCGACTTTTTGAAAGTCATCGAAGCAAGCTTGAACGATCCGGTTTGGCGTACCTCGGGCATGCCGTTTGCCGGATATTTGTTTGCTGCAATTGTTTATTTCATCCTCTGCTATGGCATGGCACGCTATTCGATGTCGGTCGAACGTCGCCTTGCCACGGATCATCGACATTAGGGAGTTGTATTTATGGGCGCTGAACGACCCCTCGGCTTGAAACCTGGCAAACTCACGCATGAAAATGCGATTGATATCAAAGGCATGAACAAATGGTTCGGCGCCTTTCACGTGTTGCGCGATATCGACCTCACAATCAAACGCGGCGAGCGTGTTGTGATCTGCGGACCATCGGGTTCAGGCAAATCGACGTTGATCCGGTGCATTAATCGGTTGGAAGAGCATCAAAAGGGCTCGATCATTGTTGATGGGACTGAGCTTACCGCGGACGTCAAAAAGATCGATGAAATCCGCCGCGATGTCGGTATGGTGTTTCAACATTTCAATCTGTTTCCGCATCTCACCATTTTGGAAAATCTGACGCTTGCGCCGATCTGGGTAAAGAAGATGCCCAAGAAGGACGCGGAAGAAATCGCGATGTATTATTTAACGCGCGTCAAAATTCCCGAGCAGGCCAATAAGTTTCCGGGCCAGCTTTCAGGTGGTCAGCAACAACGCGTAGCAATCGCACGCTCTTTATGCATGAGCCCGAAAATCATGTTGTTTGATGAGCCAACTTCCGCACTCGATCCTGAAATGGTCAAGGAAGTGCTTGATACGATGGTGTCGCTGGCGGAAGAAGGCATGACGATGATTTGCGTGACCCATGAAATGGGCTTCGCGCGGCAGGTTGCCAATCGCGTGATCTTTATGGATCAGGGGCAGGTGGTCGAAGCCAACACGCCGGATGCCTTCTTCAAGAACCCGCAACACGAGCGGACGAAACTGTTCTTGAGCCAGATTTTGCATTGATTATTGCTCGGCAGTCGGGGGTCGGCAGTCGTAAATCGGGACGTTGAAATTCGATTGCCGACTGCCGATTAACGACTGCCGCCGCTTATCCCTTCATCACATCACAATCGGTACGCGCGCCCCATTCCGCCCATGAGCCATCATATAGCGCTTTGGCCGGGTGGCCGAGGCTTTCGAGGGCGAGGGCTAGGATAGCGGCGGAGACGCCGGACCCGCAGCTTGTGATGATCGGTTGATTGATGTTGACGCCTGCCTTGGTGAAGGCCTCGCGTAATTCGGTTGCGGGTTTTAGCTGCCCGTTAGTAACAATATCCGAAAACTGCACATTGTAACTTCCCGGCATATGGCCCGAGGCTAAACCCGGGCGTGGTTCGGGTGCTTCACCACGAAAACGTTCGGCGGGACGGGCATCCACAATTTGCGCCGCATGTTTTTCAAGCGCCTGTTTGATCGCGGGCAAATCCGCGACCGCAGCCGGATGAAAGCTTGGGTGGAAGGTCTTTTTTGGCTTTTCCGTTGTCGCATCGGTCCAAGCCTTACCCTCCGCGCGCCATTTGGGGGCGCCGCCTTCCAAGATGGAGACCTTGGTCGCGCCCATGACGCGGCAGGTCCACCAGACGCGGGCGGCTGCGAAAAGACCCGCGCCGTCATAAATGACGATGGTGTCCTTATCCGAGATGCCCATTTTGCCAACGGTGTCGGCGAAGAATTCCGGCGTCGGCAACATATGGGGAAGCGGGCTTGATGTGTCCGCTATCGCGTCAATGTCGAAATGGACTGAGCCAGGAATATGACCGGCCGCGTACTCCGCCTTGCCGTCGCGGTTCATGGTGGGCAGGTACCAGCTCGCGTCAATGATCGAGACATCCGGATCATTGAGGTGGTTGCTCAGCCATTCGGTCGTGACAAACAGGGCGTTGAACATGGGTTTTCTTTCTTCAGGCTAAAGTGATGCGGACGCGGCGGTTGATTTTACCCTTTTTCTCAATCGCCGTGACGCTGACTTTACCAATGTCTGAGGTGTTACGGACATGGGTGCCGCCGCAGGGTTGCAGGTCTAAGCCTGCAATCTCAACCAGCCTCACACGGCCCGTTCCCATCGGTGGCTTGACCGACATGGTTTTGACGAGACCCGGGTTGGCTTCGAGCTCGGCATCGCTGATCCAGCGATAGTCGACGTCTGCGTGTTGATCGATCCGGCGGTTCAGTTCGGCGGCGATCTCATCCTTATCGAGACCGGCATCGGGAATATCGAAATCAAGACGCCCATCGCCATCGCCGATGGATCCACCTGTCACCGGGTAGGGCAGGACGGTCGTTAGAAGGTGCAGCGCGGTATGAATGCGCATGCGTTGCAAGCGCTTTTGCCAATCAAGCACGAGGGTGACCGTATCGCCAATCTTAGGCAGGGCCGAGTTCTCGGCTGGCACATGGACGATG
This sequence comes from Hyphomicrobiales bacterium, assembly GCA_947455725.1. Classification (GTDB taxonomy): domain Bacteria; phylum Pseudomonadota; class Alphaproteobacteria; order Rhizobiales; family Beijerinckiaceae; genus CAIUPE01. Next base: position 14,635 of record CANGPL010000003.1, on the reverse strand, counting down.
TCGGATTTGTCCTCGCCATAAACGGTTGTTGCGATGATGATTTCCGAACCATCGGCGGTTTTCATTGTACCCGTATCGCCGGGTTGTCCGCCGCCCGTTGCATAAAACACGGTCCGATCTGTCACGATACCGCCGCGCTCATTGATCGCGGTTACGGTTGCGGAGCATTCTTGGAGATAGGCATCGTCTCTAAAGAGTAAGTCGGTCGGCATTAGATGAAATCCGGTTTGATGGTCGATTGGCGTTCCAGCCAATGGGGTACGGGTAATTGCTTGGAACGCAAAAAGTCGGGGTTATAGAGTTTGGAGGCGTAGCGTGCCCCGCCATCGCAGAGGATGGTGACGATGGTATGGCCCGGTCCAAGATGTTGGGCAAGGCGTATCGCGCCTGCGACATTAATGCCCGATGAGCCACCAAGTGCTAAGCCTTCTTTTTCAAGCAGGTCGAAAGTGAGGGGTATTGCCTCGGTATCCGGGATTTGGAAGGCGATATCGATGGGGGCGTCTTCGAGGTTTTTGGTGATGCGGCCTTGGCCGATGCCTTCCGTCATCGACGAGCCTTCGGATTTAAGGACACCATTGGTGTAGAAGGAATAAAGGGCCGCCCCCATGGGATCGGCCAAGCCGATTTTAATCGCGGGATTGAAGCGCTTGAGACCAATGCCAGTGCCTGCAAGCGTGCCGCCCGTACCAACCGCGCAAATGAAACCGTCGATTTTACCGCCGGTTTGTTCCCAAATTTCAGGGGCTGTGGTGTCGATATGGCCTTGCCGATTGGCGATATTGTCGAATTGATTGGCCCAAATGGCCCCGCTTTTCTCCGATTGGGCCAGTTTTTCGGCCAATCGTCCGGAAAGTTTCACATAATTATTGGGATTGGAGTAGGGCACTGCTGGTACTTCGATCAGTTCGGCACCCATCTGACGGAGGGCGTTTTTCTTTTCAATCGACTGGGTTTCCGGAATGACGATCACGGATTTAAGGCCAAGCGTATTGGCAACCAAGGTTAGGCCGATGCCGGTATTGCCGGCGGTACCCTCAACAATTGTCCCGCCCGGCTTCATGGCGCCGGAGGCCATCGCATGGTTGATGATGGCGAGCGCCGCGCGATCCTTAACCGAGCCGCCGGGGTTCATAAACTCCGCTTTGCCCAAAATGGTGCATTTTGTAAGTTCGGAAGCGTGTTTTAGCAGGATAAGAGGAGTATTTCCAATGGCATCGAGGACGGTATTGGCGATTTTCATTGAATTTTCTGCTCTGCGTTTTGGATAAGATTTTGAACGTGTCGTCGATGTTAGGTATAAATAAGGTGCGCCAATAAGACGCCTGTAAATTTAGCCGAACATTTTTTATTGTAAATCAATCCAATCGTTAGATGATTCCGTAGAGATTTTCGTGTTTTGCAATTTGGAGCGGCGGTTTTGACCTTAGCGTCTAAGATGACAGAAGAAGAGGGTGCTCTCAACACCTTACTCGCTGGCTATGCTGCTGGCCATTTGCCCGCGCCTTTGCATGGTTTGATTGCCGCCCATTTGTTGATGAAGCCGGATAACCGCGGCTTTGTTGAGGCGATGGAAATTTTGCATTCCGAGAAGATCGAGAAGGTCGCGCCATCGCCGCTGTCCAATCGGGATAAGATGCTCAACCAGATTTTCAGCCAGCCCGTTGAGGTGCCGAAGGAACGCGTTTCTTCTGCCGATGAGCTGGTGCCTGAGCCGATTGCGGCGTTTATCGGTTCGGATCTCAACCAGTTGAAGTGGCGCACGCGTTTGCCAGGTTTAAAAGAATACGCGCGTAAGGATCCGTCCGGATGCGAGGCTTCGTTGCTCTGGATTAAAGCGGGCCGTACGATGCCGTCGCATACGCATGATGGCACAGAGATCACGTTGGTTCTTCAGGGGGCCTTTAGCGATGGCAATCAGCATTATGCGCGCGGTGATATCGCGATTGCGGATGGCGAGATCGACCATCGGCCGAAGGCTGATGAGGGCGAGGATTGCATCTGCTTCGTCGTCAATGATGCGCCTTTACGGTTGACCGGCCCGTTTGGCCGATTGTTCCAGCATTTTATGGGGTATTGACGTGACCAGCACCTATCGAGCTTCGGCGTCTGATGGGGTAGCATGGGTAACGGGAGCGAGCTCGGGCATCGGCCGCGGGACTTGCGTGGAATTGGCGCGGCGCGGCTATACGGTTATCGCTACCGCACGGCGTCTGCCTGACCTTGAAACATTGGTGGCGGAAGCCACAGGCCTTTCGGGACGCATTATCCCGGCAATTGGTGATGTCACCGATGCGGTCGGTATTGCAGCCCTTGTCGAAAAAATTGAGCAAGAGCACGGCGAGATTGTGCTTTGTTTTCTGAATGCTGGCATTTATTTCCCGTTGCGAGCGGCACCTTTTGATGCCGACGGGTTTCGCAAGACCTTCGACGTGAATGTCTATGGCGTCATTAATTGCCTCTCGGCGATTTTGCCGAAGATGACAGCGCGCAAGCGGGGGCAGATTGCGTTTAATGCGTCGGTAGCGGGATATGGCGGCTTGCCGCGCGCGGGTGCCTATTCGGGTAGCAAGGCGGCCTTGATCGCGATGGCGGAGAGCCTGAAATTCGATACGGATCAGCTTGGTATTACGATGCAGGTGGTCAATCCGGGCTTTGTGGAGACACCGCTTACCGCGTTAAACGATCATCCTATGCCATTTCTGATGAAACTTGATGAAGCGTCGCGGCGCATTTGCGATGGCTTTGAACGGGGCGGGTTCGAGATTACGTTTCCGCGCCGTTTCGCTTTTATTCTTAAGGCGCTCAATATGCTGCCTTACTCGCTCTATTTTGGCCTGATCGCCAAAATGACCGGCTGGGACAATACGAAGCCCAGCGGGTCTTAAGTCCTGTTAGGCTTTGGCGTAAACGATTTGCCGCACATCGATATTGCCGGCGCGAAAACCTGCTTCGCAATAGGCGAGGTAATATTCCCACATGCGACGGAAGCGCTCATCGAAACCGAGCGGCGTTAATTCGGGCCAAGCGGCTCTGAATTTGTTGCGCCATTCGGCAAGCGTATCAGCATAATCAACCCCGAAAATGCGCTCGTGCTTGATGGCCATGCCGACTTTTTCGCCAAGCTTTTTCATGATGGAAGGCGAGGGCAACATGCCGCCCGGGAAAATATAGCGGCGGATGAAATCAACTTCCAAACGATAGGAATCAAAGAAGCGATCTTGAATGGTGATGACCTGCAAGCCAGCGACGCCGCCGCTCTTCAGGCGATTATTCAGCGTGTTGAAATAGACGGGCCAAAATTGCTCGCCTACCGCCTCGAACATCTCGATGGAAGCGATGCGATCATAAATGCCTTTTTCGTCGCGATAGTCTTGAAATTTGATCTCAACTTTTTCGTTTAAGCCCGCTTCAAAGATACGCTTTTTGGCAAAATCATATTGCTCTTGCGAGATGGTAAGACCCGTTACTTTGCAGCCAATTTCTTTCGCTGCGTATTCGGCAAAGCCACCCCAGCCACAGCCAATTTCCAAGACCGAATGATTGGTCTCAATGTTGGATTCGCGCGCGAGTGCGGCATATTTATTTTGTTGGCCCTGATAGAGATCCTTATCATTCGCAGTGAAAAGCGCGGATGAATAGGTCATCGATGGGTCAAGCCATTTGGTGTAAAAGGCGTTGCCGAGATCGTAATGCGCATGGATGTTTTTGCGCGAACCGGTTTTGGTGTTCCGGTTCAACCAATATTTGAACAATTGCCAATAGCGGATGATCGGCTTGTCGGCGAGCATGGCTGAAATAAGGTGGTGATTGGCGCAAAAGAGAAGGAGAAACGTGGTCAAATCCTTCGTCGTCCATTCGCCCCGTAAGAAGGATTCCGCGATGCCGATATCACCTGATGAAAACATGCGTTTGGTGAAGGTATAGTCGTGCATATGCATCTCGGCATTGGGGCCGGGTTGCAAGCCGCCGAAGGTAAAGACGCGTTGATCGGGCAGCGTCACGGTGAGCGTTCCGACTTCAATGCGGCAGGCAAAGCTCAGCGCTTGGCGAACCAGAAAGGGCAGGCCTTGCGTGTGACGTGATACCGTTTCTTGCGTCAGGTGAACGGGGGCCATTTGATTGGACGGAATATCCAGCATTGCTATCTCTTGTATTCTCATCGTGAATGTCACGAACCGCAGATTAGGGACGTTTATTGATCGCCGGGAAGACTTATTTTGGGTGGTGGCGGGGGACGAGGAACAAGACGCATTCCTTTTACCCATAGCCAGAACGCTTCAATATGAATTCCTACGATAATCTTGAGGGTAAGAAGGGGAAGCGTCAAGCACAGCCATAGAAGGTTTTGCGTGGTTAATGGCTGCATATTGCCGTAAAAACTCGCCGCTAACACAGGGCCTTCATCGTCCTTCACCAAAATGCGTACTGCGATGTCTTGTCTGGGTGGTTTAACCCGAAAAAAATAGGTCATATCGAGTGCATTGAAAGGCGAGACGTAGAAGCGTTTCGCACGCTCTTGGCGTAAGCCTGCCCGTGTTAACATTCCGGCTTCAACGGGCTCAACATAAGTGTGCATTTGACCGAACGTGTTGCGCACCTCGTACAGCACGCCTTTCAACGCGCCATTTGCTCCATAGCCGAAATAGACCGAGAGCGGGTTAAAGACATAGCCCAAGATGCGCGGGTAACACAGGAGCATGATCTTGCCGCCCGTTAGATCGACGCCAGCTGATTGAAAGAGATCCTGCGCATAGGCATGAAGAGAAACACCCGTTTTCGGGCCGTGATCGCGTTCAAAAAGGCTTAGGAGATTAAACCGATTAATCGAGAAAAACGGGCTGAGGCTCTTGGCTTCGTTGAGCTTGGCAAGATCAATCAGCATCGAAAAAACGCGATAGGAAAAGCGATGCAGAACCGGCTTCATCCGCGCATGCATGACGGGGCCGACATAGAAACAGGCCGCACTTTGTGGCGGGACGAATAATCCCGCCTCGACCGGTGTCATTCCGCTGCCTCTGCATAAGCAGGCCGTGGCCGCCATTCGGGGACAGCGCCCAAACGCTCGGCGACGTCGAGGCCTGATCTTAATCCGTCCTCGTGGAAGCCATGTTTGGCCCATGCGCCGCAGAACCAAGCGCGGTTACGGCCTTGGATGGAATCAAGCTTGGTTTGCGCACCAATGGCTGCATGATCGAACTGGGGATGATCATAGACATATCGACCAAAGGTCAGATGCTCCGCAGGCGGCTCGGGCGGATTAAGCGTTACAAAGATCGGACGCGAAGGATCGATGCCTTGAAGCCGGTTCATCCAGTAACTTACGCATAAATCTTCATTGCGGTCTTTGCGTTGAATCACATTCCAAGAACCCCAAGCCCGCTTGCGCTTAGGCATGAGGCTCGGGTCACGGTGGAGATAGACCGTGTTTGGCTTGTACGCGATTGAGCCGAGCACCGCGCGCTCTTGAGGCGTTGCATCCGCCAAGATCGCCATGGTCTGATCGGTATGGGAGGCAAAGACGACACCGTCAAACTGTTCGTTCGAGCCGTCTTCAAAGGTAAGGGTGACGTCATGGGCGCTGCGTTCGACTTTCATCACCCGCGTCGATAGGCGCAAGCGGGAGCGGAAAGCGTCGATCAGCCGTTCGACATAGACGCGGCTACCGCCGGTGATGGTGCGCCATTGATGCCCGTTATATTGCAGCAAATGGTGATTATTAAAAAACGTGATGAAGGATTTGACCGGGAAATTCAGCATGGATTCGGTCGACATCGACCAAATCGCAGCTCCCATGGGCAAAAGATAATCATTACGGAAGCGGGCGGAAAAGCCATTGGCCAAGAGGTACCGGCCAAGGGAGCCATCGCCGAGCCGTCCGGCTTTCAGATCAGCGAGCGCCAGTTTATTAAAGCGCAAAATCTCGAGGAGCATTTTGAGATAGCTCGGCGAGAACAGGTTTTGCGGTTGGGCGAAAAGACCACCCATCGGATTTTTATCGCGCCCGCACCACTCAAAGCGCCCGCCATCTACCGACAGCGCAAAGCTCATATCGGAGGCGTGGGTTGCGACGTTGAGATGCGCGAGCAGGGCTTTGAACTCGGGATAGTTGTTTTCGTTGTAGACGATGAAGCCGGTGTCAACTGGAATTGACATTCCGTCATAATCGACCGTAACCGTCGCGGAATGGCCGCCGGGGCGGTCATTTTGCTCAAAAACCGTAATTTTATGGGCTGAGGACGATGCTAAAGCGTAAGCAGCGGCGTTTCCAGCGATACCACTACCAATAATAGCAAGCTTCATGCGTGTCTCGGTCGTCCTAATGTGTCTAGTCATATTTACGTATATACCGTGAGCGCCTTGAAAGCCGCAAGGGCGCTGTTGCGCGCGGCATCGTGATCGACGATCGGGCGAGGGTAGGTCGTGCCCAGTTTAATGCCCGCCGCGGTTAATTCGAGCGGGCCCGCTGTCCATGGGGCTTGAATATATTTGTTCGAGAGGCGGGCGAGTTCGGGGACATAGTGGCGCACATAGTCGCCCTTCGGGTCGAATTTCTCGCCTTGAAGCATGGGATTAAAAATCCGGAAGAAGGGCGCAGCATCGGCTCCTGAACCCGCCACCCATTGCCAGCTCGCTGGATTACTCGCGGGATCGGCATCCAAAAGCGTGTCCCAGAACCAGTTTTCGCCCTGCCGCCAGTCGATCCTGAGATGCTTAATCAGAAAGGACGCAACGATCATGCGCACGCGGTTGTGCATGAAACCGGTTTGCCAAAGCTCGCGCATGCCCGCATCCACAATCGGATAGCCGGTTTGACCGCGGCACCATGCTTTGTACATCGCCGGATCATTCTGCCACGGAAATTCGTCGAACCGTCTCTGGACGTTGATTTTAGAAATATCAGGCTGGTGATAGAGCAAATAATAGGAAAACTCGCGCCAGCCGAGTTCCGATTGAAAGACCCTCAGATCCTCAGAGCTTGCCTTCGTACGGCCTGATTGCACGGCCATTTCACTGGTATGCCAGACGCGATTGATCGAAATTTCGCCAAATCGCAGATAGGGCGAAAGCCGCGAGGTTGACGGCATATCGGGCCGGTTGCGGTTTTCCGCATAGCCTGCAAAGCCGTGATCGATGAAGGTTTCAAGCGCTGCTAGCGCACCGGCTTCTCCCGGCACCCAAGCCTCGGCAATGCTTTCGGCCCAATTCGGCTTTTTGGGTTCGAGTGCTAGGTCCGCCAAAGATACAGACAAGTTCGATGACGAATTAGGGGGGGACGCAAAGGCGTCAGGTGCGGCTTGCGGGGAGGGCACGTCATGATTTTCTCGTGCAGCCCGCCAAAACGGCGTGAAGACTTTAAAGGCACCCCCGCTTTTGGAAACAAGTGTCCAAGGTTCCCGAATCAAAGTGCCATTGAAGGTTTTGACGGCAATGCCTTGGGCTTCCAATTGCGCTTTGATGGCGGTGTCACATGCAATGTCTGCTGCATGATAGCGGCGGTTCCAGACCACTTTCGACGGACGCCACTCGCTGACAAGATGTGGAACAATTTTTTCCGGATCGCCGCGAAACAGAACTAAGCGACCGCCACGCTTTGAAATATCCTCCGAGAGGCGGGTGAGGCTTTGGTGCAGCCACCATTTCTGAGCGCCACCTAAGGGCCGCGCGTGTTTTCCGCTGTCATCGAAAATATAAACGAAATGGATGGGCTGACCGGAACGATGGGCGTCGAGGACGGCGGGATTGTCGAGCAAACGAAGGTCGTTGCGAAACCAGACGAGAATTGAGTCGGACATAATGGCCTTAAGGTTACCGTCAAAATACCGCTATTTTACGGATTAACAGGCCAGCCGGTTCATATAATCTACCCAAAACGGGAGGAATGTATTGATTTCCGGGAAAAGTGGCTCCTCGAGCAGGACTCGAACCTGCGACCATTCGATTAACAGTCGAACGCTCTACCAGCTGAGCTATCGAGGATCACGGGTGCCGGATACATCACTATGTATCCGAAACGCAAGGGGTAGATGACAGGAAAATGATAAAGAAATTCTCAATGCCCATAATTTCCGTCAACAACTTGTCGTTTTTTACGTGTAACCTCATCAAATTGATTGCCGTAAGTGAAAACTGTTTGTATCTAGGCGCGCCGGTACTTTCCGGTTGAGGCCTCGTGGCGGAGTGGTCACGTAGAGGACTGCAAATCCTCGTACCCCGGTTCGATTCCGGGCGAGGCCTCCATTTTTCCTGTATTTTGCAGTTCTGTTCGGGTTCGACGGCGTTTTCATCCTTATGAAACGCCATAGTATGTTTTATGTCCGGGGAGTTTTCATATGGTCGATTTTTTACAGGCACGCCGAGCGATGGTGGATGGCCAACTTCGGACCGCCGATGTGACGCGCACGGACATATTGGATATTTTTACTGTAATTCCGCGCGAGGTCTTTGTTGATCCATCGGAACAATCGATAGCATATGCCGACCGTGCGGTTTTATCGATTGGCGGTGCGCAAAGAAAAATTTTGCCACCGATGATTTTGGCGAGGATGATTCAAGCGACCGAAATAAAGCCGAATGACACGGTACTCGATGTCGCAGCCGGCGCTGGCTATTCGACGGCGTTGATGGCGGGGCTTGGAGGGCGCGTGACCTTATTGGAAGACAGCGCCTCACAATGCGCGGCCGCGAAGGATGCATTGGCCAAACTCGATCTTAAAACCGTCGACGTCCAGCAAGGTGATCTGACGCTCGGAGTAAGTGCAGGTGCTGCATACGATATTATCTTGGTCAATGGACGTTGCGAACAGGTCCCAGCAACCTTGTTTCATCAGCTAAAGGCTGGTGGACGTTTGGTGGCTATTATGGGCAGCTCCTTTGCTTCAGCCATTCGGGTTTATACGCTTTCCGAAGGTTCGATTGGTGAAAAGAGCTTGATGAACGCTTCAGGTCCATTACTCTCAGCTTTTTTAAGGGAGCCAGCGTTTGTATTCTGAATTAATATAAATTTAGTATATTAGCTTCAGTGCGCGTGATTCCTTTTGGCCGGATTTCGGTTATTGTTCTTTGTTTTTCCCTAGGCGGTTCTAATGATGACGACGTTTAAGAATGTTTTGCTGGTCGGCATAGCTGTATCTGCCCTTTTTGCCGGAACCGGTACTCGGGCTGAAACGATTAATGGAGCACTAGCCCGCGCCTATGCCAGCAGCCCGGATTTGAACGCCCAGCGCGCCAGTCTGCGCGCAACCGATGAGCAAGTGCCAAGAGCGCGTTCCGGATATTTGCCGCGTGTTTCGGCATCGTCTTCGCTCGGGCAAGCCAATTCGGCTGGCAATGTAGCTTATTCTGCAAGCCCCTATGATTTGACGACAACGCCAAGAACGGTTGGCGTAACGGTGACGCAAAATCTGTATAATGGTGACCGTACATCAAGCCAGGTCGACGCCGCTGAAAAGGGTGTTTTGGCCGCACGTGCCGGTTTACGCTCTGCTGAGCAGCAAGTGCTCTTGAACGGTGCGACGCAATATATGAATGTCGTACGCGATGAGGCGGTTGTGCAATTGCGTACGGCCAATATCGATGTTCTGAAGGAACAGCTCCGTCAAACTCAGGACCGTTTTAATGTGGGCGAAGTGACGCGGACCGACGTTGCGCAGGTTGAAGCCCAACTCGCGGCGGCAGAAGCGGATCGCTCAAGCGCCGAAGCGAATTTGGAAAGCAGCCGTGCGGCTTATCAGCAGGTCATCGGTGTTGCACCTTCTGGCCTTGTTGAGGCTGAACCGGTTGCTAAGCGTCTTCCTGTTTCGATCGAGGAAGCTTTCAAGATTGGTGACAAAGAAAATCCGCAACTGGTTGCTTCCCGCATCAACGTGGAAGTTGCCGAAGCGCAGGTGCGATTGGTCGAAGGCGAGTTTAAACCGTCGGTTGATCTGCAAGGTAGCGCATCACAAGGTTGGGAAACGAAATATCCGGGCGACGCAGGCCGCGATTTCCGTTTGTTAGGTCAGGTTTCGATGCCAATTTATGAGGCAGGTGAAATTTCGGCGCGTGCACGGGCTGCTAAAGAAACGCTTGGTCAGCGTCGGTTGGAATCCGATAGCGCGCGGGATCAAGTTCGTTCTGGCGTTGCAGCCGCTTGGAGCCAATATGAGACGGCCAATGCCCGCGTGAAATCGGCTAAAGCACAGATTGCCGCGGCAACCATCGCTCTAAATGGCGTGCAGGAAGAAGCGAAAGTCGGCCAGCGCACGACCTTGGATGTTTTGATCTCGGACCAAAATCTTTTGAGTGCCCGCGTTAATCTGGTAACGGCGCAGCGCGATCGTGTTGTGTCCTCCTATCAGCTCCTCGCGGCTGTTGGCCGCCTATCGGCGTCTAGTCTCGGCTTGGCGATTAAGGCCTATGATCCGAATGTGCATTATGACGCGACCAAGGGGCGGATTGCTGGTACCGACATCGCGGGGAAATAAATTTTTGCGGTGCTTGGCCTCATCAACAGCTAAGTCTGGATCAATGCTTGCGGACATTTAAAGAGCTGTTTTAAAAGTCAGGGTAGTGGCATAACAATAAACGGGTATTTCGGATGAGTGCGGCTATTGCGAAACAAAATGAGCCGACAATGGACGAGATTTTGGCGTCCATCCGCAAAATTATTTCAGACGATTTAGGGGAAACGCCGGCGCCGGCCACCCAACCCGCAATCTCGTTAAAGCCTGAGGTATCGGCGGATGTTTTGGAGCTGACCTCTGAGATGGCGTTGCCTGCGGCGAAGGATTCCTTGTGGAATTTGCCGCTTGGTCGGCGCGATAATAATGGCGCCGAAAAGCCAGCGGCTTCAGCGCCCTCGGCCATGACGGATCCGGTTTCCGCGGTTACCGAATTGGCCGCTCGAATGGCGATTTTGTCATCTAAGCCAGAGAATGTTGAAACACCGGTGGCTTCCTCGACCGAAAGCGCCGTTTCTTCGGCTTTCGGATCTTTGCGGCAGACGATTGAGCGCGAGACTTCGGCTGATGCGGCTGTGTCATCTGCGATGCGTACGGTGGTTGAAGCGGCGTTGCGTCCAATGCTGAAGGATTGGCTCGATTCCCATTTGCCGAGCATTGTTGAACGCTTGGTGAAGGCTGAAATCGAACGAATGGCCAAAAAAGGCTGACGTCACCTCGTTTTTTCCCTTCATTGCTGAAGTTCCGTTGACAGACACGGTCCGCTCGGGCTTTTACCCGTCAAGAGCGGTTTTCGTTTTGATGACACCCTTTAGGGTGGGGATGTTGCTTGCATGATGGATAATAGGTTCGAACCGGCGTCGATTGAGGCCCGTATTCGCGAGGTTTGGGAAAAGGAAGGCGCTTTTCGCGCTGGTCGGCCCGAGCGGAAGGACGCCAAGCCCTTTACCATCGTCATTCCGCCGCCGAATGTGACCGGTTCGCTGCATATGGGCCATGCGCTCAATAATACGTTGCAGGATATTCTCTGCCGGTTTGAACGGATGCGCGGCAAAGACGTGCTCTGGCAGCCTGGCACCGATCATGCCGGTATCGCCACGCAAATGGTGGTGGAACGCCAATTGGCCGAGCGCAAAGAGCCCTCGCGCCGGGATATGGGCCGTGAGGCTTTTTTAAAGCGCGTCTGGGACTGGAAAGAAGAGTCCGGCGGGCTGATTATCAACCAGTTGAAACGGCTTGGTGCATCCTGCGATTGGTCGCGCGAGCGCTTTACCATGGGCAAAAATGGCGCTGCCGATGACCAGATGGTGCGCGCGGTTACCAAAGTATTTGTAGAGCTTTACAACAAAAAGCTCATTTATAAAGATAAGCGTCTCGTGAATTGGGACCCGCATTTTGAATCGGCCATTTCTGATCTCGAAGTGCTGCAGATTGAAAAGAAGGGCTCGTTTAAATGGTCGCGCGGCGATGAAGCGCGGTTTAGCGCCGAGGCCTTGGCAAAGGCTTTGGCGAAAGACCCGCATGGGCATTTGTATTATTTCGATTATCCGGTCGAAGGCGAAACCTATGATCCTGAAAATCCGAACACTTTCGTGCCGATTGCCACGACGCGGCCCGAGACGATGTTGGGTGATACCGCGATTGCTATTCATCCCGAAAATGAGAAGCTGAAGCACCTGATTGGCAAGCACATCATGCTGCCACTCGTGGGACGTCTCGTGCCCGTTGTGGGTGATGAGTATGCCGACCCCGAAAAAGGTACGGGCGCGGTAAAGATAACGCCTGCGCATGATTTCAACGATTTTGAAGTGGGCAAGCGGCATCAGTTGCCGGCGATTAATGTACTGACCCGACAGGCGAAGATTTGGCTAATCGGTAATGACAGCTTTATCGCTGGTCCTTCGGGGCTCTCGGATGAGCTTAAGCCGCTTGATGGCCTTGACCGCTACGAGGCCCGTAAGCGTGTTGTCGGGCTCGTTGAGGCGTTAGGCTATCTCGCCAAGGTTGAGCCTTATGCGAGCCAGGTGCCGCATGGAGATCGCTCGAATTCGGCGATTGAGCCTTATTTGACGGATCAATGGTATGTCGACGCCAAGACGATGGCTGTTGAGGCCTTGGAGTCGGTACGCTCGGGCCGGACGAAATTTGTGCCGGAGAATTGGTCTAAGACCTATTATCAATGGCTTGAGAATATCGAGCCTTGGTGTATCTCGCGTCAGCTTTGGTGGGGACATCAGATACCGGCGTGGTATGGGCCTGATGGTCACGTGTTTGTTGGTGCGAGTGAGGCGGAGGCATCGGCTGCGGCAGAAAAGCATTATGGCGCAAAAACCGCATTAACCCGCGATGAAGACGTGCTCGACACGTGGTTCTCGTCAGCGCTCTGGCCGTTCTCGACGCTGGGTTGGCCGGATGAGACGCCGGAACTGGCGCGTTATTATCCGACCGATGTTCTGGTCACCGGTTTCGACATCATCTTCTTCTGGGTCGCGCGTATGATGATGATGGGAGATCATTTTATGGGTCGTGAGCCGTTCCACACGGTTTATATCCATGCGCTCGTCCGCGACGAGAAGGGCGCCAAAATGTCGAAGTCGAAGGGCAATGTGATCGATCCGCTCGATCTCGTTGACACCTATGGCGCCGACGCGTTGCGCTTTACGCTGGCTGCGATGGCGGCGCAGGGGCGCGATATCAAACTCTCGACCCAACGTATTGAAGGCTATCGCAATTTCGCGACCAAGATTTGGAATGCCGCGCGCTTTGCCGAGATGAATGGCTGCGCGCGGGTTGCGGGCTTTGATCCGAAATCTGTCAGTTTGCAGCTGAACCGCTGGGCCATTGGCGAGCTTGCCAATGCAACCGCTGAAGTGACGGCGGCGATTGAAGCCTACCGCTTCAATGATGCGGCCAATGCCGCCTATCGCTTCACTTGGAACGTGTTCTGCGACTGGTATCTTGAGCTCGCCAAGCCTCTGTTTATGGGCGAGGACGAGGGAGCGAAAGCCGAGACGCGCGCGAGCGTGGCCTATGTGTTCGATGGTATTTTAAAAATACTGCACCCTTTTATGCCCTATCTCACCGAAGAGCTTTGGGCCGTCAAAGGTCAGGAAGGGCCCAAGCGTGAGGCGCTGTTGTGCTTGTCGGAATGGCCCTCTTTAGCGGGACTTTCCGCGCCGGATGCCGAGGCGGAAATTGGTTGGTTGGTTGATCTTGTGACCGAAATCCGCTCAGCCCGGAACGAGATCAATGTTCCGGCAGGGTCTCCAATTCCGCTAGTGCTGGTTGGGGCCTCAACCGCCACGCGCGAGCGGGCTGTGGCGTGGGGCGATATGCTGAAGCGTCTCGCAAGGCTCTCGGATATTTCCTTTGCCGATGTCGCACCGCCACAATCGGCGCAAATGGTGATCCGCGGTGAGGTTGCGGCGCTTCCTTTAGCGGGCATTATCGATATCTCGGCGGAGACGGCGCGACTATCGAAGGAAATCGAAAAGATTGCGCAGGAAATTGCGAAAATCGATGCCAAGCTCGGCAATGCCGATTTTATGGCACGCGCGCCGGAAGAGATCGTCGAAGAACAGCACGAGCGTCGCGCTGATTTTACCGAGCGTTCGACGAAATTGAGCGAAGCCTTAGCGCGCTTGGCTTAAGAGGTGATGTCGGATTTTAAAATCCGGCATCCGGTTATTTTCCAGCTGCCGTCGGTTTGCTGTTCAAGCGTGTAAAGCGCTTGCCATTGCTTGCCGCTTTCATCGGTGAGAATGACCGTCTGTGCCATTGCGTTGTCGACCGGTTCGATCTGGCCGAATTTGTATGATTTTGGCCGATAGACCTGCGGATAGGCCTTTCGCACCATATCGATGAAGATATCTTCATCCGGAAAGATCTGCTGGATGACGGGTGCGGCAAAAGAATAAGCACTTGCTGCATCGTCCCGTTTGAAGGCTTCAAGCTGATTGGTGATGACATTCCGGATGATGTCGGTCTCGTCGGCGTGGGCGAAGCTTTGGAATATAAACGTAAAAAGCAATGCGATGGGGGCATGCCGGTTTAAAATGCGCATCGCTTAAACCTCCTGGAGTTTAATTCTCAGAATTCATATCCTTTGGCGGCAAACGCTCGATCATGAAATAGAGATGATCTTTCGCTGCTTCATATTCTAATAAGCGGTCGCCGCGCTGTTGGATCAGATG
>CANGPL010000002.1 GCA_947455725.1 Hyphomicrobiales bacterium | reverse complement strand
GCGAAGCACCCCTTCGTGCCAGTCGCGGGCGAATCCGAGAACGGCTTCCGTAAGCTGATCGTTGAGCATCAGAAGGACGGCCTCAAGGGTCTGTCGCTCGGCCAGTCACCTGGCCTCGTGGCTATCTCGATGAAGGCTGCGATTTCGGCACTCAAGGGCAATCCAATGCCTCAGCTGATCTCGATTCCAATCCCAGGCGGCGATTACACGACGCTTAAGGACGGCGTGAATTATTGGTCGAACCTCACCGATAACTTCTTCACGACGAACGAGTTCGGCCCATGCGGCGTGAACATCTCTGCGCCAGAAATCATGGCGAAGGACGAGAAGAACTCGCAATAAGCGCGTGATCTTATGACCCGGGTCGCTTCAGTGGCGATCCGGGTTTCTTTTTCCTGTATGCTTTGCATTTTTGATAGAATGGTTTGCCATGACGACGCGTCACGCCGATGACTTACTTATTCTGAATGGCGTCTCCAAACGCTATGGTGGCGTGAAAGCGCTTCAAGATGTTAATTTCAGCTGCGGCCGTGGCCGTGTGCATGCGGTGCTTGGTGAAAATGGCGCCGGTAAATCAACACTAATCAAGATTATATCAGGAGTGGTTCAGCCTGATGAAGGCGCGATGATGCTTGATGGTGCGACCGTTAATTTCCGGTCGCCGGCCGCAGCCAATGATGCCGGTATTGTTTGTATTTTCCAGGAATTGTCGTTGATGCCGGATCTTACGGTTTCCGATAATATTTCAATTTCTTCGCCACCTCGTAAATTTGGTCTTATCGATGCGAAAGCTCAGCGCCTTCGTGCCGAAGAATTACTCGCCACGATCGGCTGTGAAGATGTCAATCCATTAATGCGTATTCGCGATTTGCCGCTCTCGCGGCGGCAGATGGTTGAAATCGCAAAAGCGCTTGGAAAAAAGCCTAAAATTCTCATTCTCGATGAGGCGACGTCGGCGCTTACAAGCTCGGACGTTGAAAAAGTCTATGCCATGCTTGCCCGGCTTAAGGCCGAGGGCGTTGCCATCCTTTATATCTCCCATCGCATGCACGAAATTGAAGCGCTGGCCGATGATGCGTCGGTCTTCCGCAATGGTCGCCATATTGAAACCTTCAAGAAGGGCGAGCGCAGCAATGACGAGATTGTCCAGTTGATGATTGGCCGCGAAATCTCAGCCCATTTCCTACCGAAGCCTGCTTATGAATTGCGCAAGCCTTTGCTCGAGATTCGTAATCTGTCGTGGGAAAATCGGCTGCATGATGTTTCGCTCTCCGTTGGGCGGGGAGAAATTGTTGGCCTTGGCGGTCTTGATGGTCAGGGACAAAAAGAACTTCTTCTCTCAATGTTCGGTGTTTTAAAACGCGTCAGCGGCGATGTGCTGATTGACGGTGTAACGCAGAACTTAAATTCACCGATAGCTGCGAAGGCGGCAGGGGGCGGCATTGCACTCGTTCCGGAAGATCGCAAGACCGAAGGCTTGATGTTGCCGATGTCGATCGCGGAGAATTTGGTAATCGCTTCGCTTGATGAATTATCGTCTGGCATTTTTGTCGATGAAACCAAAGTATCCGCCGCCGTTGCAGACGCGATCAAACGGTTGAAAATTAAGATCGGCAGCCCCGATGATGCCGTCTCGACACTTTCAGGCGGTAATCAGCAAAAAGTTGTTATCGCAAAATGGTTGATGACCCGTCCCGATGTCATTTTGTTGAATGATCCGACGCGCGGCATTGATGTCGGCACGAAGCAAGAAATTTATCGCCTTTTGCGTGAGCTTGCCGATGAAGGCGCAGCGATCCTGTTCTACTCGACCGATTATGATGAATTGATCGGATCCTGTGATCGGGTTGCCATTCTATATGACGGCCGGATCATTTCAGAGCTTCAGGGCGATGCGATTAATGAGAAAAATATCGTTGCCGCATCATTGAACATTGCGGGCCAAAAATCGACAGGAGGCACGCATGCCGGCCACTAATACTTCTGATTTCGGTCTACGCATCCGGCAAAATATGGGCTTTTCCATTTCGGTGGTTTTGTTTGCTGTTGTCTATTTCCTGTATCATCTAGCGCATCCCAAAGGCTTCTCATCGCAAGTGCTCGTGCAAAATTCGAATGAGGTTTTTTCACTCGCGATGTTGGCCATGGCGCAGACGGTTCCTGTGCTCTTAGGTGGGCTTGATTTATCGGTCGGCGCCATCATGACTTTGGTGGATTGTTTGGCGAGCCATCTTTTAGAGGGCTCGGGTAGCAGCGTAGGCTTTGGCCTCATTGCCTGTTTGCTGGCAGGCGCATTAGCAGGCTTTGTCAATGGCTGCGTTGTTGTCTTTGGACGCATTCAACCGATCATTGCCACGCTTGCCACCGGTGCCGTCTATATGGGCCTTGCCTTGTTTTTGCGCCCCATTCCCGGCGGCAAGATCAATGAAGATATCAATTGGGCCATGACGAATGCGCTCGGTGATTTCGCCGAGACCGTTGGCATTTTCGATGACGGCAAGGCCGCTTGGTTTCAGCCGATCGCGGGCGTGCCGACGGCGCTGGTTCTTTTGATCCTAGTGGCGCTCGTGACATGGGTGCCTTTCCGGCGTTCGGTGACCGGGCGCACGGTCTACGCCATCGGTTCAGCTGAAGGTGCGGCCTATATGTCGGGCTTGAACATTAGCGGCGGTAAACTTGCAGCGTTTACGCTTGCAGGGCTATTCGCTGGCATTGGCGGTATCTTCATGGCCATCCAAACCTCGTCGGGTAATGCTGATATCCCGATGGCGGGCGCTTATACGCTATCCTCCATCGCGTCTGTCGTGATCGGTGGCACGTCACTGTTGGGCGGAACGGGCGGCGCAATTGGGTCGATTTTCGGTACGCTGATTTTGAAAGTGATCTCGTTTAATTTCCGCGTGTTTGATATCGCGCCGCTGCTTCAGCCGCTTTTCGAGGGCCTCGTTCTCCTTGCAGCCGTCAGCCTTGGTGCACTGAGCATTCTCCGCGTTAAAAACCAGCTGGAGTTGTTCCGGTGATTGACATGATCAAGAATATCTCTTTCTCCCGCTTGTCGCGTGACGATAAGCCTATCGCGATTGCCGCAACCTTTATTCTGGTGATCTTGATCGCTGGAACAATCTATACGCTTGATCGCTTTGGCTCAGCTCCCTTGTTCTCGCCAAGCTATCTCGTTCAGCAGCTTCAAATCGGATCCTTCTTGGGTATCGTCGCTGCCGGCATGATGATTGTCATCTTAATCTCGCAGATTGATCTCTCCGTGCCATGGACATTGGCGGCAGGGGCTATGACCGCGACTGCAGTGGGGGGTGAGTGGGCCTTGCCTGCTGCCCTCGTTGTTGGCCTGGTGGTGGGTACGGTGAATGGCCTCGGTGTTGCCTATCTGCGCATTCCGTCCATGATCTTCACGCTGGGTGTTAATGCGGTCATGCGCGGCTTGATGGTGGCGCAAACTGGCGGCTTTGCACCACAAACCAAGGCCACCGATCTGATGCGCTATATCGCGGCCGAACGAACACTCGGTATTCCACATGCGATTTTCGTTTGGTTGGCGGTTTCGATTTTAATTGTCATCATGCTACGCCGTACAGCCTTTGGCCGTTCGATTTATGCCATCGGCAATAAAGAAGCGGCGGCCTATCTTTCGGGCGTACCGACCAAGCGCGTCACGATCCTGGCCTTCATATTATGTTCGGTCTTGGCGAGCTTGGCAGGGGTCTTGTTGGCTGGCTATTCCACAAAAGCCTATCAAGGCATGGGTGATGCCTATGTGCTGCCCGCAATTGCTGCTGTCGTTATCGGTGGCACCAATATTTTGGGTGGCCGCGGCCGTTATCTTGGAACCGTCGTCGGCGTCATTCTAATCGTGCTGTTAAATAGTGTTCTCTCGATCATGGAAATGCCAGAAGCAGGCCGCCAGATCATTTACGGCTTGGTGATTATCTCCATGCTTCTCGTTTATGGACGCGGCGAGAAGGCTACTTCTTAATACTTTTCGTTATTTTTACCAACTGATAAGGCAACGCTTAGCCGGTCCCTTTATGGATTTGGTCAAGCGTGAAACGATCTCATATATATTTTTTAAGCTTCGGCTTCGCTTATGTTTTTGTCATTATCTGGCGGCGGTTTAGAAGCGAACATAATGCTGCCATTTAATGATATTTTCATCCTCCTCGTAGTTCAACGAATGCTTATTGTCGGCAATCATTACTATCTTCCGTTCGACGGTGACGATTTAACCGCGACATCCATAAAGTGAAGCCTCAGCTCTTCAAAGAAATCCATCAGCGATGGCTTTGTTGGGCCGTTCATAAAAAGCCACCAGGGGGGATACGATCCGTTTAATTCGTTAAAAGGAGTCGACAATGTCACGTATTTATCAAATCACTCTATCTACTCTCGCTGCCGTAGCAGTCATTGGCTTAGCCAATACTGCCCGCGCTGACGCATTATTGGACCATCTAAGAAATGATCCATCCGTTATCAACCGGTCACAAACCAATAATCCAAATATGAGGCTGCTTCGAGACCCGGAATATACGGGTTCATTAAGGGTAGAAGGTGCAGAACACCCTCTAACGACGATCTGTTCCTATGAGTCTTTTTACTGGAATACGATTTATGCCTGTAATCCGGAATTTAATCCTGACGATCCGGTGTACATCGAAAAGCAACGCGATCAGCATGGTGACCAAAACATTCCCAATACAAATTGATTACGCATTCTAGGTGAAAATAATATGGCTGACGTCGATCTTGGGCGATCAGCCATATTATTTGCTTGTGTGGGTTTTGCCTAAAAGAGTCAGAACTTCCGCAATTAAAAAACGGATGATCGCGAGCTTGTGCCAAGCTTATTTGTTTTGGCCAAGCTGCCCAAAGATAATTCCTCTTATTCTGGCGATCCAAAGTGGCTTTTTGCACACTTGAACTTTGCCGCTAGCCAGTTGCAAATGGCACGTCTTTTTCGCGTCGACCGATATAAGTTTGGCAAGCGATATGCGTCCATCCGCCATCACGGCAACACGGGAATTGACCAGTTCTTCAGCCGTCAGAAATTCCTCGATCAGGACGACATCATTTTTAGATGCGATTGGTTCAAAATCGTCTGATGAAACCAAAATACCCTTCGAATCGTGCGGGACAGGGAAGGCGGCATCGATTTCAAGTGTTTTGTGCCGCCCTTTGGCCATGGCATCTTTTGTGCCAGCCTGTCCGATGAGCTTTATCTTAGCCCGCATGGCCTGGTCACCATAGGCGAGCCAATAGAGCGAAACCTTGAATGTTTTCGCATAACGCTGCAATTCATCGTCTCGGATCCCACGCGAGCCATTTTCATGCCCGCTATAGGTGCCATAGGGAATTCCAAGATAGGCAGAGGCCGCAGCGGCCGTCTTGAACCCAGCATTCAGTCTCGATTGCTTCAGACGGAGATACTTTTCCATATTTTTACAACGGATACCAATGCAAAAACGTTCAAATTCGAGCCTACTGCCAAACTTAACGAGAAATTTCGTCCGTTTTTCAACGAACTAGACATTACCCTAACCTCACAGCAATTCACGGCAAAAAATGGATAAACGTCTGTTCTATGCAAGTCCGATAACTACGAAACTTTTTAACAAATTTTCGTGAAAAATTTAATATTATTCAATAAAATCAATAATTTATTGGGTATCAATACCGGCAAAATAAAGAACTTTTTCAATAGAGACTCGGAGCCCATGGCAATGACCCTTAAGACGGTATTACCCAAGCACTAAGTCGATTTTAACAGCTTGGAATAGATACCTAATAGTGACGCCGCTCCTTTTGGATTGGCATGGAAGCGGCCTGAAAAAAGGAATTCAACAAGCGAACGATACTGCTTAGGTGAAAGCTCTTGCCAACGTACGCCAATCCCTGCCGCTGAACGGACAACGATCCCAGAAATCCAAACTCCATCGGTCAGCTGGACTTCAATGGGCTCATGAAGCTCGAGTGTAATCGATGGCGAGATACCCGCGCCCCCCGTCGACATATTGTCAATCTCAACCGAGAATAACACATTCCGAGCACGGGCCTGCATTTTTCGATGAATAGCAAACCGAAAGCTCGTTCGTGGATAGGGGCGTGGGATCGAAATCCAAAATGCGATGGTCAAATTGATCACCGTGAAGATCGAAAAGATTAAAGCGACCGGAAAAAAGCTTGTTGGCGCAATAATGCGGTAACTTGGCAATGAGTTAGCAATAACGCCAAAAATAGTAGCTAACCAAAGAGTGGCAATAATGCCCGATGTCCAAAGATCAAGACCCTGTTCGGTCACCGATGATTTTGGCGTAACTCTAAACGGAGCACCAAACGGTTTTATGATCGAAATTAGCACATGCGGAAAAAGTTTAAACGACGTAAACATATTAATTGCCGCTGAGATTATTGGCACATAGGTACGATTTCCAATCCACGTCATATAACCCTGCTGGATTGCAAAAAAAGGTGCCGCAAATTCAAGCGCCTCATAAAGGCTACCTTTCGTGGTGGGTGAAAGTCCGAATAAAAAATAAAGTGCGGGTATCGAGGCTGCCATGATAGAAACGAGCGGCATGATGAGCCAGTGATGCGGAAAAAAGATCATTTTCTGTAAGATAGACAAGTTTGGATTGCCTAGATAATCCTTCCAAAGATAGGCGATTTGAATATGCCCCCTTGCCCACCGGCTACGCTGGGTAAAATAAGCATCTGCCGCATCCGTCGCGAGCCCGAGGCTGAGGTCTTCATTTAAAAATACAGTCCGATATCCATTTTGTTTGAGGCGAAGCGTCGTCAGCATATCCTCAGTAATGCTTTCAACCGGAAAGCCGCCAATCGAATCAATTGCAGACCGGCGTGTGACGGAGCAAGAACCGCACGAGAAAGCCGCATCCCATCTCGCCCGTGCAGGCATAATTTCACGAAAAAAGAAGCGCTGCTCATCCACCCACTCAGAATTAAGCGCAAGATTAAGTTGAATGAGGTCGGGATTATAAAATACCTGCGGTGTCTGAACGATGCCCACAAGAGGATCAGAGAAATAGGGTAGGGTCTTGGTTAGAAATTCCGTTGACGCAGCAAAATCTGCGTCCATTATCGCAATAAATTCGCTATCGCACTGTGCAAGAGCTGCGTTTAGATTTCCCGCCTTCGCGTGCGCATTTCCCTGTCGAGTAAGATAAAATGCGCCTAATTCCGAGCACAGATTTTTTACCCACTCCCGTCGCCCATCGTCCAGCACATATACCTTACACGACCCATGCGTTTGATTAAGCGCGGCTATAATCGCCTTATCGAGAATTTCAATCGGCTCGTTATAGGTTGGAATTAAAAGATCAACGGTGACGTTGGTAGCCTCATATGGTCGATCGTAAATAGGGGCCACTAATACTGGAACGCGCGTCATTAGTACGATAAACAAAATCCCGCTAAGGCATCCAAAACACTCAATCGTAAAGACAATTATAGGCCAAGCTGCCGGTGTTCCATCACTATATGATAATGTTTCAAGTATTCGCCATGAAAAATACGATCCTCCAAAGCTAATAACCACAATGCCGTAAACAAAGCGGGCAAACATATGGTTCCGATCAAGATAGAGATCAAAAATAAGGATTATGATCAGTGCTAACATTAACGGCTCGAAATAGCTAAATCCAATGAGTGTCATGGAATGATCGCATGAACGAACGAGATCAGGCTCTCGCGAGGGATACTGGCCACGACATTTCTTCCGACAAGACAGTCTTTTGAGTTCTGGGCCCATGAAATAAAATTAGCTTCCGGCGTTGCCCGGACGCGATACCAATGCCCACTCGGTAAACTGGGTAAATTAAATTTTTGTTTAGCGTTTAAAAGATCAATATTTATTGGACTTTCCGAAATCGTCGATTTCCAAATATCTCGTGAACCAGATATGGAAAAGGATACAACTCCTCCGATTTGTATGTGATTAGCATCGGCCTCCTTAAAAAATAAATCGACTGATAACGCTTGGCAGTTCAACACGCTCAATATCGGTACACCGGCAAGTATAGTAGAGCCAGGAACTATATTTTGGATTAAAACTTTTCCAGATTGCGCAGCCCTGACAATCGCCGAAAGTGAATTTTTTTCACCTTCCATAATCTCTTGATAGTGATTACGTTCTATGGCCAAGCGCTCGCTGGCCATAAGTGATAATTCTTGCAAATTGATAAGCTTTTGCTCTAGGAACGAGATCGTCGTCTGACTCGGATTATAAAGTGCAACAAGTGAGTTTTCGATCTGGTGGTCATTAATCGAAACTTGTTTTAATCGTTCCTCAAGATCGATACGGACAAGGTCTAGCACTTTAATTTCAGACACGATATCTTCTAAGCGAGTACGGACCTGTTTCATTTGTTCGCTCTCTTTAGGAAAACGACGAAACTCAAAAAGTATGTCGCCGACTGAAATATTATCACCATTCTTAATCGGAAGATTTTGCAATACGCCATCATTTGATGAAAGATAATCAAACTTATCGCTTGATACCGTGGCGTATACTGGATCGAGATATAAGAAATTTTCAATTATGAAAATAAGATACGTAATAGCTAATAGAAACAGCATTGATTTTTTTAAGGTTGAATTACTCATGACAAGTTTCTCGTAATACCCAACTAAGACTGATTTAATTGTTCTGTTAGAACGACCGATGAATTAACATTTCACTCGCAACTGCTTCGGAAACTGGTCTGGAAAATAAGTAGCCTTGAGCAAAGTCGCAGCCTAAATGAGTGAGGAACGAAAAATCATCCTCATTCTCGACACCTTCTGCAATGACAGAAACGCCCAATTTATTTGCTAATTCAATAATAGCCGAAACAATTTTTTGCCTTTCAGAATTACGGGCAACATCCAAAATAAATTCTTTATCAATCTTAATGATGTCAGGCTGATATTTTTGAAGATAGGACAAGGACGAATAGCCCGTCCCAAAGTCGTCAATAGCGATAGAAATGCCATTTGTGCGAAGAAGATCAAAATTTTTCAATACGGTTGGATTATTTTCTAAAATTGTTGATTCTATAATTTCCAGACATATTTTATTTGGATGAACTTGATTACTTTCGAGAAGTTCAAGACATTCTTGGCCAAAATCCTTCGTCATGAAATGATTTGGTGAAATATTAATGCCCATCTTAAAATTTGGATGAAGCGTAGTGATTTCACTCCAGCGGCCAAGAACATTTAATGTCGTTTTCAAAACCCATTGCCCGATTGGTATCGTCAATCCGGATTGGTCAGCAATTGGCAAAAACTCAACTGGGTTCAATAAGATACCATCTGTATTACGCCACCTTATAAGTGCTTCAAATCCGATCAAACTGCGGCTTGCGACGGATATTAGCGGCTGATAATGAAGAAGAAACTCATCTTGCGCCAATCCCCGAATGATATTGGCGGCCAATATACGGCGTCGATAGGTCGTCTGTCGCATGTCATCGCTGAAAATAACGAGCTTAGATCCGCCCTTTTGTTTTGCGTATTGCAATGCCGTGTCAACATCACTGAAGATTTGAAACGACGATTTTGCTATCTTGTTGAAGTGAACAAGACCACCGCTTGCAGAGCACTTAAAAGGGTATTCAAAACTTTTATAGGGCGCCGAAAGAGTAAGTAATAGGCGCTCCATTACTTGTTCAATAGCTTGGAAATCTGCTACATTTTCGATGATTACCGCAAACTCATCTCCGGCTAAACGGCCGAGCGTTGTCGTGTATGCATTTGGTAAAGCCGCCAAGAAAAGTCTTATTCGACTTGCCCCTTCCTGAATAATCTTATCACCAATATTATGTCCAAATGTATCGTTTATATGCCGAAAATTGTCATATCCGATAACGACAATCGTGGCACTCTTCTCGAAATCTGAGTTTTCTGATGTTAATATTCGATCAATGGTATCCTGTATAAAACGACGATTGGTTAAGCCGGTAAGTGAATCGCTAGAGAGTTCAATCTGCCGTTTCCGCTTAATGAGTTCCCGCTCCAATTGTATGGACAATTGACCCCCAATCTGTTTCCAAAGTGGATCAATCGCTAACGGTTGGGCATATTGTGCGGAGCTAAAAAATTCTAAAATAAGTGAAACCTCGTTGAGGATGACGAGTGGTATAGAAATATAAGTATTAATGCGATACCGTTCTGCAATCTTAGCTATTAACTCTTCAGAATTTTCATCAAGCGAAATTACCTTGATAGAATTTTCTATGTTTGGCGGAATAATAGAATGAAAATCAAATTTTTTCTCAATTTCACTCCGGAATTCATAAAATAATGCATTCGCTCCGGAATGGTACCAGATCGGCTTACTAAGTATATCTTGAATGTCGAAGTTCATAATACAGATACGGCCAATATCTGCATTGAGATAGTTAGCAATGTGGCTGATAATAGCTTGCATTATTCGTTCAATTGGTTGCTCTTCTATCATAGAAAGTGCAATCATATTGAGAAGTTTTAGTTGATTATTTGTCTGATAAAGATTTCGCAACCCTTCTTCTGCGATAGCTTCCGCGGAACGACGAGCGACTTTTTCACGCTCCAACCTTCGCTCAAGCGTTCGAATCAAGGCGTGTTCGCCCTTATCATTATCTTCAGTCATGATTGCATTTCTTTCAAGAAACCCACTCGACTAAAAAAACACACCGTTTTGCGCCGTTATGAAAGCACTCAGTCTGATGAATCGATATATTATTTTCATAAATTTCAGCTGCGCTCTCTATGAATCCCTCTGCTAACGCGCATAATTTGCGTGGTGATGTATATACAAGCGATAGCGATTTTTTTGAGGAATTTATCATATGAAAATGCGGGCATATTGCGCCAGGGTATAATTTTTTTATTTCGGGATGAATAATATTATTAACATCCTTGATGAAATCTTCCGAATTGCTGTAGTTTTTAAATATATAGGGTACAATATCATTAAAATATGGCATTGATCGCTTCCCAACCCACTTAAGTGTCTCCGCCGCTGTCAGGCCTAGTTCTTGTGAAGCTGTGTCAACGATAGCATATAATTCGCTATCCGGATAATTTCCGAGAGATGAATAAGCCCCGTCGAGTTCTGCATTATTTAATAATAAATCCCACATTTCCGGACCGAATTCTTTTTCTATAATGGCTTCGACAACATTAAAAACAATTCCCTTCATTCGTTAATCCTTGCCATTTTTAGGTAGTTACGTTGTTCAGTTTTGAGTTTTTTGACATTTTAGAATTTAAAATTCGGTACCGTTAAGAGTTGTAATATCTTTTGGTTCATTTTCAGAATAGATTGATCGCCAGATATGAGCGCCTATCGAATTTGAGCCAAAGATAAATCCATATTCCGGATGATCGACCCAGATACATTTTACGTATAGTTCATGTCCTATACGGCGACCTTTATTCATCATTATTATATTAAACTTAGTAAGTGCATTTTGCGAGAATACGCCGGCCTCGGTGAAGGATATTCGCATGCCCTTCTCGCTTAGATCCAAGAGTTCAATCCTTTTCGAATCGAAAAAAATAATGACTGATTTAACCCCGGAAAATCGTGGGAAACGTCGCCTAAATTTTTCATCATAGTTTTCTATATTCATTAAAAGATCCAATTCCGATAATGTAGAAGGCCTATGGCTTGAACGAGAGTAGAAAGCTTGTGCCCGCATCTGTATCGATTGAAAGGCTGCCACCAATATGGTCAATCAAACGTTCGATTAATTTAACACCATTTCTATTGCTATTTTTTTGCTCGCTTATACCCTTACCATCGTCTTTAACAATAAGCCTCGCCTTTCGACCACTGGGTTCTTTATTCAAACTAACCGTGATGTTTCCATTTAAATTAGGAAATGCGTGAATGAATGCATTGGTAACGAGCTCAATAAGAATAATTCCGATTACAGATGCTTGGTTCAATTTGATCAGTACGCAATGAATGTCTCTTTCCACCCGGATGTTTGGATATTGTGCGCCATAAATTCGAATTAGATCGTCAAGTAAGGAATTCAGATAAACATCACCTTGAATGACATCCTTATCTCCAGATATAAGCAGTTGATCATAAACTTGAGCCATCGCCATGATCCGCCCGGCAATTTTTCGGATCGTTATTTCAGCCTCATCGCCATATATTTTGAACTCATCTATTCTGTTAATGAGCATACTATGGATGATTTGAAGATTATTCCGAACGCGATGGTTGGCTTCTGTTGCCAATAATGTCTTTTTTTCAACATCAGTCGATTTTTTTTGAATTATGCGACCGCGTTCGATTAATTTGTTTCTAAGATGGGCTATTGTTTCCGAGTTTTTAATAGCGTTTTCGAGGCTGATGGAAACGGCAGAGAGGGCGTCGTTGATAAGTTGGTATGGAATTATTGCTGATTTGCATAAATATATGACACCATAAATGTCACGATAACCAAATAGTGGGATAATTATTATATTCTGTTCAATTATGGTTTCGCGGCGCTTTAGTGCCTCAAATATCGTTAGTGGAAGATCAAGGTTCTGATCCGCTTTCGTCTTGTGGTTTGTTTTAACGCTCGCATAGCTAATACGACGGAGCTCTTTGTGCCGATTTTGAAATTGGTAGATTCCGCATACCTCTAGACCTGTAATGGTCAAGCAAAGCTTGCAGGCGCTCCCGAGAATTTTAATCAATGATTTCTGCTTTGCAGATGACACAATAAATCTGACAAACTCAGAATTGAAATCCTGAACATGTTCAGAGCTTGTCAATTGGCCACCTCTTTAGTTTTATTTCAAAATTAGAACTTTACTTATAATAATTAATTTATTTAATACATCTTGTATATATAGTATTTCATATAATTATAATTTATAGAAATATAATTTAATATTATTTTGACATTTATTACGCTTTTTGCATTATATTAGTGTAGTAAGAGCCTTGGAGGCTTTAATGATTCGGTATATCAAATATTTATTATATTTTTTATTTGTTTTTTATTTATCATTTTATGCAAATAAATCGGCATTGGCGGAAGATAATACGGCGATTATTGTTATAGATGCCGAATTTAGTTTGCCTAATAGTACGTCGGCCCAAGCCGTAGCGCTTGGTGCTCAATTGGCGGTTAACGACATTGAGGCGATGGGACTTTTAAAAGATAGAAGGCTTATTATTGAGCACAGCGATAATCGCGGCGTTCCTGCAATCGGTGTTGATAATGTTTCCAAGGCCGCTGAGCGTAGTAATGTTTTAGCGGTTATGGGTGGAAAATTTAGCCCGGTTTATATTGAACAGCGGCCCGTTGCCGATCGTCTCGGTGTCGTCTTATTAGATCCTTGGGGTTCTGCTGACGACATAACCAAAATGGCCGATGGACGAAATTGGGCTTTTCGTCTTTCACTTACAGATCAATGGGCGGCTTCGTCTTTTATTAATGAAGCAAACAGGCGTTCTGCGAAGCGTATTGGTGTTATTATACCCAATACGGCTTGGGGTAGGAGCAATTCTTCAGCTTTGAAGGCGGCGTCGATCAATAATAACATTCAAATCGTATCGGAAGCTGTTTATAACTGGGGCGAAAAAAGCTTGTTGCAACAATATCAAACGATGTTGGAAGCAAGAGCTGAGCTCGTAATATTGGTTGCGAACGAAAACGAAGGCGCCTTATTCGTACGCGAGGTCGCGAATCTTTCAAAGGAGAAGCGTTTACCAATTCTAGCCCATTGGGGCATAACGGGTGGCAATTTTGTTGAATTAACAAATGGCTTGATTGAAAATATTGATCTGTCTGTCATTCAGACATTCAGCTTTTATAATCCGATAAGTGATAAGGCTCAAAGTCTTATTCCTCGAATTTTAGAGGCGCTGCATGCGTCCGATAAGGCTGACATCAAGAGCTCAGTGGGCATTGTTCAAGCCTATGATTTGGTATGGCTGCTGGCATTAGCCGCGGCAAAGGCGAATTCCTTTGAAAGAAACGCCGTTAGAGAGGCCTTAGAGAATATAGAAAAGTATGACGGGGTTTTAAAGTCGTACAAGCGACCTTTTACGACCGAAAATCATAATGCTCCTATCAGTGATCAAATATTTTTTGCACGGTACGGTTACGCTAAAGATCCTCTTCCGTTGTATTAATTTATAGAAATTTTAAAAATGATTTTTGGGCGAGGAATTGAAAGTTCCATAAGATTATCGATAAACATAGTTGTGGCTACAGTCGCTATATCGATGGCGTTGGTTAATTTTAAAATTGCGGCAGATATTTTCGGTACTGAGTCGGAAAAATTTCAAAAATCAACGAAATTAAGTATTGTAAGAGAAATGAAATCATCGTTTCATCATTATCTTGACGATTTTAGTTCGTTGACCGAGGCACCTATTTTGGTCACTTCTCTGACGGATAGTCAGGCCCGGAATAATTATTTGACTCAATTTTTGAACCAAAAGACACAGTCTACCCATATAATATTTACATTATTAGATTATAAAAGACGAAGCCTATTGGATACGGGAACGGTCGGTGAAAGTAGTCTTGAATCGGCAAAAAAGGAGTGCGATGAAAATATCGGACGCTCCGTGTCTACTGCGTTAAACGATGATTTTCTTATTTTTTGTGGCAATATTAATCTACCCTCGGATAATAGGCCGATCGGATATTTGATAGGTATGACGTCAATCAATGATTTTTTATCTCGAAATATCAACATAAACACCGACGCGTTTCAAACGGATATCAGCCTTAAACTATTGCCTGTAGGTCCGATCCTGAATGACAGTGTTCCGATCTATTGGGAGGATGATACGGTCCTTGCGGCGGTGATAAAATTAGCGACACCTATCGATACACACAAGCTTATCTCACTTCAAAATGCGATACTGATTATACTTGGTTTTCTTATTAATATTGTTTTTGGTTTTATTCTTTCACGCTATTTAGCGAGACGTATTTCGAAGCCGATCATTCACCTTTCTGATGCCGCTTCGGCATTTGCGGCTGGCAATATTAATGTCGTTGATAAAAGCGACATGGTCAGGGAGATTAAGACGCTAGCAGAGACTCTTGAATCCACTTTTATTGAGCGTGCTCGTATTCAAGGAGAGTTACAGCACCTTGTTAATTTTGATCAATTAACGGGAGCGTTAACCCGTAGTCATTTCTACAGTTCCTTCAGCTCGCATCTACAGCTCGCTAAAAGATCAGGCGATGGAATAGCGCTTTTATATCTCGATCTTGATCGCTTTAAGGCTATCAATGATATGTATGGTCATGACGCGGGTGACCAAGTCTTGCGATGCGTCGTCGAGCGAATGCGGCTGCGATTACGCGGTAGTGATTTGGTGGGTAGGCGAGGGGGCGACGAATTCAATGTCGGTCTTTATCCCATAAAACGTCAATGGGAAGTCGAAACGGTCTGTCGCGATCTGATTGAACGTCTCTCGCATCCCATCGCGATCAAAGGCGATATCGATGTTTCCGTTGGTGTATCCATCGGTATCGCAATGTTCCCTGATCATAGCGATACGGTCGAGCTTTTAGAAACGAATGCCGATATGGCGCTTTATCAGGCCAAAAATTTAGGTGGCAATCAATTTGTGTGGTTCGGGTCGATCTCGGTAGACCAGGAGGCAAAATCTACCGCGTAGGGTAATCGTTTCTTGTTTGCAAAACGGGAAACCGGCGTTACGAGTTGGCTCTCAACAGCTTGCCCCGCCGCCTTGGTTTGCCCGTCATGAATGATATATCCCCCCTTATCCAGCTTGGCAGTGCGCCTTTTTGGCGGACGACGTTGGGCATGGTGGCGGGTGGCTTCGCTACCTTTGCCGCGCTTTATTGTGTGCAGCCGCTGATGCCGTTGTTTACGCAGGAATTTGATCTTACCCCCGCCCAGAGCAGCCTCTCATTAGCTGCAAGCACCGCAGCGCTTGCTGTGGCTATGCTTGTATCTAGCCTCATTTCGGATGTGTTTGGCCGTCGCGCGACGATGGCCGCATCGCTCACCCTTTCAAGCCTGTTGACGCTCGCTCTGGTCATCGTTCCGGGCTGGCACAGTCTCCTGTTGCTCCGGGTCTTCGCCGGGTTGGCACTCAGCGGGTTTCCGGCTATTTCGATTGCTTATTTGGCAGATGAGTTGGATCGCCGCGCGTTGGGCGTCGCTGTAGGCTTTACCATTGCGGGTAATTCACTGGGCGGGATGGGCGGCCGTTTAATTACGTCTATTGTGCTCGATTTTTCGAATTGGCGGTTCGCCGTCGGTGTTATCGGCCTCGTCTGCCTTATATGCGCGCTCACTTTATGGTGGGTCTTACCGCGTGAGCACCATTTCCGAAGGATCACGCCGTCATGGAAGGGGGCAGGCGAGGCCTATGCCGTGCATCTGCGTGACCCGGCCTTGCTGATGTTATTTGCCGAAGGCTTTTTGTTGCTTGGCTCGCTTGTTACCTTGTTCAACTATATCGGCTTTCGGCTTTTAAAGCCGCCTTTCGAGTTAAGCCAAACGCTCGTTGGATTTGTATTTTTGATTTATTCGCTTGGCACTGTCAGCTCGGCGGTTATGGGGCCTATCGGCAATAAAATCGGTCGTCGTACCGCTTTATGGGTTTCCCTTGCCATTATGCAGATCGGCCTTTTGGCCACACTTGCCAATTCCCTGCTTTGGGTTGTCTTGGGCATGTCGCTGTTCACGCTCGGTTTTTTTGCGGCCCATTCGGTTGCCAGCAGCTGGGTAGGCTTGCGGGCGGAGCATTCACGTGCTCAAGCATCGACGCTTTATATGTGCGCTTATTACGCAGGTTCGAGTGTGGCAGGCGTATTGGGCGGCTATTTTTGGGCGAGCCATCAATGGCCCGGCGTCGTGTCCCTCATTGGCGCAATGGGGATCGTCGCGCTGGTATTGGCCTTTATTTTATCGCGCATGCCACCCCCGCCCTGGCTTCGGACCTCGTAAACTCATTTCCCGCTGCTCTTACCGGCATGGCGATTTGTCGCCTTCGTAGGCTTAGTGCTAGGGTGCGATCCTGCGTATAAGATCGCCGAGAACAGTATGATTGCCGAACCACGCCACTTTTTAACGCGCGTTTTTCAAAAAGCGGTTGAGGCCGCCGATCCCTATCAGGCTATTCTGCGTCATTTGCCCGAGCGGCCTAAAGGGCGCACCCTCGTGGTGGGGGCCGGCAAAGCCGCAAGTCAAATGGCAGCAGCGTTTGAGCGCGCATGGAATGCCCCGGTCGAGGGATGCGTCGTCGCCCGTCACGGCCCCGTTGCACCTTGCCGCTCGATTAAAATCCTTCAAGCCGCGCACCCCGTCCCCGATGAGGCAGGCCTTAAAGCCGCGCAGGAGCTCTTAACGCTGGTACAGGGCCTCACCGAGAATGATCTCGTCGTCGCGCTGATATCCGGCGGTGGCTCGTCCCTCTTGCCGTGCCCGCCAGATGGATTTTCGCTGGAGGACGAGGCTAATCTCAACCGCGCTCTTTTGGCATCAGGTGCGCCGATTTCGGCCATGAACACCGTGCGTGCGCATTTCTCGCGCATTAAGGCCGGGCGGTTGGCCGCCGCCGCGTTTCCTGCCCGGGTGGTAAGCCTGATCGTGTCGGATATTCCGGGGGACCATGCGGCTTTTGTAGCGTCTGGCCCGACCGTGCCGGATCATTTGCGAGCGGAAGACGCGATGCAGATCATCCGCGATTACCATATTGAGCTGTCCCCCGCGATGCTGGCCGAGATTGCGAGTACCAAAGCGCCTGATCCGCAATCGCCAATCTTTGCGCGAAACAGCGTCCATGTCATCGCGTCATCCGCGGTGTCTTTGGCGGCCGCCGCTGAGCTTGCTCAACAACACGGCATCGAAGCGTTGATTTTGTCCGATGCGATAGAGGGCGAGGCGAAAGACATCGGGCTGATGCACGCGGCGCTCGCACGTGAGATTGCGCTCAAGAACCGCCCCTTCAAAAAGCCAGTGCTTCTTTTATCGGGCGGAGAAACAACCGTCACGATTGGCGCGAGTGGCGCAGGGAAGGGCGGTCGTAATTCGGAATTTCTATTGTCCTTCGCGCTCGCCATTGATGGGATTGCGGGTATTAACACGCTGGCGGCGGATACCGACGGCATCGACGGGTCCGAGAACAATGCCGGGGCCTTTTGCGATGGCTCAACCGCCGCGCGGCTGCGCCATTCCGGTCACGATGGTCGCAGCTATCTTGTCGCGCACGACGCCTATTCCGCTTTTGAGCGGATCGGTGATCTTTTTGTGCCGGGTCCCACCGGCACAAACGTCAATGATTTACGTGCCATTTTGATCGAATAAAGGGCCCGTTCAAATCAAACGATTAAAGCCCTGTATAAGGCTGAATGATAGGCAGTTCGAATTTTGGCACTTTGATAAAGTTGATCGCCACAATCACCCGACGTCCCTTTGTTGCAGGCACGTGATGGATCAAATTACCGGGGAATAGGATCGCTGATCCAGAAACGGGATTCACGACGAGTGAATTAGCAAACACAATCGGTGCTGCGTTAGGCGCAACTTCTAAATATATGACGGTCGAAAAATCCGAAGGGAAATGCCAATGCGGAACGGCGTAATTTTCTTCTTCGTAAATCGCACCCCAACAATCAGCAACCGCAAGATTGAAATTAAGCGCGTCGATATCGGTCTTTAAATGTTCTAAAGAAGTGCGCTTAATAAACGCCGCCATGATTTGAATGAGCGGTAGAAATTTTCCATTCATCGTATGGCTCTTCCACGGGCTCATATAAACGGCATTCACATTGGATGGCGTCGATTCCGGATGCGATATTTGCAATTCAGAAATCGCATCACGAGCCAATTGCAGCTCGAGTGGGAATTCATGCAAATGACACCCAAAGACAGAAAGATCGGCTTTAACGTCAAACTGATCGACAGCTAATGAATTGATTTTCTGCATCGCTCTATTCAAACTTTGTGGAGATCAAGAAAAAATAATTTAGAAAAATAAAAAACGCAACTCTAGATTGCATAAAACGCATCACTCAAAATTTGCATTTTGGTTTGTATGAATAGTCTGACATTTTTTACTGTCTTCTAGTAGATCGATCACACGAAGGTCCGGCTCTCTTTTCAGAATTCCTAGAATGTCTCGAATTAGGTGAGCCTACTTTGCTGAGGTGCCTTTAACGCCCGCCAAAGAGCATCCCTCAAAGATGGCTGGAAATTCAGTCGCAGCTTGTATAGTCTGGCTGAATAATCTCGCTTAATTGAGCTCAGGAACACGAAAATGCCCGCATATCGCTCCCGTACGACCACTCATGGCCGCAATATGGCCGGTGCCCGCGGCCTTTGGCGCGCCACAGGCATGAAAGACGAGGATTTCGGGAAGCCGATTATCGCGGTGGTCAATTCCTTCACCCAATTCGTTCCCGGCCACGTCCATTTGAAGGATCTGGGCCAATTGGTCGCACGTGAAATCGAAAAAGCGGGCGGTGTCGCCAAGGAATTTAATACGATTGCGGTCGATGACGGGATCGCGATGGGCCATGACGGCATGCTTTATTCGCTCCCGTCCCGCGAGCTGATTGCGGACAGCGTCGAATATATGGTCAACGCCCATTGCGCTGACGCGATGGTCTGCATCTCGAACTGCGACAAAATCACGCCCGGCATGCTTATGGCCGCGCTGCGCATCAATATTCCCGTGGTCTTCGTCTCGGGCGGCCCGATGGAAGCGGGCAAGGTCACGCTGAACGATCTCGAACACGCCATCGACCTTGTCGACGCGATGGTCGCCGCAGCCGATGACCGCATCAGCGATGAGGATGTCGCCAAGATCGAGCGTTCGGCTTGCCCTACCTGCGGTTCCTGCTCGGGCATGTTTACCGCCAATTCGATGAACTGCTTGACCGAAGCTTTAGGTCTGTCGCTGCCCGGCAATGGCTCGGTGCTGGCAACCCACCAAGACCGTGAGCGGCTTTTCTTGGAAGCGGGTCGACGGATTGTTGATCTTGCAAAGCGCTATTACGAGCAGGACGATGACTCCGTCCTGCCGCGGAATATTGCGAATTTCGCAGCGTTTGAAAACGCCATGACGCTCGATATTGCGATGGGCGGCTCAACCAACACGGTCTTGCATTTGCTCGCTGCCGCGCATGAAGGCGGCGTTGACTTCACCATGCAAGATATTGATCGCCTGTCCCGCCGTGTGCCCGTCTTGTGCAAAGTGGCACCATCGGTCGCCAATGTGCATATGGAAGATGTCCATCGCGCCGGTGGCATTATGAGCATTCTCGGACAGTTGGATCGCGGCGGCTTGATCAATAATCAATGCCGGACGGTTCATTCGGAAACGATAACAGAAGCGCTTAACCGTTGGGACATTAGCCGTACCAATGATGAAAGCGTTTCCAAATTCTATCGCGCAGCCCCCGGTGGCGTTCCAACGCAAGTCGCCTTCAGCCAAGAGCGCCGTTACAAAGAGCTCGATACGGATCGCTCCAAGGGCGTTATCCGCGATGTAACGCATGCCTTCTCCAAAGATGGCGGCTTGGCCGTTCTTTTCGGCAATATTGCGGAAGATGGCTGTATCGTTAAAACCGCCGGTGTCGATGAAAGCATTTTGAAATTCAACGGCACAGCGCGCGTCTTTGAAAGTCAGGACGATGCGGTGCAGGGCATTCTGCTCGGCAAGGTCGTCGCGGGTGAGGTCGTTGTCATTCGCTATGAAGGCCCACGCGGTGGTCCCGGCATGCAGGAAATGCTCTATCCAACGAGCTATTTGAAATCGAAGGGCTTAGGTAAAGCCTGCGCCTTGATCACCGATGGTCGCTTCTCGGGCGGCACCTCAGGCCTCTCCATCGGCCACGCTTCGCCAGAAGCAGCCGAAGGTGGGTTGATTGGTCTTGTCGAGACGGGCGATCCGATCGAGATCGATATTCCCGCCCGCAGCATCCACCTGCGCGTCGATGCCAAGACGCTGGCAGAGCGCCGCAAGGTTCAAGACGCCAAGGGTTGGAAGCCTGCGAAGCCACGGCCAAGAAAAGTCAGCACGGCTCTGCGCGCTTACGCGTCCATGGCAACCAGTGCATCGAAGGGCGCAGTGCGTCATTTAAAAGACGATTGATCCACAATCATCACGCATCAAACGGGCAGCGGCATAAGAGTGTTGCTGCCCGTTCTTATGGGCTTTTCAAAAGGAGCCGAGCCAAAACCGCCTTTGTTGCCTCATCAATCGGCGAGGGGCGGCGCGTCTTCCGATCAATTGCGACATGAATATATTCGCCTTGCGCCGCAGCCTTTTCATCGCGACTGGTAAATAAGGCCGGTGCATAAACAATGCTCGATGTGCCGATCTGTTTGATACCAAGTCCAATCTCGACCTGATCATCCATGTGCACTTCGCTAAAGAAATCGCATGAATGCCGCGCCACGAGGCAAATGGGCCCTGTTTCGCTTTGAAAAAGCCCGTTCTTCATCAACCAATTATTCACCGCCGTATCAAAGAGCTGAAAATGCACGGCATTGTTCACATGCCCATATTTATCGACATCGTTCCAACGCAGCGAGAGCGGGATAAATTCTGAATAGGCAGAATGGAGGGCAGGGACTGGTCTTGTCATCATCTATCGGATCCGTGCATCATAGATTGAAAAATAGCTATACTCACCCTGAATGGCTTTGTTCAATTCGAATAAGGTCTATCCTTGCCCTTATCGCGCAAGGGATGTTTTGGAGTAATGAATGTCGGCCTTTACCTTCAACACCGCAAGCAGCATTGTTTTTGGCGAGGGCGCATCGGAGCGGATTGGAGAATTAGCTTCCCTCCGCCTTGGCAAACGCATCGTATTTGTAACCGATCCGGGCCTGCAAAAAGCTGGTCTGATGGATGCAGCACTCGCCTCTCTTGCCAAAGCGGGAATTGAAGTCGCCGTGTTCTCGGACGTGGTAGCCGATCCACCCGAGTCTGTCGTTCTGGCCGCAACGCAATTGGCGATCGATTTTGGTGCCGATGGTGTCATCGGCTTTGGTGGTGGCTCCTCGCTTGATGTCGCGAAACTCGTAGCGCTCTTGGCGGCAGGCCATGATACATTGGCCGCGAGTTATGGTGTCGGCAAAGCCAAAGGTCCCCGCTTGCCCTTGTTGCTCGTTCCGACAACAGCGGGCACCGGTTCTGAAGTAACGCCCATTGCTATTGTAACGACGGGTGAAAGCGAAAAAATGGGTGTCGTTACGCCCGATATCCTGCCCGATATCGCGCTGCTCGATCCTAAACTGACCTATGGCCTACCGCCTCACATCACGGCAGCAACCGGTATCGATGCGATGGTTCATGCCATCGAGGCCTATGCATCAACAAGCGCGAATAATAACCCCGTGTCGCGCGCTTTAGCGCTTGAAGCTTTGCGCCTCATGGGGGGTGCGCTTGAGCGCGCTGTGAAGAAGTGCGATGATCATGCGGCGCGTGCCGATATGTTGCTTGGTTCAATGCTGGCAGGGCAAGCCTTCGCCAATTCTCCGGTCGCATCCGTCCATGCGCTGGCCTATCCGATAGGCGGGCATTTTCACATTCCACACGGTCTTTCAAACGCGCTCGTCTTGCCGCATGTGTTGCGCTTTAATGCCGTGACAGCAGGCCACCTATACGCCGAGATAGCACCCTATGCTTTCCCGAATCTTGCCGAGATTGGCGTACAAGCGCGTGCCGAATTATTCGCCGAGCGTATGGCCGATCTCTCGCAACGCTGCGGCTTACAACAAAGGCTGCGCGATGTCGGCATACCGCAAGACGCGCTCACGCTACTCACCGATGACGCGATGAAACAAACGCGCCTTCTGGTGAACAATCCCCGCCCTATGAGCCGCGACGATATTTTTGAAATCTACCGTCAAGCCTGGTGATCATTATGACGAGATCGAATTATCGTAATAGGATCGAAGGTGGTTAAGTAAATCTTTTTCGATCCACAAGCCGCGCTTACGATTGATCTTTTGTTGTTCCTCGCGCTTTGCATTCGGCAAGCGTGCGCCTTCCTGATCAAGAATATTTTTAACGAGCGCATCGATGATGGGATCAAACCGATCTTTCGAAAATTTCTTTGGCGAGAGCGCGATAAAAAACTGTCCATTGTCCTGAGGCTTCTGATCCGCATCGACAAAAGAGCCCATCTCGGTGCCGAGAGAGCTTCCCGTTAGCGCCGCGCAAAGTACTTCAACGATCAAGCCTTGGCTAAAGCCCTTATAGCCGCCAGCGGGTGCCATTGATCCCGCTAATCCTTCCTTCGGATCAGTTGTCGGACGACCATCGCGATCAAGCGCCCAGCCGAGCGGTATGGTTTCTCCCGCTTCAGCGGCCCGCTTAACGGCGGTCCATGCAATCTGCGAGGCCGATTGATCAATCAGAAAGCGGATCTTGCCGCCGCGCCCGGGAACGGCAAAGGACATCGGGTTGGTCCCGATAATCGGCGTCTTTCCGCCATAAGGCGCAATCGCCGCAATGGAATTGGTAAACCCAAACGCCAATAGCCCTTCTTTGGCCAAGACACCTGTGTGATAGCCAAGTGTCGCGGCATTATAAGAATGCGCAACGCCCATTGCCGCAATACCGTGTTTTTTGGCGGCCGGTATGAGTTTTTTAAACCCTTTTTCAATCGCCGGATGGGCAAAGCCGCCATTGGCATCCACCATAAAGGCGGTCGGTGTTAATTTACGAAGCTTAGGCTTCGCGCGGCCATCGACCTTGCCGCATTTCAGGTGCAGGCAATAATAAGCGAGCCAGTAAAAGCCATGTCCCTCCAACCCGGATAATTCGGTATCGAGAATGGCGTCGGTAAAATAATCAGCATTTTTAGGCGACGTACCCGCGCCAGTAAGCGTGTCATAGATAAGCGAGCGGGCCTTCTTGACACTCAACAGCACTTTTTCAGCCATTGCCAACCCCTCTCACGCGGCGATAGACGGATCAGAGCCTAAATCCTTACAAATGAAAAGCTGAATCTATGTTCGCTCACCTATGGGCGAACCAAGCGCGTCCCAATTAGCGTGACGCCTTGTGAAATCGTCCCGTCTAACGATAAAGTATCATGGCCCGAGAGAAGCGGCGAAAGGCTACGACTATGCTTGATATTTTACAGATAAAACTAACGCATCTTCATCTTGAACTCAAAGAGGATGGCGTTTTAATCGCCACGCTTAATCGGCCCGATAAACGCAACGCGTTGAACGAAGCATCGATTGAAGATTTGATTACGCTGTTTTCTGCCGTTCCACGCAGCCAAACCCGCGCCGTCGTTTTGGCGGCAGAGGGCGATCATTTTTGTGCAGGCCTTGATTTGATCGAGCATCATCAGGCGGATCGTAGTCCGGCTGATTTTATGCATGTATGCATGCGGTGGCACGAGGCGTTTAACAAGATGGAATATGGCGGTGTTCCGATTATCGCAGCGCTTAAAGGGGCGGTCGTTGGCGGTGGTCTGGAATTGGCATCCAGTGCGCATATCCGCGTTGCCGATTCATCCACCTATTTTGCTTTGCCGGAAGGCCAGCGCGGTCTTTTCACGGGTGGCGGTGCAACCATCCGCGTTGCTGATTTAGTCGGCAAAGCGCGCATGATCGATATGATGCTAACCGGTCGTGTGTATAAAGGCCAAGAAGCCGTTGATATCGGGCTTGTGCAATATCTCGTCGACGGTTCAAGCTTGGAAAAAGCAATAGAGCTCGCGCATTTCGCGGCACAAAATTTACCGCTGAGCAATTTTGCAATCTGCTCCGGAATTAGTCACATGCAAAACATGTCGGGCCTTGATGCAGCCTATGCCGAAGCGGTGCTCGCCGGTTTGGTGAATACCCAACCCGATGCCCGTGCACGTCTTGAGGCTTTTGCGAATAAGACGGCAGCGCGCATTCGTCCAACCAATCAATAATGGTGTTTAAAAATGAGTATCAGACACGGTATTTTAGCTCTTTTAGCGTTCTTTTTCTTGGCATCACCATCCTTTGCCGAAGATGGTCTCATCACGATCGATGCAGGCCGCAAGGATGCGACAATCCCACTCTTTGTTTTAAGTCAACCGCAAGCCGCCAAGACACTTATTCTCTTGCCCGGAGGCGGCGGTGATACGGGTAAAATCATATCGGGCCAGCCGGGTAGCACTAATTTTTTATCGCGATCCCGCGAACTTTTCCAAGCGCAGGGTTTTAATGTTATCGTGATGTATCGTGCGAGCGATTTAGACGATCTTGATACCGATTATCGGGTTACTAAACCCCATATCAATGAAATTGAACGGGTCGTTCAATTTGCAAAAAAGACCTTTAAAAAGCCGATTTGGTTGATCGGTACAAGTCGCGGGACGGTGTCGGCAACGGCTGCAGCAATCGCCTTAGGCGCTTCGAACGTCAACGGATTGGTGCTGACCTCGAGCGTCACGGATTTCAAGAAAAATGGCATTGGAAGTCAGGCGCTGGAGCAATTGAAAATACCCGTTTTGATTGTTCATCATCATAATGACCAATGCCGCATATGCGTCCCTTCGGAGGCCTTTAAAGCCATTGATTTGCTCAAGGCATCGCCAGTGAAAAAATTTGTTGAAATTGAGGGTGGATCAAATCCAACCGGCGATCCGTGCGGCGCAACCCATTGGCATGGATATATTAACTATGAGGCGGAAACGGTCAATACGATCACCGACTGGATCAAGCATCCGTCGAAATAAAGCACGCTCATGAGACATAAAAAAGCGGCTCGCTGAATGAAACCAGCGAGCCATTTTAGTATCGTTTAACTTAGCTTTTTTATTCTTCCGAAGGGCCCCCAGCGTTCTTCCAATCTGGAAATCCGCCAATATTCACGACCGATTTGAAGCCCATTTCCTTAAGCGTTTTACCGGCTAGAGCCGCTTGGCCGCCCGCACCGCAAACGAGGTAGATCTCGGCGTCCTTTTTCATGATTGGGTTATAATAAGGCGATGTCTCGTCGGCTGCGAATTCCATAAAGCCGCGTGGAATACGCGCAGCACCCTTAATCGTTCCGGTTTTAGCAATCGCTGCGCTGTCGCGAACATCGATAAACAGCGCACCCGCTTTGCCATAAAGCGCAAGCGCTTCGGCGGTTGGAATCCGCGTTACAACCTCATTAGCCTCGGCCAAATAGTCCTTCGCTAATTTCATGATCGATCTCCTTTTGGATGATTTAGACGGAAACCTTAACCTCGGCCCCTGTTGCAACAGATTTAACCGCCGCATCGGCAAGTTCAAGGGCCTTCAAACCATCAAGACCGGTTGGCGATATCGGAGAGCCCTTTTCAATCGCGCTTACAAAGCTACGCAGTTCCGTCTGATAGGCTACCGCATAGCGCTCCATGAAGAAGTCGAGCAGCGGCGCGCCATGATAGCCGTCTTTATTGGCGAGCGTCACGGTGTTGTTGTGCACATTGGCGGCACTTGCCGCGCCCTTTGAGCCATGCACTTCAATGCGCTGATCATAACCATAGGTCGCGCGGCGTGAATTCGTAATCACCGCGATCTTGCCAGACTTCGTCCGTAGGGTTGCCGATGCCGTATCCACATCGCCTGCGGCACCAATCGCGGGGTCAACCAATACCGAGCCTGCAGCCGACACCGAAACGATTTCTTCGTTCAGTAAGAAACGCGCCAAGTCGAAATCATGGATCATCATGTCACGGAACAGGCCGCCAGAGCGCTTGATATAGTCCATTGGAGGTGGGCCGGGATCGCGCGAGGTGATCTGCACGAGTTC
This sequence comes from Hyphomicrobiales bacterium, assembly GCA_947455725.1. Taxonomy (GTDB): domain Bacteria; phylum Pseudomonadota; class Alphaproteobacteria; order Rhizobiales; family Beijerinckiaceae; genus CAIUPE01. The sequence goes on along the minus strand of CANGPL010000002.1, from coordinate 91,058 downwards.
CACATTGCCAACCGCACCAGCATCGATTTGCGCACGAACGGCGGCAAAATTGGTGTCGAAGCGACGGTTGAAGCCGATCATCAATTTCGCATTCGTTTCTTCCACAACCTTCAAGCAGGCGCGAACGCGGTCGGCGGAAAGATCAACGGGCTTTTCGCAGAAAATCGCTTTACCTGCGCGTGCTGCCAATTCAATTTGGTCGGCATGCATATCGGTCGGCGTGCAGATGAGAACGGCGTGGATATTTTTATCCGCCAGAATGTCTTCAACGCTTGCCCGGCGGGCGCCAGACATGGCCACAATATGTTCAGCCGCGGCATCCACCGGATCGAAAACGGCGGAAAGCTTTGTGCCCGGGATGCCTAAAAGCGCCGTTGCGTGGGTTTTACCGATACGGCCAGCGCCCAAAAGTCCAAAATTCGTCGTCATATTCTTTGGTTTCCTGTTTTTCTAAAGATGTCTTCAAGCTCAAAACTTCGTTTTACCGTATATCAGGCATAGGCCGGCTTCATCCAACCGAAGGGTGATTGTTCGTGGCTGTCAACAACCGCATCGACAAAGGCTACACCCTTCAAGCCATCATAGGAAGTTGGAACATGAAGCCCGATTGTGTCCGGGTCACGACCTTCATTAACGGCGAGAATAGCCTCGGCAAAGCCTGAATAGAGATTGGCAAACGCTTCAATATAGCCTTCCGGATGGCCGGGCGGGGTGCGGGTGCGTACCGCAGCACTCGTTCCCAAGTCGTCACGGCCACGCTTGATCGTTTCAGGCTTGCCAAAAAGCGGGGAGAAAGTGATCTCGTTCGGTGCTTCCTGATGCCATTGGATGCTGGCCTTCTCTCCAAAGACGCGCAGCCGCAATCCATTCGAACATCCAATGGCAACCTGTGAGGACCAAAGCAGACCCCGTGCGCCACCTTCATAGCGGATCATCACATGCGCGTTGTCATCAAGGCTACGGCCCGGCACAAACGTCGTGAGGTCCGCACAGAGTGCCTCAGCCTTCAATCCCGTCACAAAGCCCGCGAGATGATAGGCATGGGTGCCAATATCGCCTATCGAGCCACCACGGCCCGATAGCTTAGGATCAGTGCGCCATTTCGCTTGCTGGTTGCCTTCCGATTCAATGGCCGTTGCCATCCATTCGAGCGGATATTCAACTTGAATGACACGAACCCCGCCAAGCTCACCGGCCGCCACCATCGCGCGCGCCGCATGGATCATCGGATAGCCGCAATAGGTATAGGTAACGCCCACAAAACGGCCAGAGCTTTTCGCCAAGGCATGCAGTGCTTCTGCGTCTTCCAAGGTCGTCGTCATCGGCTTTTCGCAGATGACGTGAAAGCCAGCATCTATAAAGGCCTTTGCAATGGCAAAATGCGTATGGTTTGGTGTGCAGATCGCGACAACATCGATCTTGTCCGCGCGCGCCAACTCGCCCGCCACCATCGCTTTATAATCGGTATAAGAGCGGTCAGCGGCAATATAATTTTCAGCGGCGAATTGATGGCCACGCTCCGCATTCACATCAAACGCGCCGGCAACGAGCTCGTAATGATTATCGAGCCGCGCCGCAAAGCGATGAATGCCGCCAATATAGGCGCCAAAGCCACCACCCACCATGCCGAGTCTCAGTTTACGTTTTGGTGCCGTGCTCATGAGGTGTACCCTTATCAAATGCCAAGCATGGTCTTGTTGTCGGATCGATCGTCGCCAGCCTTCACGAAATCATCGAAAGCGCGGTCGGCGACGCGAATAATATGATCGCGAATAAAGCGCGCACCTTCAGCCGCACCATCTTCTGAATTTTTGAGGCAGCATTCCCATTCCAGCACCGCCCAGCCATCATAATCATAGCCGGAGAGCTTCGAGAAAATACCACCGAAATCGATCTGGCCATCACCCGGCGAACGGAAGCGACCGGCGCGGCGAAGCCAAGGTTGGAAGCCGCCATAAGCACCCGTTTTGCCGTCCGGGCGGAACTCGGCATCCTTCACATGGAAGCACTTAATGCGCTCATGGTAATGATCGATATAGGTCAGGTAATCAATTGACTGTAAGATCAAATGACTCGGATCATACATAATGTTGCAGCGCGCATGATTGCCGACTTTTTCCAAGAACATTTCAAACGTCAGGCCATCATGCAAATCTTCGGTCGGATGAATTTCATAAGCCACATCCACGCCTTCGCGATCAAACGCATCGAGAATCGGACGCCAGCGTTTGGCAAGTTCATTAAACCCATCGTCAATTAATCCTTCAGGCCATTGCGGATAGGGATAAAAATAAGGCCAGAGCAAAGAGCCGCTAAAGGTCACATGGCGATCAAGACCAAAACGACGCGAAGCCTTCGCCGCCATGAGCATTTGATTGACGGCCCATTCCTGCCGCTTGGCGGGGTTACGGCGAACCTCGGGGGCCGCAAAGGCATCAGCCGGAAGATCAAAGGAAGGATGAAGCGCAACCAACTGCCCCTGCAAATGGCTCGCCAGCTCGGTGATTTCCAAGCCGTGCTTGGCAAGCGTACCCTTAAACTCATCACAATAGGTCTGGCTTTCGGCGGCCAATTTCAAATCAATCACACGCGAATCCCATGTCGGGATTTGTACGCTGTTGAACCCTTTTGCAGCGGCCCAACCGGCCAACCCATCAAGCGTGTTGAAAGGCGCTTCATCGGTCGCAAATTGCGCAAGAAAAACACCGGGCCCTTTAATGGTACGCATGGCTCATTCCTATCGGTTTATGCTTTGAAATGGTGGCGTGCTTCGTCTGAAACATGGTCGCGATTGACGACGAGGGCAGGGTCAAGTTTGGCATCGAAATAATCGAGTGCATTCTTCACCGACATCACCGCCATGCGGATTGCGGACTCGGCAGTGAGGCTCGCTGAATGCGGTGATAGAATAACTTTTTTATTCGCAAAGAGCGGATGTTCCGCTGGTGGTGGCTCTTCCAAAAACACATCGATACCTGCGCCTGCGATCTGCCCGCTTTCAAGTGCTGCATGCAAAGCGGCTTCATCAATCAAGCCACCGCGTGCGGTATTGACGATCAATGCCGTTTTTTTCATGCAAGCAAGCTCGTCTACCCCGATCAAGGCTTTTCCGCCTGACATCGGAACATGGACAGAGACAAAATCGGCTAATGCCAGACCTGTTTTCAAATCCGTGATTGGTTCCGCGCCGCCAGTGCGAATAGCCTCATTGGATTGGAACGGATCAAAGGCATAAATCATCATGCCAAATCCCGAAGCCATTTTTGCGACATGCCGACCGATACGTCCAAAGCCGACAATCAGCAGTTTTTTCTCATGCAGTTCGATGGCTTCAAAACTGTTGCGATAGCCCCACGGACCACGACGCGTTGCGGCATCATAGGCGAGCGCCTTTTTGGCCAAAGCGAGCATCAACATCATCGCGTGTTCTGCAACCGGACGCGAGTTCACGTCACCGATAATCGCCAGCGGAATGCCTCGCGCATTGAGTGCAGCCACATCAACCGCGTCATAGCCAACACCGTGGCGTGATACGATTTTTAAATGCTTGCCCCGTGCAATCGTCTCTGCCGGAACCGGTTGGGTGCGAACAATAAGCGCGTCCGCCTTCTCGATCAAAGGTGCATAGGAATCATGGCTGATTTCGGTGACATAATCGAAGGTGACGCCTTTGGCCGCTTTTAAAAGCGCAATACCATCATCATGAATTTTTCCGGCAATTAAAAGATGAGGCACGTTAATATGCTCCGCGTATCGACGACGAGGGCTGCACCGCCGCTCCACTTATAAGCTTGCGAGCTTCCGCAACGCTCGCTCCCGCAGCGCCTGCTAAAAGCCGCACATCGTTGGAAATGGTGACAAGATCAAAGCCCCAACCGATGGCCTTTGCCGCGTAAGTCGCCGTGCCATTATGCAAGCAGGCGCGAATGCCAGCTTTATGGGCTTTTTCCAAAACCAGCTTAATCGCTTCCACCATTTCAGGTTCTTCGCGATCAAATCCTGTTGGATATTTGCGGCCCGTTAAGCCAAGCGTTAAATCGGCGGGGCCGATATAGACGCCATCAAGGCCGGGCGTTGTGACAATCTCGTCGAGATTACGCATCGCTTCGGCGGTTTCGATCATAGCAAAACACAACACTTCATGGTCGGCATGTTGGCCATAATCGGCGCCTGCCGAAAAGCTCACGCGTGAGGGGCCAAAGCTACGCACGCCTTTGGGTGGATAGCGCATATAAGACACAAGCGCTTCGGCTTCCGCGCGCGTATTCACCATCGGGCAGATAATGCCATAAGCACCCGCATCAAGCGCCTTCATTATGTCCGATGGATCAAGCCATGGCACGCGCACCATCGGCGTCACGCCACTGGCGCGCATCGCTTGCAACATGCCGCGCGCCGCATCAAAACCAGCGAAGCCATGTTGGAGATCAATCGTCAGGCTGTCATAGCCTTGCGCGGCCATAATCTCGGCTACAAAAGGGCTATCGGTGGAGAGCCACCCGTTTATCGCCGATTTTCCTTCTGCCCATAGGGCGCGAATGCCATTTGGTACCATGTGTCGCCTCCCTTAGAGCGTTATCTGCGACAGTTTCACGTTCAAATAATCGTGAATGCCTTCGCTGCCACCTTCACGGCCCATGCCGCTGTCTTTAATGCCACCAAAGGGCGCTTCTGCCGCTGCAAGCGCGAAGCTGTTCACGCCAACCATTCCGGATTCAATCGAAGCGACCGCTTCACGAATGCGCGAGGAATCGCGCGTGAAGACATAGGCTGAGAGACCAAATCCTCCGGCATTCGCCCGGGCATAAACATCTTCTGACGTTGTAAACCGCGTGATAGCGGCGATGGGTCCAAAATTTTCCTCGCTAAAGGCGCGCGCGTCGTCTGGTAAATCCGAGATCACCGTCGGCTCGAAAAAGAATCCGTGATTATGATCCGCAGGCCGTCCACCGCCTGCGCGAAGTGTGCCGCCTTTCGCGGTGGCGTCAGCAATGATGGATTCAATTGAAGCACGTCGCCGCTCATTGATGAGGGGGCCCATTTGAGTAGCTTCATCAAGCCCGTGTCCAAGCTTTAAAGCTTTCGCACGCTTGGCAAAGCCATCGACAAAAGCATCATGCAAAGAATCATGAATAAAGAAGCGATCTGGCGTGACGCAAACTTGGCCCGCATTGGCAAATTTTGTTGGCACAGCGACATCAAGCACTTTTTCAACATCGGCATCACCAAACACGATCATTGGCGCATTGCCGCCGAGTTCCATGCTCATGCGTTTCATCGTGGCGGCCGCATCGCGGATCATGTGTTGGCCAACCGCGGTTGACCCCGTCAGAGATACTTTACGAACGCTGGGTGAGGCCATCAGCGGTTGATAGGTCTCGCTTGTCGGGCCAATCACGAGATTAACAACCCCCGCAGGCAGTCCCGCTTGCCGCATGCAATCGATCATGACGGATGCAGGCCCCGGCACTTCGCTCGATGGCCTAAGGATCACGGCACACCCTGCGGCCAAAGCGGGCGCTACTTTGCGCGCAATCAGGACAGCTGGAAAATTCCAAGCAGTAAAGGCTGCTACAATGCCAACAGGTTCGTGCAGAACCTCAATGCGGCCACCCGGTGCGCGGCTTTCGACAATACGGCCATAAATACGACGGGCCTCTTCCGCGTACCAGCGGAATTGATCAACCGACAGCGCCCATTCGCGGCGCGATTGGGCAATCGGCTTTCCGGCCTCAAGCGTAATCTGGCGGGCGGCTTCCTCGGTGCGCTCCTGCATCACATTGGCGATGGCATGGAGCATATCGGCGCGGGTCCAAGCCGCCGTCGAACGCCAAAGCTTAAGGCCTTGTTCAGCAGCTATAATTGCCTCAGCGGTATCTTTTGAATGGCACGCAGACATTTCATAAAGGGTTTCGCCAGTCGCTGGATCGGCAACGGCCATTGGGCTGCCACGGCCCGCGCGCCACTCTCCGGCGATAAAAAGGCTGAAATGGTGCCCCGCTGCCATGTGCCTTCTCCCTATGAAATGAATAGTGTTTTGTTTTGCCGATCAATAGACGGCGGAACACCGTCCATCGGATCGACTGCAACTTATATTGTCGATTTATACATTTTGCAATTTTATTTGTGAGATATCACCAAGAACCGAGGGGCACGCCTTGCCTCGCCCCGAGATTTTAGTTGGAGTTCCAAGCCTTTGGCGCCTGTCCGCGGCTTAATCGATAATAGGCATTGCTTGCGATCGTCGCCCATTCATCGGCCTGCCCATCCGGCCAGATCGTCCTCATTTTGACCTCTTTGGCGTCGCCCACACCAAAATGGATCCAGCCGAGATGCCCGCCGGCGTGGCCCCCGCCAATGGTAATTTCGCGGCGGTTGATGTGGTTGCCATTATCGACTTCGATCCAAGCGCCAATCGCATCGGCATTGCTGCCCTCCTGATGCAGATGAATAGCGATGAAGTTACCAATGCTCGGCGAGACATTTTGCCAAAGCGTCGCGTTCTCGCGGCGGTTGGTCACAAGAATATCCATCTTTCCATCAAGATTGAAATCGGCAAGGGCCGCCCCGCGCGCCGAAGCAAACCGTACAATGCCTGCCGCATCACCCACTTCTTCAAACCGACCATCAGGGCGTTGCATCATCAGATTGCTTGGGTCTTTAGCGGCAAAATCCGGCATTCGATCGACATTGCCTTTGGCGACGAATAAATCGAAATAACCGTCATTGTTCACATCTTCGAATTGCGCATGCCAAGCGGTGCTCGGCTTTAAATCGCCACCCGTATACGGGCGATACGCAATCGCGCCGCGATCATAGGCAATATCCTTATAGATCGGCATCGGGCCGGTGTCGGACTTTGCGCTATTTAATACCTGCAATTTATTATCCGACATGCTGGTCAGAAAATAAGACGGATAATTCTCATTCGGAAAAACGGTGCTCGCGATGCCCATGCCCCAGATTTTGAGAAATTTCCAACCTTCGGCATCGGTGTAAAGGCGCGGCTCTTTCCCTGGCTCGACATGCCAGAGTTGTTCTTGCCCGCCTTCATAATATTCGCGATCATTTGACACGCGCAACGATGGCGTGCCTGAACGATTCCAATCGGTGAACAACATCGAAAGCGCGCAATAGCTTGGCTTCAACGCGACAGGCTTGGCAAAGCCGTTACCGTCATCATGGGGCCGAAAGAGTTGGTTATCGGTGCACGAACCCCAAGGATTATCTTCGGAGCGTGGATTAATGTAGGAGCCGAACGCCAGCGTCGGCCATTTGGATCCTTTTTCCCACGTCGCTGAAAAGGAAGTCCACCAAGCATTGCCGCCATCAAAGTGCCAGGCTTCATTCGCGCGCTCAAACCGGCATTCGCCAAGGCCACGCATCAAAACGGCTTCACCCACCCGCAATAAAACGAGGTCGATAAGGCCATCTCCATCAATATCAATCGGGTAGATGCCGGTTACGCCGTTAAGCTCAATACCGCTCGTAGCACGCTCAAACTGCAACGCGCCGCCTTGTTTGCTTTTATTGACGAAAAGCGATGCCGTACCTTCACCACCCGCCAAAGCGAGATCAGGGAATTGATCGCCATTGCAATCAAAAGCGGCAGCGCCGCCGCCCACCATATATTGCCAGTCACCTTTATAAAAACTCGTAATGCCCGATTGTGCGGTCACATCTTCGAAGCGAGGAACCACCAATCCGTCATTGGCGCGCACATGCTCGGTGCTTACCCCATAAGAGGCAATCAGCAGCGAAAGCGTAAACAGGTAACGCGTCAACATCAAAAATCACCGCCAGGTTTTAAGCGCAACCGAATAGGCGCCAATACATTTTCCTTGCTCAAATCCGCGTTCTATCCCTGCACGAAAATGAATGCCGCCGTAAAGCCGCGAGATACTTGCTTCTTTGGATGCATCGATAAATCCGTTGAAGGATCGTGGCACGGCTCCATCGCGTTCGCGCGTATTATCCGTGAAAGGGTAGGGGTCGCCAAAGATGGAGGCAAGAACGGTTGCCGCTGCACCGGATTGTGTCGAGTGGCCACTCGGATATTCCGGAAAAGGCGGCGTCAGCAAAAACGGCGTCCAATCGGGCGCGATCACACGGCGGATATAGCTGATGGGCCTAATCAGATCATACCGGAATTTTTCATGCCAACAGCCGATAAAGGCGTCCGCCATCGCAACACCCAACCGGGCCAACGCATCGACCTGTTTTTCAAGGGTAAGGTGATCATGCTCCGCAATCTGAATAAGGATAGAAACCCAATGCCCCGCCGGTGTTGGCGAGGCCATCGCGTCGTCAATCCAGAAAAATGCAATGGCCTTTTGTTCAGGCGTCAGCGACTTGCTGACTTGGTACACCTCAAGCGCCTCTTTATAAAACGTTGAAGACGGGTCTTCGCTATAAGGGTGGGGCGGCGGCAACTCGCAAGAGGCACCGGCTGGCATTGCAAAACTGCGGTTTCTTCCCCATTCAGGCAGCAACGGCGCCTGCTGTTGGCGCGAAAGCGGATTGGTCGGCACCCAATGTTCCGGCCCTTTTTTGAGCTCGTAGGTCCAAGGGAATCCCATATTTTCAACCACCGCGCCGCCATCCTCTTGCGACCAAGCGGCAAGGTGCGCGGCAATGGCTTTGCCATAATTTTCGCTCAACATGATGGTTTCTGCGTCCGTGCCGGCGGACAAAATCGCGCTATGTAGATCAGCTTCTAGGCGCTGGATAGCTTGTTGCCCGCTTGGCCCCGTATTGGCGAAAAGATCACGCGTCATCGTGGCCAGCGCCGTATCAAGCACGACCACCTCATCATAGCGGCGTCCGGCTTCGCGTGGCGGCAACGGCTTTAAATCTTGAAGTTGTCCAGCTAGCGATTGCAACCGAGGCGAACCGCTTGCTACCGCCTCATAGGCCGTTACCCCCAAATAGGCGAGCGCGCGGCTTGCCACCGGCGGCGAATAGGTAGGGGTATGGCGGATGAGGGCTAGGCTCAGCGTGTACCATTTATGCACAACATCTTCAGAGGTCAGCGGCGCCGCTTCGACTTTTAGCGCGCCTGTCACAATGATTAAAAAAACGGCAATTGCAGATTTTACCCGGCGGAGCCCCCCGGACCTCGTCTTCCATCGTACCATTGGGCGTAACTCCGTCGGTTTTTTAGCAGGAACGGTATGGCTACCAGTCCTAAGCTCTAGCGATATCAATACTCAAATATTGGCAAAAATGCTGAATTTCTATTGAAATTGAGCCAAATTAAAAATTAATTTTTGAAAACTGTCATTTTAATGCCCGTTTAATAAATAATTGCGCCATTGCATTTTTTTCATAGCTGCCATGTTGACTTAAGGCCAAGATTTAGCAATGGGTTTCTCCGGATCAACAGATGAAGATCCGATATTTTAACAAACGACCTTAAAGAGGGATCTCCAAGGATGTTTAAAGCTACACTCGCCGCCGTGAGCGGTGCGCTACTTTTGGGCGCAATGGCTATGCCAGCCGTCGCCAAGGACAAGACCATTGCCGTTTCTTGGAAGACCTTCCAGGAAGAGCGCTGGAAGACCGACGAAGCCGCGATCAAGGCAGCCGTGTTGGCTGGCGGCAACAAATATGTTTCGACCGATGCGCAGGGCTCGGCTGAAAAGCAAGCCAAGGACATTGAAGGTCTGATCACGCAGAAGGTCGACGTCATCGTTATCGTTGCTTACGATTCGGATGCAATCCTTCCTTCGATCAAGGCTGCTAAGGACGCAGGCATCAAGACGATGGCCTATGACGTGCAGTTCGAAGATCCATCAGCCCTCTACATCACCTTCGACAATATCGGCGTCGGCCGTTTGATGGCTAAGGAAGTCCAGAAGGTAAAGCCAGAAGGTAACTATGCCTTCATCAAGGGCGACAAGGGCGATCCAAACGCAACCTTCCTCTTCAAGGGCATCATGGAAGTGCTCGGCGACTCGATTAAAGCCGGCAAGATCAAGAATGTCTGCGAAACCTTTACGGATGGCTGGAAGCCAGACAATGCCCAGAAGGAAATGGAACAGTGCTTGACCTCGACAGGTAACAAGGTCAACGCAGTCGTTTCTGAAAACGACGGCATGGCTTCGGGTGCGGTTGCTGCACTTAAGGCACAGGGCCTCGACGGTTCGGTTGCAGTGTCCGGTCAGGACGGCGACCTTGCCGCGATTAACCGCGTTGCTCTCGGCACGCAGACCGTTTCCGTCTGGAAGGATGCAACCCAGCTCGGCAAGAAGGCTGGCGAACTCGCCAACATGATTGCTGATGGCACGGCTATCGACAAGCTCCCAGGCGTTTCGAAGTTCAACCTCGGCAAGAAGGGCGTTGAAATGAACGCTATCCTTCTCGCCCCAACCGTCATCACCAAAGACTCGCTCAACCTCGCGATCGACTCCGGTCACATCTCGAAGGAAAAGGCTTGCGCTGGCGTGAAGGCTGGTTCGGTTAAGGTTTGCGGCTGATATGACCCTTTGCACAACGGCTTCGCTTGATTGTGCTGACTAACTGATCCGCGCCGCTCTTCTGAGCGGCGCGGCTTTTTCTGGTCAAATTTTGACCTATTTTCTTCGAATTGCCTCACATTAAATGGAGAATCGGCGATGGCGAGCGGAACGGATAAAAGCGCTGAACCCGCCATGGTGCAGGAAAGTGCTTTTCAGCGGTTTTTGAGAGCCACCGAACTCGATACGCGACTTCTGGGTATGGTTGGCGCGCTTGTTCTGATCTGGATTGGCTTCCATCTCGCCGGCATCTGGCGCACGGGCAATGGTATTTTCTTGTCGCCGCGCAATCTCTGGATTTTGCTGGTCCAAACCTCGTCCATTGCGGTTATGACAACCGGCATGGTGATGATCATCGTCATGCGCCACATCGATTTGAGCGTCGGCTCTCTTTTGGGTGTTATCGCCGTTATTATGGGCTACGCCCAAGTTTACGTTTTAGGCCCGTGGCTCGGTGTAGGCCACCCGGCCATTTGGATTTTGACCGTTTTGATCGGCCTTGGTGCGGGCGCATTGCTCGGCGCGTTCCACGGCTATCTCATCGCCTATGCAGGCATTCCATCCTTTATCGTGACATTGGGCGGCTTGATTGTCTGGCGCGGTGCGGCATGGGCGGTTATTCGCGGCGAAACCGTGGCTCCGATGGATGAGCGCTTTGAACTGCTCGGTGGCGGCCCGTTCTACGCCTCGATCGGCGCAACGGCGAGCTGGGTGCTGGGCGTGATCATCTGTGTCGTGATCGTGCTGGCCATTCGCTCTGGCCGCCAGTCGCGGCAAAAATTCAATTTCCCTTTACGTCCGATTTGGGCTGAAAACTTCCTGGGCGTTGTTGGGTGCTTGCTCACGCTCGGTACGGTTTGGCTGGTGAATTCCTATTACTTCCCGCCAAAGCTTGCGAATGATTACGCCGAGGCTAACAATATTCCGATTCCCGAAGGTGGATTAATGATCCCGCATGGTTTCGCGATCCCCGTTTTGATCGCGGCAGCCGCAGGGATCATCATGACCTTCGTTGCGGTACGCACGCGGTTTGGTCGTTACATTTATGCGATTGGCGGCAATCCGGAAGCGGCTGAATTGGCTGGTATCAATACCAAGCGGATTACGCTTTTGATGTTCAGCATCATGGGCGTCCTTGCTGCCGTCTCGGCGTGCATTTCATCGGCGCGCTTGAACGCTGCGTCTAACGCGCTTGGCCAATTCGACGAGCTCTATGTGATCGCCGCAACCGTTATTGGCGGCACATCGCTGGCCGGTGGTGTCGGTACGATTTATGGTGCTATTCTCGGCGCGCTCGTCATGCAGTCCTTACAATCGGGCATGACACTGTTGAACTTTGACTCCGCTTATAAAGATATGGCTGTCGGTTCGGTGTTGGTCTTTGCCGTGTGGCTTGACCAGCTCTATCGTCGCCGGACAAATTGAGGGAGGGCCCAGCAATGTCCACAACCATGACCGCTCACACCTCGCCCACCATCCAAGCGTTCAGCGAAGGCCGCAAGCCGCTTGCTGAAATGCGCGATATCTCCATCGCATTCGGCGGTATTAAAGCCGTCGATCACGCGTCCCTTGAGCTTTATGAAGGCGAAGTCGTAGCCCTGCTCGGCCATAACGGCGCGGGCAAATCAACCTTGATCAAAATTCTCTCCGGTGCCTATCAGCGCGACAATGGCGAGATATTTATCAATGGTGAAAAAGCCACAATTGATAACCCGCGCGATGCCAAGCGCTATGGCATCGAGACGATTTATCAAACGCTCGCTTTGGCCGATAATGTGGATGCTGCAGCCAATCTCTTTTTAGGCCGCGAACTCAGAACCAAATGGGGCACGCTTGACGATGTCGCGATGGAAGCGGCGACGCGTGAAGTGATGGGTCGTTTGAACCCGAATTTCCGCCGGTTTAAAGAGCCCGTGAAAAAGCTTTCGGGCGGTCAACGTCAATCGGTGGCCATCGCGCGCGCCATCCATTTTAATGCCAATATCCTCATCATGGATGAGCCTACAGCAGCACTTGGTCCGCAAGAAACGCAACAGGTCGCGGATCTGACCCTTGAACTCAAAAAGCAGGGCATCGGCATCTTCTTGATCAGCCATGACATTCACGACGTGTTTGATCTGGCCGATCGTGTCGCGGTGATGAAAAATGGTCGCATTGTCGGCACTGCGCGGGTTGGCGATGTCACAAAGGATGAAGTGCTCGGCATGATCATTCTTGGCAAATGCCCACCCGGCGCTATTCCCGGCCCTGGTGCCTTGGCAAGCTGATGCAAAGCAAGCCCGTTTACGCGTTTGATAACGCCATTGTTCGCATTCCTTGCAAAGCCATCGTCAATGGCTTGCGAGCGGTGGATATCGGCGCACCCGATTACACCAAAGTGCTTGCCGAACATTCGGCCTATATCAAGGCGCTTGAGGAAGCAGGCCTTACAGTGCAAACGCTTTCGGCGCTTGATGCCTATCCGGATTCCATGTTCGTCGAAGATCCGGCGCTCGTCTTCACGGAAGGCGCAATTATCATGCGCCCCGGTGCCGCCAGTCGCTTTGGGGAAGCGGCAGAAATGGCCGCCACACTTAAACAGCGTTTTGCGCGCGTTATCGATTTGCCGGGCCCGGGCTATGCTGATGGTGGCGATATTCTGGTGCTGCGCGATCGTGTGATGATTGGCTTATCCGATCGCACGAATGAAACGGGCGCTGAATCACTAGCCGAGTGCCTAAAAGCGCTCGGCAAATATCCGGTGATTGTTCGTACACCGGCAAATGTTTTGCATTTCAAATCAGATTGCTCATTGCTCGATGAAGCCACCGTGCTCTCCACCAAGCGTTTGGCAGTGAGCGGCGTTTTTGAAGGTCTCAACGTCCTTTACACGCCCGATGGCGAAGAAGGCGCAGCGAATGCCCTTCGCATCAATGATCACGTTTTTGTCGGCAGCGCCTTTCCGCAAACCATCGCGATGCTAAAAAAAACAGGCTACTCCGTCGTACCCCTCGCAACATCCGAAATTGCGAAAGTGGATGCGGGGTTATCGTGCATGTCGTTAAGGTGGCACGCGTAAGCTGCATTGTCCCGTCATTGCGAGCGAACGCGAAGCAACCCAGTTGATAATACAGAAAAAAGCGTAACCGGCGATCACCGCGTATAATAAATTTAATTTAGCTAGGTTGCGTCGCTCATCGCTCGCAATGACGGGTTACCCCCGCTCGCTTACATAACGCGCTTCATCAATCTCGATCAGCGTCGGCCCTTTGCGCTTCACCGCGTCGCGTAACAGGCGTGGCAAATCATCCGCGTGAACCAAGCTTTCTGCCGCTGCGCCAAAGGCCAACGCCAAAGCAATAAAATCAGGTGTGCCGATATCAACGCCGATGGGCTCAATCTGGCGCGACTGCATAAAGCTTTTGATTTCGCCATAGCCGCGATTATTCCAAACGAGAATAATAATCGGCGTCTGCGCTTCAACAGCAGAAGCAATCTCCGATAGCGTAAATTGCAATCCGCCATCGCCCATCACCGCGATGATCGGGCGATGCGGTGCCGCCATTTGCGCGCCGATGGCCGCAGGTAGCGCATAGCCTAAGGTTCCAAAGCCCGTCGCGGACGCAAAGAAAGACCGTATTTTGGGTGCTGCATAAGCAACAGAAGCGGCATAAACAGGTTGCGCGGAGTCACCAATCATCACCGCATCGGGCAGCGTCGCTCGTGCCTCATCCAACAAAGCGAGTGAGGCTTGATATATGCTATTCACATCCTCATGCATCACGCGTTCGCGGGTGGTTTTAGCGCGCGCCGCGCCATCACCCTGCCTGGCATGGGGCAACGCGTCCAAAAGAGCAGCCACACTTGCGTGCGCATCCGCTACAATCACGCACTCCGCCCGATGTCCACGCATCGCCTGTTCGGGATCAAGATCAATGCGAATAAGCGGTGCAGTTAGTTTCGGTGCGCCCGTCTCATACCAATCATAATCGGTTGGTCCGAATTCGGTTCCGATGGCAAGGATTGCATCAGCGCCCAGCATCAAATCACGCACCGCAGGTAGGCTCGGATTACACGGCACCGCAAGCCGATGCTCGCTCGGTAAAATACCCCGTGCATTCACCGTCATCACCAAAGGCGCATCAAGCCTTTCCGCGAGCAGCGGTAAAATTTCCGATGCATCAACGGCACCACCACCCGTCAGAATAAGGGGCTTTTTCGTGACCTCTAAAATCGCAATCGCGTCCGCAATCGACTCCGCTCTCGGCGCAGGGCGAAGCGGCAAAGCCGCCGGTTTAGCAAGGACATCGATATCGATGGGCAATCGAATAATATCAGTCGGAATTTCAATATGCACCGGACGCGGACGAGCGCTCGAAAAAACGGCGAATGCGCGCGCAAGCGCCTGATCAAGATCATGCTTGGTGAATACTGTATGGCTGAACGCGGTAAGCCCTTGGGAAAGCTGCCGCTGGTCTTTCAACTCATGCAGCCAGCCTTCGCCCGAGCCCATTCGGCCAACGGCATTGACCGCTGTAATCACAAGCATCGGAATCGAATCCGCATAGGCCTGCGCCATCGCGGTCGCCGCATTGGTCAGGCCCGGTCCGGTAATCAACAAGCACACGCCGGGCTTGCCGGATACGCGGGCATAGCCATCGGCCATAAAGCCCGCGCCTTGCTCATGGCGCGGCGTCACATGGCGGATCTTAGTGAGTGGCAAGCCACGGTAAAATTCCACTGTATGCACGCCTGGAATACCGAAGATCGTATCCACGCCATAGGCTTCAAGGAGTTCCGCCAGATAGACGCCAAGTGTCCGCATGTCAGGCTTGCCCGGTGAGAGAAATGGCGTAACGCACGATGCGTCGACCCGCGTCCGCAAGCTGGTCTTCACCAACGGTGAAAGCCACGCGCACATAACCGTCAGCGGAGGGGCCAAAGGCCGATGCATCCAGCACGGAGACGCCTTCGGCTTTAAAAAGCCCCCAAGCAAATTCATGCGCGCTCAAGCCCGTGCCGCGCACATCCACCAGTGCAAACATGCCCGATGCGGGCCGCAAGCAAACAAGCCCCGGCGCGTGATCAATATGGTCGCATAAAACCTGACAGCGTCGTTGGTAAATCTCGCGCATCTCTAACGCGACCTGATCGGTCTCACGAATGGCAGTGATGGCCGCATCTTGGATAAAGCCTGCAATGCCATAGAGCGAGCACAGCGCGAGATTATCAGCATGCGTGATCAATTCTTTCGGCGCAATAATCCAGCCAATCCGCCATCCCGTCATCGCATGCGATTTGGAAAATGAGGCAACCGTCACCGTTCGCTCTGCCATGCCGGGCAGCGTAGCGGTGCTTGCAAAATGCCCGTCGAACACCAATTCGGCATAGACCTCATCGCTCACAACCCACAAATCATGGCGGCGGGCTATATCAGCGATACCCTCCAATTCCGAAGGCGAAAATACCACGCCTGTCGGATTACATGGATTGGCAAACAGAATGCCCCGCGTCTTTGGCGTAATGCATTTTTCAAGCGCTTCAATATCGGGCCTGAAGAGGCCATCGGACGTGGCGGGCGCGCGCACCACTGTTGCCCCGGTAGAACCCACCGTCGCCTCATAGGTCAGATAAGCGGGCTCTAAAACAATCACCTCATCGCCCGGCCCAAACAGGCATTGGCAGGCGGCGAAGAGGCCGTTCTGCGTTCCGGCAACGATCAGCACATTGTCCTCATCAAGCGTTTGGCCGGTGCGTTGATTCTGATGGGCGGTAATGGCTTTACGCAGCTCAACCCTGCCCGCAACGGTTGTATAATGGGTGTCGCCATTCTTCAGCGCTGCAATGGCGGTATCGATGATGGGGGCGGGCGTCGCAAAGTCGGGGTCGCCAACCGATAGAACGATGACATCTTCGCCCCGCGCTTGCGCCTCTTTTCCGGCATTGTGGATATCCCACGCTCTTACCGAACCACCACCCAAATGTTCAACCCGTGCCGCAAAACGCATGATTTTTCCTATAATTTCGGCCCTTTTCCCGTAGTACCACGCCACAATGAAGGGACGGCGGCTCTGAGGATCAGACCAATCTTCTGTATGCCCGCTACAGATAGCGCTTGTTCGGGCGTCAAACTACTGAAATAGTTCTGTCATGGAAGCGGGCCGGGCGGGCGCCTTTAAGCGTCGGTCCTTTCGCTCCGGACGACGAAGCGGGCCTGATTTAGGGTCCAAGGTAGACACTCGGTTGCCCATTAACCGATGACAGATAGGGATAGGAAAAAGTCAGATGATGAAATTTATCGTTAAAACCGCAACGGTTGCTGCAGTTGTTGTCGCAGCCTCTTCGGCCATGGCCGTTGAAAAATTGAAGATCGGCATTAGCTCCGAGGCCTATCCACCCTTCAGCTCGCAAAATGCGACGAACCAGTGGGAAGGATTTGAAATCGACCTGTTGGCCGCCATCTGCAAGGAGATGAAGGTTGAATGTAAAATTGTCAGCACCGCTTGGGATGGCATTATCCCGGCGCTAAAGGCCAAGAAGATCGACGCGATCTTCTCCTCAATGTCGATCACCGCAGACCGTTCAAAGGTCATCGACTTCTCGGACAAATATTACAACACGCCAGCCGAAATCATCGGCAAGAAGGATGCGCCAGCGATCACGACGGTTGCCAATCCAGACGGCAAGGGTGGCAAGATTGCCAACCCAGCCGATTTGAAGGGCAAGTCCATCGGCGTCCAGACCGCAACGATCCATGCCGACTACGTCAATGCCTACCTGAAGGACGCGACGATTAAGGTCTATGATACGACCGATAACCACAATGCCGATCTCGTCGCAGGCCGTATCGATTACGCCTTGGAAGATTCGATTGTGGCCGATGAGTTCTTGAAGACCCCAGCCGCTAAAGATCTCGGTGTGAAGCTCATCGTGCCAAACGATCCGATCTTCGGCACAGGCGTCGGCGTTGGCGTACGCAAGGGCGACAAGCTGAAGGACCGCTTCAATGACGCCATCAAGGCCGTCCGCGCTTCGGGCGAATATGATGCGATTGCCAAGAAGTACTTCACCTTCAACGTCTATGGCGATTGATTGATGCACTTCTCCTTCTCCCCTTGCGGGAGAAGGTGTCATGCAACGCATGACGGATGAGGGGTTAGCTGCGGTAAGTTTACCCCTCACCCGACCCCCATGCGGGGGCCACCCTCTCCCGCAAGGGGAGAGGGATAGATGTAGGTAATTTTTTAGAAAACCACACCCGCCCATGGATACTTCCCCCTCCCTCCTATCCCTCATGAGCTTTGGCCACGATGGCTGGGGCGCGCGTTTTGTTGATGGGCTTGTGGTGACGATGGAAGTATCGCTTGCCGCCTATGCGGTATCGCTCATCTTCGGGTTGCTGGGTGCCAGCGCTAAGCTCAGCCCTTATCGATGGCTCCGCTCTATTGCGGATGTATACACAACGCTCGTCCGCGCTTTGCCCGAATTGCTGCTGCTGCTGCTCGTTTATTATTCTGGCGCGGATGCCATTAAATTTCTTCTGTCCTTTTTGGGCGATGATTACGAAGATGTAGAGGTAGACCCCTTCGCTGCCGCCGTCATCGCGCTCGGCTTTATCGGCGGTGCCTATATGACGGAAGTCATGCGCGGCGCGATCCAATCCATCCCTGTCGGACAAATTGAAGCCGCAAAAGCCTGCGGCATGTCGCCTTTATTGCGCGTGCGCCGCATCATACTGCCGCAAATGCTCCGCTTTGCACTGCCGGGCATGAGCAATCTCTGGCTCAATGCCACCAAAGATTCCTCCCTCATCAGCGTCTTGGGAAGCTTTCAGGATATTCTCTTCATGGGCTATCGCGCGGCTTCTACCACCAAACATTATTCGTTTTTCTATACGATGACAGCCTTGTGCTTTCTCATCGTTACCCTTGTCTCAATGGCCGGTATCAGGCTCATCGAAGCGCGTGTGAATAGGGGCTATAAATGAGGGGAGGTCGCCATCATGGATGAGTCACTGACCTTCCTTCTCTCGATTTTTCCAAGGCTATTGGCGGCCGTACCGCTAACCTTGGCGCTTACCGCGATATCTTGCGTCATTGGCAATGCGCTTGCGGTGCCGGTAGCGCTTGCACGTCTTTCGCCCAATCCGCTTTTGTGGATGCCGAGCGCGCTCTATATTCTTCTGATGCGCGGCACGCCGCTTCTGGTGCAAACCTATCTGATCTATTACGGCCTTGGCGAAGTATTGCCCGGCAGCTTCATTCAACAGACGTTTTTATGGGAATATTTAAAAGACGGCTTCTGGTACGCCGTCTTTGCGTTCTCGCTGAATACCGCAGGCTATACGGGTGAAATCTTACGCGGTGCAATGTCCGCCGTGCCGCGCGGTGAAATTGAAGCGGCAAAGGCCTACGGCATGTCGCCATGGCTTGTCTTGTGGCGCGTAACGCTGCCGCGCGCGGTACAAATTTGTTTGCCCGCGATGAGCGGCGAAACAATCTTATTGCTGAAAGCAACATCGCTCGCCTCGCTCATCACCGTTTGGGATATCATGGGTACTGCGCGGCAAATTCAAAAAGAATCCTATCGGATTTATGAGCCGCTGATTGCTGCGGGTATCATCTATATCATCACAGTTTTCATTTTGACCCGCCTGCTTAATCTCTTGGAGCGCCGCATCAATCAGCACCGCGCCGCGCCTCAATCTGCTTAAAGGAATTCATTCGATGGATACGACGCTCAAAGTCGAAGATTTGCACAAGCGGTTCGGTGAGGCTGAGGTTCTCAAAGGCGTTTCTTTATCGGCCAATACGGGCGATGTGATTGCGATGATCGGCTCGAGTGGCTCGGGTAAATCAACGCTTCTGCGCTGCATCAATTTGCTCGAAATCCCTAATTCGGGCCGCGTTTACGTCAATGGCGAATTAATCCGCATGAAGGCTTTGCCCGATGGCACCTCAAAGCCCGAGGATCAAAAGCAAGTCGAACGCATTCGCTCCAAACTCGCGATGGTTTTTCAAAGCTTTAATCTGTGGTCGCATCGTACGATTTTGGAAAACGTCATCGAGGCGCCCGTGCATGTGTTAGGCGTTCCGAAAAAAGAAGCCATCGAGCGCGCCGAAGCCTTGCTCGCAAAAGTCGGCATTGCCGATAAACGCAATTTCTACCCGAATCATTTGTCCGGCGGACAACAGCAACGTGCCGCCATTGCCCGCGCTTTAGCGATGGAACCGAGCGTCTTACTGTTTGACGAGCCGACTTCCGCGCTTGATCCAGAACTCGTCGGCGAGGTCTTGCAAGTCATGCGCAAACTGGCTGAAGAAGGCCGCACCATGCTGGTCGTGACCCATGAAATGGGTTTTGCCCGGGATGTCGCCAACCAGATCGTGTTTTTGCACAAAGGCCAAATCGAGGAGCAGGGCACGCCCGGCGAAGTCATTGGCCACCCCAAATCCGAGCGTCTTAAACAGTTTTTGAGCTCAACCCGGCATTAAATGCCTCTACCAAAGCATATCCGTATTAAGCCTTTAACCGGCTTTTGCTATGCAGGAATCACAGGCCATCCCCTCGAGGGGAGGCCAGTATAGCGCCTTGCTCCTATCTCGATATGTGTTAGCGTACGCGCTGCCGCCATTCGTGCGGTCAAAAAACAGACATGCTAACTCGGGGGAAATCCATGTTAAAGAAGGCACTTATTTGCGCCGCTTCTATTTCTGTAATGATGATTGCAGGCGCAGCCCACGCCGATACGAAGGGCAAGAAGATTGCTCTTTCCAACAATTATGCCGGCAATTCATGGCGCCAGGCCATGTTAAAGAGCTGGGATAAAGTAACGAAAAAGGCCGTTGCCGACGGCGTCGTCGCAGCAGCAGACGCCTTTACAACGTCTGAAAATCAGGTGACCGAGCAGGCTGCCCAGATCCAGAACTTGATCCTTCAAGGCTACAACGCCATCGTCATCAACGCCGCTTCACCAGACGCTCTGAACGGTGTCGTCAAGCAGGCTTGCGATGCCGGAATCACGGTTGTGTCGTTTGACGGTATCGTCACGGAGCCTTGCGCTTGGCGCGTGGCCGTTGACTTTAAAAAGATGGGCCGTTTGGAAGTTGAATATCTTGCCAAAAAGATGCCAGCTGGCGGCAACCTTCTCGAAATCCGCGGTCTTGCGGGCGTGTTCGTCGATGACGAAATCCATGCCGGTATTGCTGATGGCGTAAAGGCTAATCCGCAGTTCAAGATTGTTGGTTCGGTTCATGGCAACTGGGCACAAGAAGTCGCTCAGAAGGAAGTTGCAGGCATTCTGCCATCGCTTCCTGAAATCAAGGCTGTCGTGACTCAAGGCGGTGACGGATATGGCGCAGCACAAGCATTTGCAGCTGCTGGTCGCCCAACACCAACGATCATCATGGGTAACCGTCAGGACGAATTGCAGTGGTGGAAAGAGCAGAAGGATAAGAATGGTTATGAAACCATGTCTGCTTCGATCGCGCCAGGCGTATCGACCTTGGCCTTCTGGGTTGCGCAGATGATCTTGGATGGCAAGCAGGTTCCTAAGGACCTCACCGTTCCTTTCTTGACGATCGAGCAAGCCAATATCGATGCTGCTGTAGCAAACACGGAAAAGGGTGGCGTCGCTAACGTCGAATATTCCGCAGCCGACGCAGCCAAGGTCGTTGCAGGTAAATAAGCTTTGACCTTAGAAGCCATCAGACTGGACGGCGTCGAAAAATCTTTCGGTGCCGTCCGCGCATTGGCCGGTGTTGACCTTGTGGTCAGCGCCGGCGAATGTCTTGGACTTGTCGGCCATAATGGAGCCGGCAAATCGACCCTCATGCACGTGCTCACCGGTACGCTTTCGCCCGATAAGGGAAGCTTGGCGGTCGGCGGTGTTACTGTTTCAGGTGAATGGTCGGCGGCCGCTTCGCAACGCGCCGGTATACGCTGCGTTTTTCAGGAATTATCGCTCTGCCCCAATCTGAGTGTGGCGGAGAATGCACGTATCATGCATAGTCCCCTTAGGGGTTTTGGCTGGAAGAAGCGGGCGAGTGATTTAATTCGCGCCAAGCTTGACGAAATATTTCCCGGGCACGGTATCGATCCCGATGATGAAATCGCGGATCTGCCGATCGGTAAACGCCAAATGGCGGAAATTGCACGCGCATTTACTGTGATGTCTGATCCTTTGCGGCTCGTCATTTTAGATGAGCCAACATCTTCCCTTGATGCCGTTACCGCGGAACAACTCTTGGCCTATATCGGTAAGGAAACGGCTAAGGGAACAGCTGTTATCTTAATCTCCCATCTCTTGGGTGAAATCCTTTCTGCGTCGAACCGCATTGTCGTGATGAAAGATGGCAAGTCGGTTGCTGAGCGGCCCGCTGATGGTTTTGACCGCATGTCTCTTGTTGCAGCGATGGGTTCTGAAGGGCATGGCAGCTCATCTCATTCAACATCGATTGTGAGTTCCACGGGTACATCACCTGTCCTCGTCAAAGCCCATCCAGATGCCTCTAAAACAGGGCCCGAGCTCGTGGTTCGTAAAGGCGAAGTTATCGGTCTTGCAGGTCTTGCCGGACATGGGCAAACGCGCACCTTGTTGCAAATTTTCTCGCGTGATCACGCGAGTGTCGAAGCGCCTATGTCGTTTATCGCGGGCGATCGTCAGTCTGACGGTATATTTAATCTCTGGTCGATCGCGCGCAATGTTACCATCCGATCGCTTAAATCGTTCACACGCTTTGGGTTGATTGATCCGGATGCGGAAGCGCGTTTGGCAGAAGAATGGAAAAGCCGTATGGCGATACGCACGCCGGATATGGACAATAATATTTTGACCCTTTCAGGTGGCAATCAACAAAAAGCTTTATTCGCAAGGGCGTTGGCCTCCGATGCAACCGTCATCTTGATGGATGATCCGATGCGCGGCGTTGATATCGGAACGAAGCTTGAAGTTTATGACATGATCCGTACCGAGGCGGCTAATGGGCGCAGCTTCATTTGGTACACAACGGAATTTGACGAGCTTGCGTATTGCGATCGCGTCTATGTGTTCCGCAATGGCAAGATTTCGGATGAAATTAACGCAGGCAGCATTTCCGAAGAGCGAATTCTGCAGGCCTCTTTTGCCGAGTCTGCCGCATGATCAATCGTCGCTATTTACGCGCTGCTTTGCCGTTCTTGTCGCTCGCGATTGTGTTGGCTGCAACCTTCTACGTTCAGCCCCGCACCATGAGTTATTTCGGCCTCAATCTGATGCTGCAATATGCGATTCCGATCGCGCTCGCCACGATTGCGCAAATGTTTATTATCACGGTCAATGATCTTGATTTATCAATCGGTCCCTTTGTTGGTTTGGTCGGCTGCATATCAGCAACCTTGTTATTGAACGATCCTCTGCTCGGCATTTTAGCGCTTCTTGCGTGTATCGCGGCCTATGGGCTGGTTGGCGCGCTGATCCATATCCGCAATTTACCATCCATCGTGGTAACGCTTGGCCTTTCCTTTGTTTGGCTCGGCATTGCCGTGCTTATTCTTCCTTCTCCCGGTGGCAAAGCGCCGATGTGGTTGAAGGCCATTATGTCGTATCAAACGCCATGGGTCCCTTTGCCTATTATTGCGGCCATCCTGATCGGCGGTATCGTGCATGTAGCCCTCATGACCTCTTCCTTTGGCGTGATTGGCCGTGGCGCAGGCGGCAATCCAAAGGCGTTGCAACGCGCTGGTTGGTCGATGCTGAAGACGAAAGTCGCCATGTTCACAATTGCAGGGTTCTTCGGCGTCTTGGCAGGCCTCTCGCTTCTCGGTCTCACCACCTCGGCTGACGCGCATGTCGCGGATCGTTACACGCTATATTCGATTGCGGGTGTCATTTTGGGTGGCGGTGAATTTATTGGTGGCCGCGTATCGCCGATGGGGTCGGTTGTGGGCGCGCTCACCTTGGCGCTTGCTGGTGCTTTCCTGATCTTTCTAAAAATATCGCCCGATTGGCAGATTGGCGCACAAGGCGCCATCCTCATCATTGTGCTCGCGATGCGCGCTTTGATCACGGGCGGGGAGGCAAGGCGATGAAGCCGGCATTGAAGCGCCTTGGCCATCAACCTTGGTTGGGATCGTTTATCGCCGCGACCGTCGTTTGGCTCATGACGATTGCGTTCACAGGTGGGCAAGGGGGCGGTGAAATCCTTACCTCGGCCCTGTCTTTCGGCACCTTCACGGTGATTGTCGGCTTGGGGCAAATGATGGTGATCACCACCGGGCCCGGCAATGTCGATTTGTCTATTCCGGCGACAATGACCTTATCCGGCGTCATCGCCATGAAGATCATGAATACCGACGAAGCCCTTTTGCTGATCGGTATCCTTGCAGCTTTATCGGCCAGTCTCGTCGTGGGCGTTGCGAATTATATCCTCATCCGGCTTTTGCGTATCCCGCCCATCATCGCGACGCTCTCGTCGAGTTTTCTCATTCTCTCGACCGCTATTTCCTATGGCCGCGGCATTCGTATTAAGCCACCGCCATCCTTGGCCGAATTTGCAACGGTTCGATATGCGGGCGTTCCAGTGGTCGCTGTCGCCGTTGTTGCGCTCAGCTTTCTTCTCGCCATTGTTCTGAAACGAACCATCTATGGCCGAACCGTTCTGGCCATCGGCCAGAATGAGCGGGCCGCGTGGCTTGCGGGGCTCAATGTTAAATCGGTTCGGTTCGCCACCTACCTGTTAAGCGCCTTGTTCGCGGGCATTTGCGGCATCCTTCAATCCGGCTTTTCGGGTGGGGCCGCGCTGAATATGGGCGACGATTTCTTGCTGTCGTCCATCGCCGTCGTCGTCATTGGTGGGACGTCGGTAGCCGGTGGTAAAGCAAATGTGCCCGGCATATGGGGTGCCGCCCTGTTTATGTATCTGCTGGTAACCATGTTGAATATTTTTGGTGCCAGCCCGGGCGTTCGCCTCATCTTAACGGGCGTCATGATTATCGCGGTAATAACGATGGCCGGCGGAGAAAAAGCGAGCCGCTGACGCTAAATTCCACCAATTTTGCTTCAATGAGCCCCCTTTGAGCCTCAAATCAGTTCATAATCGAGCGAATTGGAAAATTTTTGTCGACGCCCTTTCAATTAGTCACTAATTTACTCCTCAACTGAGGTAAATTGGTACTGATCAGCAAGGCTGAGAGAGGGTTTTCCCGATGGCACACGTCATTTCCGTGCAGAATGTCAAAGGCGGCTGCGGTAAAACGACAACCGCGATCCATCTTGCGGCAGCGCTCACCGATCTCGGCTATGCTGTCGCTTTGGCCGATGGCGACCCGCAAAAAAGCGCCTTAGGCTGGCTTGAGCGCCGCCCGGAGCATCTCGCAACCATCGAGGCGCTCGATTTTACCGATCTTGATCTTGACGAGCTTCGTGCGTTGAAAAAGCGCAAAACGCTCGATTACGTCGTCGTTGACGGGCGCGCTGCCGTGCGAGGTGCGCCTTTGACGGATTTCATCAAAGTCAGCGATGTCATTCTGGTTCCCATTGTCGGCCTGCCGCTCGACATTGAGGCTAGCGTCGAATTTTTGGAAAAATTATGGGATTACCGCAAGGTTGAAAAGGGCGATGCGCAAGTGGCCGTCGTCCTCAACAAAACCCGCAACACCGGCAAAATTGCCGAACGCGTTGAAGCCCTAAGCGAAACCCTCGATGTCGAAATTGCCGCCTATGTTCCCGATAAGCCGGGCCTGCAAAATCCGATTGAGTTCGGCATGACGGTCTTTGATCAGCGCCGCGGAAGCAGCCAATCCATTCGCGAACCCTTCATCGAATTGGCGGAATATGTCGTATCGATCACGGAGTAACCGGCCCGTTAGGCGCACTTTAAGATGAGTATTAAGGCGCAAGGCTATGGTTTCGCTCTGCTGGCCATAACGATTTTCTCGCTTCAAGACGCGATTTCAAAACATCTCGCACTCGAATATCCGCCGGTCTTCATCGCCATGATCCGGTATTGGGCCTATGGACTTTTCGTGCTCGGTGTCATTGCACGCAGGCGTATCGGCT
This sequence comes from Hyphomicrobiales bacterium, assembly GCA_947455725.1. Lineage (GTDB taxonomy): Bacteria > Pseudomonadota > Alphaproteobacteria > Rhizobiales > Beijerinckiaceae > CAIUPE01. The sequence continues at coordinate 65,525 of CANGPL010000002.1, read as the reverse complement.
GGTCGGTGCTTACCCGTTCAAAGCGCCCGGTGCTTCAAATCATCCGAAGCATCCTTTTGGCATTACAAGTCATCTTGGCGATCACCTGTTTTAGCTGGATTGGCTTAGCCCATGCGCAAGCAATTTTTGCGGGCACGCCGCTTGTCGTCGCTTTGTTATCGATTTTATTTTTAAACGAGAAAGTCGATTGGAGCCGCTGGTTAGCCATCATCGCAGGCCTTGTCGGTGTGATGATTATCCTACGGCCCGAAGGTGATTTTCTCGATTTTAAAATGCTGCTTGCGGTTGCGGGCACCATCATGTTTGCCGTTTACGCCATTCTTACGCGCTTTGTTGGCCGGCAAGATACGTCAGAAACCACCTTCCTCTATACGGGTCTGATCGGTGCCATCACGCTATCGCTGATTGGCCCGTTCTTTTGGACCAGCATTCACGGCTCTGGTTATTTTTGGTTGGCGGTTGTTTGCTGCACCAGTATTTCAAGCCATTATTTTTTGATCCGCGCCTATAGCCTGTTGGATGCATCAGCCGTGCAGCCGCTCTCCTATCTAGGCCTCGTCTACGCGTCGATGATTGGCATTATCGTGTTTGATGAAACGCTGGATTGGCTCATCATTTTAGGCGCCTGCGTCGTCGTAGGCGCGGGTATTTTTTATCTGACCCGCGAACATGCCGCATCAAAGCAGGCGAGGGTTAGGGCCGCCTAATCGCGCTGTTAAGCTGCCACCACGCGGCGCGAACGAAACGCCTCGACGGGCAGCGGTGGTAATTGACCAAATCGGGTGAGAAAATCTTCTCGCGCCATCCATTGGCACGCAAAGGCAATGCTTTCGACGCTGATGCGGCCCCAATGCCCGTGAATATTCACCCAAGCCTCGGCGTTCTTTGTGTCGCGCCCGTCATAAATGACCGGAAAATCCTTCCAGACAAAGAAATCGAGATGTTCACTCGCAAAATTTAACATTTAGGGGTCCCGTCTAACCTTCAACACGGCTTGCTCTAGACCTGATTCACGACAGAATTTTATCAGTCGCCCAGAATGCTAGCCTTCGAATTTGACAAACTGATATATTAGTATATGAACGTGACGGGAGAGAAAAATGGGTCGACAGCCGAGCTTAACAGCGGCAAAGCCCGTCGTGGCTATGCCAACAGGTGCCAACCGTCAAAACCGGCAAACCCGTCGGGCAGCATTGATCCGCCCTAATAAGGCTTCGGCATGGATCTATGATGCCCTGCGCCAAGATATCCTCATTTTGGCGCTTAAGCCCGGTGATCCGATATCGGAAAAAGAACTTGCCGCTGAATTTGGTGTAAGTCGCACACCGATACGCGAGGCGATCTTAAAGCTTTCAGAGGAAGGGCTGGTCGATATTTTTCCTCAATCGGGCACCTTCGTCTCTCGCATTCCCATTGATGAATTCAACGAAGCGATGACGGTCCGAGGAGCGCTTGAAAAAACAACGGCAGCGCTCGCGGCGCAAAATCGTGGTTCACAAGATTTAGCCCTATTGCACTCGATTATCGATCGTCAGATACTCGCCAATAAAGCGTCTGATCGAGATGAATTTCACAGCGCCGATGAAGATTTCCATCGCGCAATTGCAAGCGCAGCAAGCTTTCCAAATATTTGGCGGCTCATCAACACCGTCAAATATCAAGTGGATCGCTATCGTCGGTTAACATTGCCTGCGCCCGGACGAATGACAAAAGTTATTGCCGAGCATCGCGCCATTCTTGATGCCATCGAGGCGGGCGATCCGGCTGGTGCCACAAACGCGATGGATGAACATCTCAGCTCGGTTATCGATTTTGCAAATTTGGATCACGTTAATCCGGATTACATCATCCGCACGATAGAGCCGCAAAGGTCTTGATACTTTTATGATGACCAATCCACTCGTCCATCCTGATCGTCTATTCCCTGCCGAGGCGCACACGCGTGCGATTGCTCGTCGTCTTTATGAGCGTATTGCCCATCTACCTATCCTCTCTCCACACGGCCATACGGATCCGCGATGGTTTGCCTATAATGAGGCCTTTCCTGATCCCGCGACATTGTTCGTCGTACCCGATCATTACATTTTCCGAATGCTCTATTCGCAAGGTGTGCCGCTCGAAAAGCTCGGTATTCCGCGCATTGATGGTGGATCGGTGGAAACCAATCCCCGTGCGATCTGGAAATTATTTGCTGAACACTGGCACCTGTTCCGTGGAACGCCAACGCGCCTTTGGCTTGATCACGCCTTTGCCACTTTATTCGACATTCACGAGACGCTTGTGCCTGAAAATGCCGATCGTCTCTATGATCGCATTGCCGAGCGATTAGAGCAGCCGAGCTATCGGCCGCGCGCTCTTTTTGAGCGCTTTAACATAGAAGCGATTGCAACAACCGAAAGCGCGCTTGATCCGCTAGAGCATCACGAAGCCATACGCCAATCGGGCTGGACGGGACGGGTGATCACCACCTATCGGCCTGACTCGGTGACCGATCCCGAATTTGAAGGCTTCCATAGCAATCTCGTCCGCTTCGGAGAATTAACCGGTTGTGACACAAGCACCTGGTCCGGCTATCTCAATGCGCATCGTAAGCGTCGCCAGTTCTTTAAATCCTATGGCGCAACCGCAAGCGATCATGGGCACGCAACAGCGTGTACCGCTAACCTAACGCATGCCGAAGCCGAGGCTCTTTTTCAACGCGTGTGTCAATCACCCGCAAGTGCAGCCGATGCCGAACTCTTCCGAGCGCAGATGCTAACCGAAATGGCTAAAATGAGTCTTGTTGATGGACTCGTGATGCAAATCCATCCGGGTTCTATGCGTAACCATAATGAACGTCTCTTCAAACAGTTTGGTCGCGATAAAGGCGCAGATATTCCAACACAAACGGATTATGTTTCGGCGCTCAAGCCCTTGCTCGATTTGGTCGGCAATGAACCTGACCTCACGATCATTTTATTCACGCTGGATGAAACCGCCTATGCGCGAGAATTAGCACCCCTTGCCGGACATTATCCAGCCTTACGCCTTGGCCCCGCTTGGTGGTTTCATGACAGTTACGAAGGCATGATGCGGTTTAGAGAAATGACAACCGAGACCGCCGGTTTTTATAACACGGTTGGCTTTAACGACGACACGCGCGCCTTCTGCTCTATTCCAGCGCGGCATGATGTAGCGCGCCGCGTGGATTGCGCCTTTTTGGCGGGGTTAGTCGCCACGCACCGTCTCAACGAAGAAGAGGCCTATGGATTGGCGGAAGATCTGACCTATAATCTCGCTAAGAAAGCGTATCATCTATCTTAATTTAAAACAAAACAGGGAGAGAAACATGAATAGTTTTAACATCACGCGTCGTGGGCTTTTGGGCAGTGCTGCCGGTATGGCGGCTTTTGGGCTTTCGCCCTTACGCGCTTTTGCAGCTAATCCGCCGGTAGCACCTGTCACGCTCAACATCGTCGATGTTGCAGGCAATCTTGCACTCACTCAGCCTGCTATCGAAGCCTATCAAAAAGCAAAGCCGAATTTTGTCTCAAAGATCACGTTTACCAAAGCGCCTGCGCCAGAACTACCGGGTAAAATCAAAGCGCAGCAAGATGCGGGTAAAGTCGATATTGATTTGGTATTAACGGGCACGGACGCGCTTTCAGCGGGCCTTGATCAAGGGCTTTGGATTAGTCTCGTTCCTGATCAAGACGCTAATCTTCCAAAGCTGAATGATATTTATCTTCCCGGCGCAGCAGCCATGCAGGGCTTGGCAAAAGGGCAGGGCGTTGTTGTCACCTATTACCCATCAGGGCCGCTTCTCGAATATATGCCCGATCGTGTTAAGACGCCGCCAAAGACCGCTGAAGAGCTTCTCGATTTTACAAAGCAAAATCCAAATCGGTTTCTATATGCGCGTCCCGCCAATTCAGGTCCGGGCCGTACCTTTATGATGGGGCTGCCCTATATTCTGGGCGATTCAAATCCGAAGGATCCGATCAAGGGATGGGATAAGACATGGGCCTATCTAAAGGCTTTGGGTGAGGGCATCGAATATTATCCGACGGGTACCGGTGCTACGATGAAAGAGCTTGGCGAAGGCACACGTGATATGATTGTGTCGACAACCGGATGGGACATTAACCCGCGCGTGTTAGGCGTTGTCCCGAAGGAAGCGAGCATTGCAACGCTTAAAGGATTCCATTGGGTAACGGATGCGCATTATATGTGCGTACCAAAGGGCCTTTCGGCTGAAAAATTGTCGGTCCTTCTCGATCTGATGTCCTTCTTGTTGGAGCCCGCACAGCAGGCCGTCACCTATGATAAGGGCTATTTCTATCCAGGCCCCGCCGTTAAGGGCGTAACGCTTGATATGGCGCCTGCTGAAAGCCAAGCGGCCATTAAGGAGTTTGGTCGTTCCGAATACGAAGCGCTGATTGCCAGCGCGCCATTAGAGCTCCCTCTAGAGCCATCGCAAATGGTTCTCGCTTTCCGTCGGTGGGACGAAGAGATCGGCGCAAAGAAAACAAAGTAAAATAGAACGGCCGCTTCATTCTTTGCCTGAATGAAGCGGCCCTTTTTTCACGGCACATCTTAAACTCAGTCCCATAAAGGTTGTCATCATGAGCGCTCGCAATTCCTTTCAGTCCTTGCGACTTGACCATGTGGGCCGAACCTTTGGTGCCATGAATGCGCTACGCGATTTAACGCTTGAAATTAAGCGCGGCGAATTTGTAGCCCTTTTGGGCCCGTCGGGCTGCGGAAAATCAACCGCGCTCAATTGCATCGCGGGCTTACTCACAACAACGTCTGGAACCATCTGGCTGGATGATATTCGTATTGATACCTTAGCCGTTGAAGATCGTGGCTTTGGCATGGTGTTTCAAAACTATGCATTGTTTCCGCATATGACGGTTCGCGGTAACATTGGTTATGGTCTTAGAATGCGCGGTGTAACAAAAGCCGAATTAGAGCGTCGGGTTGACGCCGCCATCAAAACCGTACGACTAGAAAGCCAAGCCGATAAATTGCCCGGACAACTGTCGGGTGGGCAACAACAGCGGGTCGCTATTGCACGCGCGATTGCGATTGATCCTCCGCTTGTTTTGATGGATGAGCCGCTCTCCAATCTCGATGCTAAATTGCGCCTCGAAATGCGACAAGAAATACGTCGCATTCACAAAGGCCTTGGCGGTATTACAATTTACGTCACCCATGACCAAGATGAAGCGCTGTCCATGGCCGATCGCATTGTTGTGCTACGCGATGGCATGATCCGTCAGGTCGGAACGCCGGAAGATCTTTATCTCCGACCTGCTCGGATCGATGTCGCCGAATTCATGGGTTTTAGAAATCGCATTCATGGCAAGATTGCCGGTGTATCGAATGCTCCGATTCATCAGGCCATCACGATTGACGTCTCAGGAACAATGTTCGAAGGCGTCACTATGACACCGATGAGCGGTCATGATGTAACCGCGATGATCCGCCCGGATGATCTCATTCCCGCTGAAGATCATCAAAAGGGCATCGAAGCGGTGATTGAGGCCATTGAATATCGCGGGCGTGATTTCTTCGGGTCGGCGCGCGCAGCAAATGGCATGGAATTATTTTTCCGATCTGAGCGCCCAGTCGCCGCTGGCGAATCGATCCGATTACACGCCGATCCATCCAAGGTCCTCTTATATGATGGGCAAGCGGAATGAGCAGCGCACCTATTCCCTTCCGAACGAGAGCCGCCGCGCATGGCTTTGATGGCGTAACCTTGCTCGTTATTCCCGCGCTTTTGTTGTTAGCGGCGTTGTTTCTTTACCCCTTTGGCTATGGGCTCGTATTGAGTCTCAGACCCAAAGATGGCACATGGCTCGGCAATTATTTTCATTTTTTCAGCGACCCCTTTTTATATCAAACCATTGCCACGACCTTGGCTTTGGCCTTGCCCGTCACAGCGATTAATCTTCTGGCCGCTGTCCCCGTCGCCTTTCGAGTGCGTCGGATGCAGCATCAGCGGCTGATCACCACCATCCTTGTTTTACCGATTACCCTCGGAACGGTTTTGGTCGCGGAAGGCATGTTGAATTATTTCGGGCCGCAAGGATGGTTCATTCGGACGCTTTCGCTTTTTGGCTTGGGTTCGCCTTCATCCGTCAAACTTGTCCATAATTATTGGGGTGTCTTTTTATCCTTGGTGATCACCGGTTTCCCCTTCACCTTTCTTCTCACGCTATCCTATGTCAGCGGTATCGATGTCGCGCTAGAAAATGCAGCCGCCACGCTTGGCGCGCGCGCGGCAGCCCGCTTTAGAACCATCTTTCTACCCTTGCTCGTACCGGGCTTGGCGATCACGTTTTGCCTGAGCTTCGTGCAAGCCTATTCGGTCTTCCCGTCAGCGGTCTTGTTAGGCGCGCCGGCCGGCCCAACCCGCGTCATTTCCATTGCGGCCTATGAAGCAGCCTTTGAGCAATATGATTATTCCTTGGCCTCCGCCATTGCGATGATCATGGGAGCATTTCAACTGATCGTTGTTGTGATTGTGTTGATGTCACGGTCTTTATTTTATCGCGGCCCTGCTGCAGGCGCGAAAGGTTAATCCTATGTCAGATACGGCATCGCAAGGTTCACGGCATATACGCGATATCGGTTCGCGGCTTTGGATTATTTCGATTTGGACCTTATTGATTTTTTTCATCGTGAATCTTTTTGGCATTATCGGCTCTGTTTTAATGAGCTCCTTTGCCACAAGATGGTTGCGCTCTTGGTTGCCGAGCGGGTTAACAACCAATTGGTACGTCTCCGCGTGGTCCGAGTTTCAACTCAGCGATATTTTATTCACCACGTTCCAAGTGGTCGGAGCCGTCGTCTTATTATCGGGATTATTAGGCGTACCCGCAGCCTACGCGATGGCGCGGCGTGATTTTATCGGCAAACGCGCGGTGATGCTGCTCTTTCTCTTGCCCATGCTCGTGCCCCCGATCACCTATGGCATACCGTTAGCGACGGTACTCTATCAAGCAGGGCTTGGCGGCTCATTAATCGGTGTTATTCTCGCCAATCTCGTACCCACCGTGCCATTCGTTATTTTAGTCATGATCCCGTTCATCGAGCAGATCGATCCGCGGATCGAGGCCGCGGCCCGCGTTTTCGGCGCCGGTACGCTTCGTCTTTTCTGGACGGTGTTATTGCCCTTGCTATTACCCGGCGTCTTAGCCGCGCTTCTTTTGGTGCTGGTCAGAACGATTGCTATGTTTGAATTGACGTTCTTGGTATCCGGTCCCACAAGCCAAACGCTCGTTGTCGCACTCTATTATTCCGTATTTGCCGCAGGGGTACGAGCGGTGCAATCGATTGATGCCATGGCCGTTATTTATATGGCGATTACACTCATCTGGTTGATTATCGCTTTGCGGTTTATTAATCCAACTCAAATGGTAACGCGCGGCAAGCAGGCCCGCGCTTAAAGGATATCGTCGATGAAACAAGCATGGCGTTGGTTCGGGCCTCATGATCCGGTGAGTTTAGATGATGTGCGCCAAGCGGGCGCGACCGACATCGTCAACGCACTCCACCAGTTAAAGCCGGGAGAAGTATGGACAGAGGCAGCCGTTGCCGAGCGGAAAAATCTGATCGATACAACACCTGCGGGGCGCACGCCGCTTACCTGGTCAATCGTTGAGAGCATCCCCGTGCCCGACGATGTAAAGCGCTTGGGCAAAGGTGCTAAAGCCTCCATTGAAGGCTGGATCGCAAGCCTCGAAGCCGTCGCCCGCAATGACATTAAAACCGTCTGCTACAATTTCATGCCCGTCGTCGATTGGACGCGTACGGATCTTGATTACCCATTGCCCACAGGTGCAACCTGTCTTCGCTTCGATCAAGATCGATTTGCCGCGTTCGAGCTCCATATTTTGAAGCGCCCGGGTGCAGAAGCGGATTATGATGATGCCACAAAAGCCCGCGCCGACGCGGTCTTTGAAGCCATGTCACAAGAAGACATTGATTATCTCATTATGGTCATCGCCAGTGCCTTGCCAGGCTCGACCACAGAGCCGCTGACGATTGAAGGTTTTCGCGAAAAACTCATCGCTTACCGCATGATCGATGCAAAAATCTTGCGGCAACATCTCATTGAATTTCTTGAAGCCGTCACACCGGCGGCAGAAAAATTGGGCGTTAAACTCACGCTGCATCCGGATGATCCGCCGCGCTCTTTGTTTGGCTTGCCGCGTGTTGCCTCCAACGCTGCGGATTATCAGGCGCTGTTTGATGCGGTGCCGAGTGCTTCAAACGGCATTTGCTTCTGCACCGGTTCCTTAGGGGTGCGGCCCGATAATGATTTGGTCGCTATTGCACAACATTTCGCATCCCGCATCCATTTCGTGCATCTTCGCGCGACAAAGCGTGATCTTGATAATCCGCTTTCCTTCATCGAAGCCGATCACCTCGATGGCGATGTCGATATGGTGGGCGTGATCAGCGCGCTCATCCAAGAGGATCGTAAACGCGACGCGAAGGGTAAAATCCCCTTCCGTCCGGATCATGGCCATCGTATGCTCGACGATCTTAAAAAGAAAACGACACCCGGCTACACCGCCATTGGCCGCTTGAAAGGCTTAGGCGAGTTGCGCGGCGTCATGCGGGCAGTGGAGCGGCTAACGTGAAGCAGCTTTCTGTTTCCGCGCTCGCTGCTTTACCTGCCTCTATTCAACGCCCTACCTATGATCGCGGACAGGTTAAAATCGGCATTGTCCATTTAGGCATTGGTGGCTTTCACCGCGCGCATCAAGCCGTCTATACTGATGCCTGCCTTAATGAAGGCGACCTTCGCTGGGGCATATTGGGTGCGAGTCTCAGATCGCCCCAAACGCGCGATGCGTTAACGCCTCAAGATGGTCTCTATACCGTTGCGTCGAGAAGCGGCGAGGGCACCGAGTATCGGGTGATCGGCTCGGTTGTGAGCCTCATGGTTGCCCCTGAAAATCCCGCCGCCCTTGTCGAAGCGATGGCCCACCCGGATGTTAAAATCGTCTCGCTCACTGTTACCGAGAAGGGCTATTGTATTGATCCATCGTCGGGCGCACTTGATATGGCCCACCCAGACATTGTGCATGACATCGCGCATTTGAATGAACCGATCTCAGCGCCGGGCTTTATCGTTGCGGCGTTAAAGCAAAGGCGCGAGCGGGGATTAAAACCCTTCACCGTTATGTCATGCGATAATCTTGTTTCAAACGGCGAGAAGCTTCGCGCTTTGATCATCGCGTTGGCAACGCGCATCGATCCGCAGCTTGGTGCCTATAGTGCGGAGCATGTCGCCTTTCCCTCCACAATGGTGGATCGCATTGTGCCGCACACGGTCGATGAAGACCGTGCCATGGTCTCTAAAGCCCTTGGCGTCAATGATGCATGGCCTATCGTCACCGAGCCTTTCACCCAATGGGTGATCGAAGATCATTTCCCCGAAGGCCGCCCCGATTGGGGTCGCATGGGCGCGCAAACGGTTAAAGATGTGACACCCTTTGAAACGATGAAGCTTCGTTTGCTCAACGGCGCTCATTCCATGCTGGCGCTCATTGGCTCTTTATCGGGCCATGCAACGGTTGCGGACGCCATGGCGGATCATGCGCTTGCATCCTTCGTCGAAGCCTTCATGGTTGAAGACGTAACGCCGATCTTGGTCGTTCCCGATGGCGCCGATGTGCCAGCCTATCGAACGGCCTTGCTTCATCGATTTAGAAATCCCGAGCTCAAGCATCGTCTTGTTCAAATCGCGTCCGACAGTTCGCAAAAAATCCCGCAACGTTTTTTAAGCACCGCACGCGATCGGTTTAATAAAGGCCTGCCTTTAGGGCGCATAGCATTCGGGCTTGCGGCTTTTATGCATTTTGCATCTGGCTATGATCGTCATGGCGCGCCACTTGAATTGAGAGATCCGTTAGCACCCGAATTAAAGGCACGTTTAGATGCAGCGGGTGCGGATGCCGTAAAAGCAGTAGATGCCATCCTCGCCGTTGAGAAAATCTTTGGCCGGGAGTTGCCGAAAAATTCGCATTTCCGTGAGCCGATTATCGCAGCATATCGCGCCTTGGCCGAAGGCAGGCTATCGATATAAATTCAAAGCAAGCGTGAGGTATGAATCCCGCGGAATGCTTCGAGCAACAGCAAGGCCTTTTCAGCATCAAGCTTTGTCAGATCAAGATCTTTATCGGTTTGAAAAAAGCCACGCATGATCGTTGATGTCGATTTTGGATCGGCAATCTCCATGCTCCAATCCTCAAACATCCGTTCGGTTGCCGTGTTGTCCTTGTAAATAATCTTCGGATCAACATGGCGAAAATCGTCTTGGATGCGCGCAAACGTCGCTTCAACGGTTGCGTCATCCCCCTCTAACAGCTGCAAGAACGTGCCGTTCGAATAATATAAAAATCCGGTCACATGCTCCTTCGCATTTCGCGCGCGGCTATGTGCGACCAAACGCTTTAGGTCCGCATCGCTTAAAGGGCGGAATTCCCGACTTGTATAGATGAGCTGCAACACGGATACCTCGAACCTTCAATAAGACTTTGGAGAATCGTCTAACAAACAAAACTCATAGCATCAGTACGGTCCATGATGAATTTTGGATTTTTCCAAAGGTACTGGCTTTACGCCAATACGCTAAGACCCATTCATTATCGCCACGGCGGCGGTTTCGGCCTTTCCGCGCGTCTTTCTTGCTCGCGAAGGAAATTTAATACTTATGGCGCTCCATTTCGTAAAAGAAATACGTGATACCGATCTCGAAACAATGACAGACCGCATTGTAACGCTAGGCATTGAATCGACATCGCATCGGTGTCGCTTACCCGGCTAATATCGGGAACGTGACACCGATCGCCCACGCGAAGGCAAAAGCGTTTGCTAATCCGGCAATCAATGGATCGCCCGTTCGTCGATAAATCCACGAACTGAATAGCCCGAAGATCAAGAAAAAGAGTAAGATCACGGGTATGATGATGATGAGAAAAAACAATCGTTCAAAATCAAACGCAGTCGCAAGACCAAGCGAGACGAGAAAAGTAACTTTGCTCGCCGCATAACCCGCGCGCGCCGTCTCTTTCCCGCGTGTCAGCCATTCATCGCTCACGAAATAGCATAGCGTGCCGATCACCATCGCGAGTATAATCGGAATACGGTTAAAGGCCGGTATGAAATTTGTAAAATAATGATCGAGCGGCCAAAACAGGGCGATGGCCTCATAGGCTACAACAAGACACACGGCTGTTAGCAACCCACTCATCGAACGAGCCCGAAGAGTAAAAATATCTCCGGCACCTTTCGTGATAGCCAGCATGGTGAATGTGATGAAGCCATAACAAGCAAAATGTACGGCAAGATAATCGGCAACCAATACTGGCAAAAAATGAGTCGGCAAAAAGCGCAAGAGAATGGGCGTTATCAGCGCGGGCAACAATATTGGCAACCAAAGACGCTGCCATTTCAATCCGGCACCGATCGGCTCAAGGGCGACCTTCGGAAGAGAGTGAGAGGCTTGCCACGCTAGCAACACAGCACCTGCAATCAAAAGCGCAATCCAAGGGCCGCGCGCATCAAGCGCAATGGGTTGTAACCGGTGAAACCCAAAACACGCATCTAGCCATTCAACCGCGTTACGCATGCTCTCAATCGCAAAGAGCACGCTCACATGTTCGGTATAGGGGATAAACGCCGCAGCGCGCGCCGTGCCATCCAAAGGCTCGCCATAGCTGACGCTTGGTTGAGCCGCAAGCGGTGCGGTGGCAAGCGAGACGGCCCGCAAAGCCTCTTGCTTCAACAGGCCTTCCCAATCGCCAACAATCACGAGCAAATTGCGCGGCGTCGTTGCGGTAACAACGGGCGAAAACATGGATACCGAAATGGTCGCCGTTATATCCGGCACCTTCTGCGCAAAGCGCACAACAATATCGGACGCCATCGAATGGCCGAGCACGGCCAGCCGCCCATCGCCGAGGGATCGCGCATAAGCCGCAACTTTTTCGAGTTCCGCGAGTAGCGTTTCGGTTGCTCCGGTTTCTTCCGTAATGCTGCCGGTGAGTGGCGCGGGGTTACGGCCATGTCCGGCAAAATCAAACGTCAGCGCGATATAGCCATTGCGCGCAAAGCTAAGCGCAAAGGACTGCATTAATTGCTGCGACCCTGCAAAGCCATGCGCGATGACAACAACCGGAGCAGCATCGCTTTCTTGGCGATGAAACACACGCGCCGGTATTGTACCAATAGTGATATTGTCCACCACAATGCCATCAGCGGCTTTGTTCAATTGCACAATAGAAAGACCCATCGCCAATAGAGCGATGCTCATCACAGCAAGGGAAAAAATACGAAGCATACCAGGCATCATGCCTTTGTGTTGACCGGACGTTCGGCCTCGTCAGGTTTAAGCCCGTAAGGCTCGACCAAATTCCACACATGCGGAGGCACCATATTTTTCATCTTGCGCGGCATATGGCGGCGAAGATGAAGGATCGTTTCAATCGCCTTCATCTCAACACGCGCGCGCGCAAATTCAAGCCCGCGCGGTCCAATCTTGGGCATCAGCCAGCCCACAATGGGCCGCAACCAATTGGGCATTTTGCGTAAAGGCAGTCCGCCAGCCGCGCGTTCAACATTGGCCATAAATCCGGTTACCGCGCCTTTGCGTTTTCCCGCACTGCCGGGCTCGGACAAACGCACTTCATCGCCCAGAAGGGTTACCAATTCTTCGCCGCGTTCATTGCGCACCAACAGCCATTGCTCGCCTTGCCCGCCCATATACCCAACCGTGATATCGGCCAGCACATTGGTGTAATCAACACAGGTGCGACAGGTGAGCGGAAAAAAGTCAGGCGGCAGCGTGGAGAGTGGTAATTGCAGAAACGGAATGGCCTTTTTGCGTCCATCCCTAAAGCGCAATTCCACATGATAATCGGCGCGAAACTCAAGATAGGTGATCGTATCCGGATCATCCGATAGCAAGCCCAGAAATTCATGAAAATTCGCCGTCGTCGTATTATCTGAGCAGGGCGTACCAATCACGAAAAGACGCTCAAAGCCCAATTCTTTTTCGAGCGAACGAAGCGCATATATTTGGCACGGGATACCAATAATCGCGAGCCTTTTGAACCCTTTTTGGATCGCGGGTTCAAGCAAGGCAAGCAAAGGCGCATAGCCCATGCGCATACCGCGACACTGCGCCATATCTTCCGCTTTGGTGACAAGCACCGGCACGGGCCGCCATTTGTCTTGCAGATCAGGTGCCATAGTCAGCACCGCATCGATCGCGCCCGTTTCGAGAAGCCGCTCCGCCAGTCGTGTGGTGATGCCTGTCCACTGTGCACCATTTAGCGGCTTTGCAAGCGAGGCCCGCACCATGCGCTTAAACGGCCCAAAGAACATTTCATCTGGACGATGCGGATCACGCGCGCGGCCATGCACCGCTGTTTCAAGTGCGGCATAGTCAGGCTCAATGAATTGACAAGCCTTGCCGCAGCGCGAAGGCTCGCTTGAACGTGAAACGCCGCAATCCGTACACAGCGTACGATGCGGCATCGGCGCAAACACTGGCGATAGCTCTAAACCCGACATTAAAACACCAAAAATCCACCGTGAGCTTAACGGCTCACGGTGGATATACTGCATCGAAATCTCGGCGGGTAAAGTCTTATTCTGGTCTATGCAAACCAGATGTCGCTTTGAAGATGCAGCGTGCTCGGTGCAACATGGTCCAAGGTCGTAATCAAAACCTTGGTGCCCGTTGGATTACCCGACGCATCATAATACACCGCCGTCCCGCCATTCGCATTGGCGGTGAGGATCAGATGATGGTCCGCAATCGGGTCGGTACCGGTATAACCGGCCGTCTTGAAGATGCCGCGCAGATCGACCATATCCGTGCCAACCGTAAAGTCGGTTACATGCCCAGCCTTTGTAGGAAGCGATTTGAAGATAAACTCATCGGCCCCGGTCCCACCTGTTAAAATATCTGCACCTTTACCGGCAATAAGTTCATCATTGCCTGCATTGCCGATCAGCGTATTGCCATAGGTAGTAGAGTTGGAAATCATCAGATTATCTGACCCATTGCCCGTTGCAGATTGCGAGCCATTGCTATGATTGCCGCCAATCCCAATCAAGGTGATGTCTTGAACATTGGCAGGCAAAACAAAGCTCGTTGAACCACTATTGACCGTATTAATACCCGAGCCCGCTGATTCTTTGATGATGTTCTGGCTCGAATAGATTTCGAACACATCATTACCAAGCCCAGTCATCGTGTCATTACCACCCCAGCTGTCAAAATAAGTATGCGTGCTGGTAGCGGTCAACACATCATTGCCGGAAGTGCCGGTAATCAGATGGGTCGTTGGCGCCGTCGCAGGCAAATCAAACAGATGCTGCGCGGTTATTGGTGGCGGTGGTGGTGGGGGTGTGACAGGCGGAGGCGTAACAGGTGGAGGCGTTGTGCCACCGCCCGGCACCGATGAATAGGCGCGGATATAATCGATCTTCATATCGGCCGGAAAAGGCGTCGTGCTGTCCGGTGCACCCGGCCAATCACCACCAACCGCAAGATTAGCGAGCATATACATTGGCTTATTCATGCCTGCGGGCGTAGCCGTTTTGGAAACGGCGTTACCGTCAAAATACCAGGTGATAAAATCGGGCTCCCAATCAACACCATAGGTATGAAAACCCGTTGTCATGCCGGGTTCATTGACCACAAATCCGGTCGCTTGATTATTGCCATAATGCACCGTGGTATTGAGCTGATTGGGGCTAGAACCAATCACCTCCATGATATCGATTTCGGGTGGCCACGATTGATCAACCGGCAACAGCCAAAAGGCAGGCCAAATGCCTTGGCCCGTGGGCAATTGTGCCCGCATCTCGAAATAGCCATAGGTTTGTGAGAAGGAATGATCAGTGGTCATAATGCCGGATGTATAAGGCAGCCCGGTAATCGATTGAATGGTGGATGAAGCAGGCTTTGCTTCAATGGTGAGCACACCATTCGTATCGCTAAACGGATTGACGGAACTCGTCGGCGCATAGGCGGGATTAATATACCATTCCAGCTCATGATTAGGAGCATTGGTGCCACCGCTGGCAGGAGACCATGGATAGGAGGTCTGCCAGGTACCGCTCGTACCATTCCAAACGCTGAACGTATTAAACTCGTCGTCAAACGTTAGGGTTGCCGTTGCGGCCAGATTTTTCGGATCGATCGTCATATTCAATATCCTTTCGCGGAACCGCGATCCGCGCTTAAGACGGCGCAGAGCTTAGGCCTCCGGAAATCGGTTAAAGGGGAAGTGATCGCATCGCCGATCAAATTGTCGGCTTATTACGGATCGTAGAAATACTGATACGTATTCGTCAAACTAAAAATCAAATTTCTAAGTTAAAAATAATAAACATCTGAAATATATATAATAATTTAAAAGCTTTAACTAAAGCATATCGTGTCAAAATCATGGTATTTAGTCATTTTTTATAAAAATCATGAAATGAACACATTAAAAGATAAGTAATAGAAACAATACGCATGCTAAAAGCGATGCAATGTGATCATCATGATGGATAGGGCCAGCGCCTCAAAAGTGGAGAATGCGAATGCCGAAACAGTACGGAACTCACCGTGCGGGTCCGAGTGAAATTCGAAAAGCGCTCAGCTTTTTATGGACCCTGCTCGGCGGTATCGCGATCGTCTCTGGCTTTATCAATATCCTCTATCTCACGGGCCCTCTCTTTATGCTTCAGGTTTATGATCGCGTGCTGGCCTCGCATTCGGTCCCGACTCTCGTTGCATTATCTATCGGCGCGCTTTTTCTTTATTCGGTTCAAGGCTTGCTCGATTATATTCGTGGCTTGGTTGTCAGCCGATCCGGTACAGATTTTCACGAACGCTTAAGTTCGCGCTTGTTTCAAGTCATTGCTGCTCTGCCGATGACAGCCGCGCGCGGCGTAGCCGATGGCATGCAGGCGATGCGCGATCTTGATGCCGTTCGTGCCTTTATCTCGGGCACGGGTCCTGCAGCCTTTCTCGATCTGCCGTGGCTGCCCATTTATCTTTTGCTGATTTATTTGCTCAATCCACTTTTAGCCTATGTCACCGTCATCGGTGCCATTCTGCTCGGTATTTTGACAATCGGTGCCGATGCGGTCACCGTTCGGTTAAATAGGGAAGCGGCAGAGGCCAATTCGCGCCGGTCAATCTTGGCAGAAGCGGGACATCGCAATGCTGAAATTGTGAAAGCCATGGGCTTAGGCAAGCGCCTTGGTGCGGCGTTTTCGGATGCGAATGCGGATTATCTTTCCAAGCAACAAGCGATGACAGATAAGTCGAATGGGCTTGCATCACTCACCCGCATTTTCCGTATGATCATGCAGTCAGGCATCTTGGCGATGGGCGCTTATAGCGTATTGCGCGGCGATATGTCGGCGGGCGCGATTATTGCCGCCTCGATCACCTCGACGCGCGCTTTAGCCCCGCTTGAAGGCGTCATCGCCCATTGGAAGGGGTTTGTTGCCGCTCGAAAAGGCATTGAGCGTTTAGAGCTTCTTTTTCAGCGCGTGCCCGTACAAGCGAAAACGATGTCCCTGCCAGAGCCCAAGCATCAATTAACGCTCTCGAGTCTCTATGTCGGTGCGCCGGGCGTTGAAGCAGCGATCATCAAAAACATCTCGTTTGATATCGATTCCGGTCAAGCCTTAGGCGTGATTGGTCCAAGTGCGGCGGGTAAATCGACGTTGGCGCGAGCGCTCGTCGGCGTATGGACTCCCCTTTCCGGTGACATAAGGCTTGATGGTGCTCGTCTTGATCAATGGGAGGATGAAGAACGCGGTCGCTTCACCGGCTATCTGCCGCAAGATGTTGAACTGTTCGAAGGCACCATCGCGCAAAACATCGCCCGCTTTGATCCCGATGCAACGTCTGAGATGATCATTGAGGCAGCAAGAGCCGCCAACGTCCACGGTATGATTGTCGCGATGGATAAAGGCTATGAGACACCCATCGGTGAAAGTGGTGCCATTCTTTCCGCCGGTCAAAGACAACGTATAGGGCTCGCGCGCGCGCTTTTTGGCAATCCCTTTTTGGTTGTTTTGGATGAGCCGAATTCAAATCTTGATGCGGATGGCGAGGCAGCGCTAGCAGCCGCTATTCAATCCGTGAAACAGCGTCATGGCATCGTCGTGCTCGTCGCTCATCGCTCAAGTGCCATCGCTAATGTCGATCTCATAGCGGTTATCGAAGCAGGAAAATTACGAGCCTTCGGACCCAAGGACGAAATTTTGCGCTCCTTGCGCAATGATTTTCAACACGTCCCGCAAGGCCCCACAACTGTGAAATTGGCGACCATAAAATCATGACCGATCTTCGTCAGACCTTCAACGATTCCGATCCCCATTCTTTGATCCCGATACTCCCGGGTTCCAATGCGCGCTTACGCCGAAACAGGCGATCGGCACGGCGTCTTCTACTTGCTGAGTTTCTTCTGATTGCCGTTTTGTTCGGCGGGTTTTTTGCGTGGGCTGCCATGTCTGATATTTCAGGCGCGGTGGTCGCGTCCGGCACAGTGAAAGTTGAATCGAGCGTAAAAAAAATTCAAAATCTAACCGGCGGTATCATCAGTGAGATACGCGTTAAAGACGGCGATACCGTATCAGCAGGCGATCTCTTGCTCAGGCTTGATCCTAAAGCCGCACGATCCGAATTGGCGATTATAACGGATCAGTTAAACGCCATGATTGCGCGTCACGCTAGATTAGTGACGGAGCGTGATGGTCAGAATTTCGATCCGGTCAGCGTTAAACTCGACGATAATGAGTTAGGTTCAGCGCCATCGCTTCTCCTTCGCGGTGAAAGCGAGTTGTTTATGGCTCGGCATGATGCCTTGATCGGCCAGAAAAAAATATTAAGCGAACGGAAGGGTCAATTCGAAAGCCAGATTGCAGGTGATCAGGCGCAGCTTGAAACAAAACAAAAGGAAATTGAGCTTATTGCGCTGGAATTAAAAGGCGTTGAAAGTCTCTACGCCGCCAACTTAGCCTCTGTTGCGCGCGTGATGCCACTTCGTCGCGAGCAAGCTCGATCAGAGGGTGATCTTCAGGTCTTAAAAACACAAATCACAGAGCTTCTTGGCAAGATCGATGAAGTGGTCTTTCAGATGGCGAGTTTGGATAAAGAGCGCTTGTCAGAAGTGAACCGCGACATTCAAGAATTAGAACCGAAAATGGCCGAGCTCATTCATCGCAAGGCCATTGCGCAAGAAACTTTAAACCGGTTGGAAATTTCAGCTCCGGTTGCAGGTATCGTTTCTCAGCTCAATGTTCATACGATTGGTGGTATCATTCAGCCCGGTGAAACCTTGATGCAAATTGTACCGGGCAATGAGCCCTTGACCATTGAGGCAAGCGTTTCTCCCAATGACATTGATCAGGTTCATGTCGGCGGGCGCGCACGCCTGCGATTAACCGCGTTTAATCGCCGCGTGACGCCTGAAATCATTGGCACCATTGTAATGGTTGCCGCTGATTCAGTACGGGATGAGCGCTCGGGCCAAAGCAGTTTTGCCGTCAAAATCGCGATACCCGATTCTGAGTTTTCAAAGCTCTCCGATGGCCCCGTTCTGCCCGGCATGGTTGCCGAAGTTTATATCGAGACGGTCTCGCGCTCCGTGCTTTCCTATTTGCTCAAACCCGCGACGGATCAATTCGCCAAGGTTTTTCGAGAAAAATAGTTTTCTTTCGTTCGACGAACGGAAAGGCCGAAGGTACTTATAAATGCACTCTTTCCAAAGAGGCGGGGCATGGTTTAGTTTAAGGCATTCGTATGCAACGCAAACCTCATATTGGAAACGCAATGACACCCTATGCGATTGCCGCCCGCACGCCGGGAGATCCGTCTGTCCTTCATGAAATTCCTCTGACCGTTACGGATCCGGGGGAGGGCGAGGTCCTGCTCCGCCACACCGCGATTGGCCTAAATTACCTCGATACCTATTATCGTGGGGGTCTTTACCCTTGGCCCAATCCGAATGATTTGGTGTTGGGTTCTGAGGCGGCTGGTATTGTTGAAGCACTTGGCCCTGGTGTTACAGATTTGAAACTTGGCCAGCGCGTTGCCTATACGGTTCCGAATGGTGGTTATGTGTCGCACCGCGTGATTGCGACCAAACATCTCGTTCCGTTGCCCGATGCGATCTCGGATGAAGTCGCCGCTGCCGTCATGTTAAAAGGCCTGACTGCACGCTATCTTTTGAAAGACAGTTTTAAAGTAGCCCCCGGCCAGCATGTGCTCTTTCACGCGGCAGCGGGTGGCGTAGGCCTTATTGCGGGTCAATGGTTGAAATGGCTTGACGTCGACGCCATTGGTACCGCGGGTGGTGCAGAAAAATGCGCGCTGGCGCGCGAAAATGGCTATAGCAGCGTCATTGATTATCGATCGGAAGATTTCGTTGCCGAAGTCTTGAAGCGCGTGCCGGATGGTGTTGATGTTGTCTATGATTCCGTAGGTCAAGATACGATCTCTAAATCGCTTAAATGCCTTAAACGGTTCGGCACGCTCGTTTACTTCGGGCAATCATCCGGTCCGCCGCTTGATTTCAAATTATCCGATCTCGCGGCGGGATCGTTCTATGCAACGCGTCCCACGATCTTTCATTTTGTTACACGTCGGGATTGGCTCTTGCAAGCAAGTGCAGAGCTCTTTGAAGGCATCACCAGCGGACATTTGAAAATCGCCATCAATCAGCGTTTCAATTTACGGGATGCGTCCTCCGCGCACCGCGCGTTGGAAGGGCGCGGTACAACCGGCTCAACGGTATTGATCCCGTAACTCAGTTGAAGCGAAGATCTTTATAGCTGTCGCGCAAAAGGTTTTTTTGAACCTTACCCATCGTATTGCGCGGCAGCTCATCCACGAAAAAGATACGCTTCGGTAATTTGAAGCGCGCGAGCCGTCCATCAAGTCCAGCCATCACGGCTTTTTCGTCGAGCGTTGCGTTTTTCTCGCGTACGATCACAGCTACGACGCCTTCACCAAAATCAGGGTGTGGCAGGCCAATCACTGCACTTTCAACAACACCCGAAAGCGCATCGATTTCTTCTTCAACTTCCTTTGGATAGATATTCAAACCACCCGAAATAATGAGATCTTTTCCGCGTCCGACAATGCTCAAATACCCACGCTCATCGAATTGCCCGAGGTCACCCGTGATGAAAAATCCATCCTGACGAAATTCTGCTTTCGTCTTTTCGGGCATGTTCCAATAGCCTTTGAAAACATTGGGCCCTTTGACTTCAATCATGCCAATTTCACCTCGCGCTAAAGACACGCCTGTTTCAGGATCAACGATACGGGCCTCGACGCCCGGCAAGGGCATGCCAACGGTTCCGGGTATCCGGTCGCCATCATAAGGGTTTGACGTGTTCATATTGGTTTCGGTCATGCCATAGCGTTCAAGAATGGCATGGCCCGTCCGCTTCATCCATTCGCGATGGGTCTCGGCAAGAAGCGGCGCGGAGCCCGAGATAAACAACCGCATTTTTGCGGTCGCCTCTTTGTTAAGTCCAGCTTCGTCGAGCAAGCGCGTATAAAAGGTTGGTACTCCCATCAGAACCGATGCACGATCCATATAAGAAAGCACAAGTTTGGCATCGAATTTGGGAAGGAAGATCAAGCACGAGCCCGCGATCAACGTCACATTCGTCGCAACAAAAAGTCCATGCGTATGGAAGACGGGCAACGCATGAATCAGAATATCATTTGGCGTAAAGCGCCAGGTTTCAACCAGCGCAATTGCATTGGATGCGAGATTGTCATGGCTCAGCATCGCGCCCTTCGAGCGCCCTGTTGTTCCTGAGGTATAAAGAATAGCCGCAAGGTCATCCGGTCCGCGCGCGACATCGGTAAAGTCAGCAGGCGCTTTTGCCGCTTTTTCATAAAGCGAGCCCGATGCATTCCGACCATGGGTTTCAAGCTGCGCGTGATGCCGCTTGGCGATCTCGGATAATCCAGCCTCTGCTTGCGGGTCGCAAACCACGAGCGAGGCACCTGAATCAGAAATGAAATAATCAAGCTCATTCAATGTATAGCCGGTATTGAGCGGTAAAAAGACCGCGCCAATCCGGACGCACGCCAAATAAATAAATATCACGGCCGGTGATTTTTCGAGCTGAACCGCAACGCGGTCACCTGGCTTGATAGAAAGCGCGGTGAGCGCATTGGCATAGCGTCCCGTTTCTGCAACGAGCTCCGCATATGTCATCCGCGCGCCATCCGGCGTTTCCATGAAGAGGCGGTTCGGATCCGTCATTTTCGAGCGGATCGTGTCGAAGAGATGATTGGCCATGAGCAAATTCCTCGGGAGTCTAGCGGGTCTCACGTCTGGCCCGTTCATTGGATGCATAACCGATCTGCACAAGAGCGCAAATCACTCTATAAGGCCATCCCATGATCTATGATTTTGTGATTATCGGAGCCGGAGCAGCCGGCATTGCGGCAGCAAGAACCGCGCACGCCTATGGCAAAACCGCACTCGTGCTCGAAGCCCGCCAGCGCGTAGGCGGTCGCGCCTTCACGGACGCGTCGCTGGGTATCCCTTATGATGCAGGCGCGGCCTATATCCATTTTTCGCATCGCAATCCGTGGGTCAGGGAGGCGCGACGGCTCGGCATCGAGACACGTCCCTGGCGCGGCTGGACGCATCACGAACCATGGTCAGGCGGTGCCCCGATTTCGCCGGAAGAGCGAAAACGCCGCCTTGAAGGCTATGGCTTGTTCTGGGAGCATATTGAGACCTTAGACGATGACATCCCCGATATGTCGCTTGAAGCAGCCGCAGCCGGGCTCGACCCTTGGGCGCGCGGCACCGTGTCCAATTTCGCGCGGCTGGGCCTTGGCGAAGAGCCGTCGCGTCTCTCACTATACGATTATCTCGGCGAATGGGACGGCCCGGATCGAATCGTCCCTGATGGCTATGGCACATTGGTAGCAGCCGCCGCCCGCGATCTCCCCATCCAATTAGGCATGCCGGTGAAGCGCATAGCGGCGCGCGGCAAAGGCTTTGAGGTCGAGACAAAGCAGGGCAGCGTGCAAGCCCGCGCCGTCATCGTCACGGTCTCGGTCGGCGTCTTAAAAGCCGGACACATCACCTTCGAGCCGGGTCTACCTTTGTCGATCTTGCGCGCGCTGGATGGCATGGCCATGGGCGCGCTCACAAAAGTCGCCATGCGTTTCGATGGTGAACGCTTCGGACTGCAACCGGGTGACGATAAAATCCTGCTCGATGCCCCTGGCGGCTCGATGACTTTCGAAGTCTGGCCCTATAACCGCAATCTCATCATCGCCGTTACAGGCGGCGATGCCGGTCGCGCCCTCTGCGCGCGGGGCGAATCGGGTGCCATCGAGACGGCGGCAAGCCTCTTCTCCTCGATCGTGGGCCAAGATGTCCGTCGCCACCTCGTCGGCGGTCGCCTCGCAGGCTGGTGGACGGATCCCTATTCGGAGGGGGGCTACGCCTATGTCACTCCGGGGGCGGTAGAAGCCCGCGCGGCCCTTATGGAGACCGGCATTGACGGACTATACCTTGCGGGCGAAGCAACCGCTGGCGGGCGCTTCGGCGCCTGTATGACGGTCGCAGGAGCGAGTTATGCGGGCTGGGATGCCGTCAAACGCGCCTTAGCCGCGATGCGTTAAGCGCGCTTTTTGGCTTTCTCGTCAAAAACAGACAAAGCCATCTCGCGCGCAAACATCATCTCTTCATGCGAGATCGACGGTGCCTTGGTGCGCGGAGCCGATGTAATGGAAACGCTATTGGCTGGGCGGAGGCGGTTTGCCTCTTCGGCATAAAGCCGCACGAGCTCCGTCAAGCGATGGACCTCGTTTTCCAAAAAAGCGACATGTTCGTCTTTATTCATGCGAAGAGTATGGCAAGGAATGTTTAATAAATCCTTGGCGTTTCGTTAAACTTTTACAATCTTGCCCGGGTTCATGATGTTAAGCGGATCAAGCGCCTGCTTAATCGCCCGCATCGCATCCAGCGTTGCCTTCGGATGCTCATCGAGCAGATATTTCATCTTCTCTTGCCCGACGCCATGTTCGCCCGTGCAGGTTCCCTCCATGGCGAGCGAGCGTTGCACCAAGCGGTGCAAAAACGCGCGGCAGGTTTCAATGTCCTGGGGGTCGTCCATGTCGCACAACAAGGTCAGGTGAAAATTGCCATCGCCCACATGGCCGACAATCGGCGCAATAACGCCAGTCGCTTTGATATCCTCTTGCGTGGCCACCACACATTCCGCCAAACGCGAGATCGGCACGCACACATCGGTCGCAATGACTTTGCAGCCAGGCCGCAGCGCGAGTGCCGACCAATAGGCATCATGTCGCGCTTGCCAAAGGCGCGAGCGTTCTTCCGCTTTGGTCGCCCATTCAAACGGCCCGCCGCCGAGATCAGCCGCAATGTCACCGAAACGCTTGGCCTGTTCTTCAACGCTTTGTTCGGTACCGTGAAACTCAACAAACAGCATTGGTGTTTCGTTTAATCCTAAATTCGAATGAAGATTAAAAGCCTTGACCTGAAGCTCGTCAGCAAGCTCGATGCGCGCCACTGGTATGCCCGATTGAATGGTGAGAATCGTCGCATCACACGCCGCTTGAACGCTTGGAAAAGGGCATATGCCAGCCGAGATCGCTTCCGGAATACCCGCGAGCTTCAAAGTAATCTCGGTGATAATCCCGAGCGTGCCTTCCGCCCCCACCATCAGCCGCGTCAGATCATATCCGGCGGAGGATTTTTTCGCCCGTCTCGCCGTGGTCATAATGTCCCCATTGGGCAGCACAACCTTAAGCGACAACACATTATCCTTCATCGTGCCATAGCGCACGGCATTGGTGCCCGATGCTCTGGTCGACACCATTCCGCCAAGCGACGCATCCGCACCCGGATCAATCGGAAAAAACAAGCCCGTATCGCGCAGCTGCTCATTTAGCGCTTTCCGCGTCATGCCCGGCTCGATCACACAATCGAGATCCTCGGCGTGTACCGCCAGCAAGCGGTTCATCCGGCTCGTGTCGATCGATACGCCGCCCCAAGGCGCGTTCACATGGCCTTCAAATGATGTGCCGGTGCCAAAGGGAATCATCGGCACCCGGTGCTTGGCGCAAAGCTTCACAATATCGGCGATTTCTTCCGTCGTATCAGGGAAAACGACGATATCCGGTGGCTGCGGCGCGACCCATGTCAGCGAGTTCGCATGGGTTTGTCGAATACCGGGTAGCGTCGTCGCCCGCTGGCCGAACTGGGCCAAAAGCTGGGCAATGACCGCATCGAGATCGGCTTTCGCGGGTCTGCCGGTAAGCGGGTTCATCATAAAAAGCGGCCTTTCTCCGGTATTTAACAGTGCATCACGTTATACAAGTTTAAATTCAACCGAAGCGCAATGCTGATATGCCTTGTCACCTATGCGCAGAATTGGCAGACTAACCCAGATGCGACATTCTGCACTTTTTGTTGGCGAACTTTTGGGCTTGCAATTTTCGTTGGCATGATCTGTAGTGATCGTAAGGGTAAGGGTCCGTGCTTTGAAATAAAGGCAAAAAAATCGGGCCTATTGGGAGGAACAGAGCAAGTGCCAGTCTTGGAATTGCGACAAATTTCGAAAAATTTCGGAGCCATTCGCGCTCTCACGGGCGTTGATCTCTCGCTTGAAGCGGGCGAAGTTTTGGGTCTGATGGGCGATAACGGCGCGGGTAAGTCGACGATGGTAAAGATCATCGCCGGTAACTTCCCACCTTCTGGCGGCGAAATCTTCGTCGATGGGCAACCCGTCCATTTCAATAAGCCCGTCGAGGCGCGCGAAAAGGGCATTGAGGTCGTCTATCAAGATCTTGCTCTGTGCAATAATCTTACGGCTTCGGCCAATGTCTTTTTAGGCCGCGAAATCAAGAAGGGCTTTGGTCCTTTCAAATGGCTCGATCACGCTGAAATGGTCCGGCGCTCAGGCCTTTTATTCGCCGAGCTGAAGTCGGAGACGCGTCCGCGCGATCTCGTTCGTCAAATGTCGGGTGGTCAAAGGCAGGCGGTCGCCATTGCGCGCACCCGGTTGTCGGAACCTAAAGTCGTGTTAATGGATGAGCCAACGGCGGCCATCAGCGTTCGTCAGGTTGCAGAAGTGCTCGACCTCATTCGCCGCTTGCGCGACTCGGGTCATGCCGTGGTGCTGATCAGCCATCGTATGCCGGACGTGTTCTCTGTTTGCGATCGTGTCGCCGTGATGCGGCGTGGCACGAAGGTCGCTGATAAGCTGATTAAAGATTCTTCACCCGAGGAAGTTACGGGTTTGATTACGGGTGCCATCAATGTCGCATGAAGCTCCAAAATCCACGGCTGCAACGGGTGGTAATGTCGCAATCGAGGGCGTTCTCGGCATTCAGGAAAAGACGCTTGTCCAAAGCCTGTTTGCGAGCCAAGCCTTCTGGGTCACGGTCGCGCTCGCCCTTATTTGCGGGTTTATGACCTGGTACGAACCGCATTTCGGCTCGATCGAAAATTTTTATAACATCACGCGTAACTTCGCCTTTATCGGCATTATGGCGCTCGGGATGACGGTTGTTATCATTACCGGTGGTATTGATCTGTCCGTCGGCTCCATCATGGGCGTCGTGGCCGTAGCCAGCGGCTTAGTTCTTGAGGCTGAATATCCGTGGTGGCTTGCAATACTTGCGGGCCTTGGAGCAGGCCTTATTTGCGGCCTCATCAATGGCTATTTCGTTGCCTTCTTAAACCTGTCTCCGTTCGTTGTTACCTTGGGCATGTTGTCGATCGCGCGTTCTTTCGCGGTTGTGCTTTCCGGTAACCGCATGATCTATAATTTCGGACCGGGTGGCCCGATGTTTAAAATTTGGGGTGGCGGTGCGTTTCTGGGTGTCGCTAATCCCGTGTGGTTTTTGGTTATTTTCACGGTTTTGCTTGCCGTTGTTTTAAGAATGACCGCATGGGGCCGGCATTTGATGGCCATTGGCGGCAATGAACACGCCGCTAATTTGACCGGTGTTCCTGTTAAATGGGTCAAGATGCAAGCCTATGCGCTTTCGGCGCTCTCGGCTGCCTTCGCTGCCATCCTGAACGTTGGTTGGTCAGGCTCGGCCATTAATGCCCTTGGGCAGTCTTACGAATTGCGCGCCATCGCCTCAACTGTCATTGGTGGTGCAAATCTTATGGGAGGTGAGGGCGGCGCTTATGGCGCGCTTATCGGCTCCGCTCTTATCGAAGTTATCCGTAACGCTCTTTTGATGGCCGGTGTTGATTCCAACTGGCAGGGCACGTTCGTCGGTAGCTTCATCGTTCTCGCGGTTCTTCTTGAGAGGATCCGTGGTAAAAGGCGCGAATGACCCGTAATTGGGCATTACAAGCGTAGTTAAAAGCAAACTGGAGGAAGACCAATGATGAAATATCTCGTAAGCTCAGCCGTTGTGGCTGGCGCTCTCATGGCTGGCGTTTCTGGCGCCTCGGCTGATGGCAAGACCTACACCTTCGCTCTTGTTCCTAAGAACATGAACAACCCATTCTTCGACCAAGGCCTCGCAGGCTGCAAAAAGGCCGAAAAAGAATTGAACGGCGCTGTTAAGTGCCTCTATATCGGCCCAGGCGAGCATGGCGGTGGTGATGAAGAAGCACAGATCGTTGCTGACTTGATCACGAAGGGCGTTGACGGTATCGCCGTTTCCGCTGCAAACGCAGCAGCCATTGCCAACGCGCTTCAGGGCGCAAAGGCTAAGAACATTCCAGTCATCACCTGGGACGCCGACATTCTTGAAAAGGATAAGGGCCTCCGCGCAGCCTATGTCGGCACGCACAACTACGAAATCGGCGTGAACATTGCTAAGCGCGTTATGGAAATCAAGCCAAAGGGCGGCACGATCTGTATTCAGTCGGGCGGCGCAGCAGCTTCGAACCACAATGAGCGTATGCAGGGTATCCGCGACACGCTCGCTGGCAAGGCAAGCGCAGCAGCTCCTGGCGAGCGTCTGACCGGCCAAGGCGGCTGGAAGGAAGCAGAAGGTTGCCCGCTCTATACCGATGACGATTTCGCTCGTGCAAACCAGCAGATGGAAGACATCCTCGGCAAGATGCCAAACCTCGACGCGTTCACGCCAACCGGTGGTTTCCCACAGTTCTTGCCAGATGCCTACACGAAGGTTGCCGAGAAGTATAAGGGTAAGATCGCCGATGGCTCGCTCGCCCTCGTCGTTGCCGATACGCTTCCTGTTCAGATCGACCTGATGAAGAAGGGTCTGTCGGCTGGTCAGGTTGGTCAGCGTCCCTTCGAAATGGGCTACAAGGCCATGTACATCCTGAAGGACATCAAGGATGGCAAGGGTATGCCTAAGGACCCAACCTACACGGGTCTCGACGTCTGCACGCCAAAGACCGCAGATACCTGCATCGGCGGCTAATAGCCCCTTGCGTGTATGAATGAGGAGGGCGGGAGCAATTCCCGCCCTTTTTCTATTGGTAACGCCAAAATCGATTTCCCGTCTCCCATATCTATTGACCAACTATCACTCATTGAGTTATAGTTTTGATCGCTGAGGTAGGCGATTGATCCGAATTTTTAAATTAAAAGGCTTCGCACGCTTCCAGCGTAAGGAGCGGATAAGCGACCATATGTTGCGTCGTACTATTCTGGATATCGAATCCGGATTGGTGGATGCCGAGCTCGGCGGCGGACTTGTTAAGCAGCGCCTCGCAAGGCCCGGTCAGGGAAAACGAGGCAGCTATCGAACAATCATCGCAATACGGTTTGGCGATCGAGCGTTTTTCTTATTCGGGTTCGCAAAGAATGAGCGCAGTACAATTGATCCGATAGAGCTTGAGGAGTTCAAATTTTTGGCGCGCGGATATTTGAGCTTAACCGCACAACAATTGGACGAATTAATAAAGCTGGGTGATGTGATCGAGGTTGTTGATGACGAAAATCGATAAAAAGAAAACAGTCACCAACGTGCGTATGCGGCATGAAATCGTTGATGCGATGCGCAGCTTGCATAAGGTTGGCGCAGTTAGTCGCGAAGCGGTTGAAAAAACGACGTTGCGCATGTTGGGCGATGACACGTTGCCGAAAGTTGAGCCTTTATCTCCAGCCGAAATCGCCGCGATGCGCGAGCGTACGGGCGTAAGCCAAGCTGTTCTCGCCGCTTATATGAATGTCGCCGTGAACACGATCAGCCAGTGGGAGCGGGGAGAGCGCCAACCTACTGGCGCTGCGCTTAAACTTCTTAACGTCGTCAAGCATAATGGTCTTGATGCATTACGCTGAATAGCACATGCAATCATGAGACAATTTGCAACGTCTATATCGATCACCCGCATATTGCGGATCAGCTTTTATATAGGCTATGATGGTTTAAATTGATGCGCCACAATAAAGCGATCATAACACTAATGGTATTCAATCGTATTGATCGTAAGCGTAATTGAGGGAGTTTTCGGGATGGCCTTTACAACTGACCAACGTATCGCTCTCGGTAAGACAGGTCTCCGCGTTTCCCCCATTTGTTTTGGTACATCCGGTATCGGCGATATGCCGGAAACTTATGGCTATTCTGTCAGTGAAGAGCGCGCCTTTGATACGGTCCGCGCCATCTTCGATAGTTCTGTGAATTTCCTCGATACGTCACGCAATTATGGCACAGGCCGTAGTGAAGAACGCATTGGCCATGTCATTCGCGAACGCGGTGGTTTGCCCGAAGGTTTTGTTCTCTCAACAAAGTTGGATCGTGATTTTAAAACAAATGGTTTTGACGCGTCCCGTGCTCGCCGCTCGCTCGAAGAGAGCTTGACGGCGCTTGGCGTCGATCACATTCAGCTTTTGCATTTGCATGATCCTGAACACGCCAATTCGCTTGACGAAATTACCGCGACGGGCGGTGCGATTGACGAATTATTTAAAATGAAAGAACAGGGCTTGGCTAAGGCCGTTGGCCTTGCGGCCGGCAATGTCGACATCATGTTGCCGATTTTAAAAGCCTTTCCGTTTGATGCGCTGATCACGCATAATCGGTTCACGCCCGTTAATCACAACGCCGTTGCGATGATGGATTATGCCCACGCCAATGGCATCGCCGTCCTCAATGCCGCGCCCTATGCGGGTGGCGTCTTTGCCAAAGGCACCGCTAACTATCAGCGTTACGCCTATCAGATCGCGACCGACGCGATGCTTAATCCGGTCCGTCAGGTTGAGGCGATTTGTGCCAAGTACAACGTCGCCACCGGCCCAGTTGCGCTCCAATACTCAATGCGAGATCCGCGGGTCTCGGCAACCATCTGCGGCGTGTCAAAACCCGAGCGTGTCCGCGAGACACTCGAATGGGCAAGGGTGGCGATTCCAGACGCGCTTTGGGACGAGCTCGCGCGTTTGGAGGTCACCCATGACGACCCGGAAGCGACGCGGCAATACGTATTAGGCTAACATTAAGCTAACATTTAGTGATAATAGCGTTCTGATGATCGAATCCACTGCGCTTATTCACTCGAAATGCCGTTTTATTCACCTCAAACGCGTTGAACTATACTTAATCTATACTTGAGACGGCATAGCTGGCTTTTTCCAACCATTCGGGGTTGATTTCCACGCCCCAGCCCGGTGCATCGGGTATCGTGGCCATGCCGTTTTCGATTTTATAGGGGTTACCGAGAAATAAATTTTCTTGCCACGGATAGTAATCGAGACCCTCGATTGAGAACTCGAGATATTTACCAGCGTTTGGAATAGCACCAAGCAAATGCATCGTGCACATGGTTACAAGCGATAAATTAGCAGCATGCGGCGTAATCTTGTAGCCTGCTTTGTCTGCGATATCGCAAATCTTCAGCGTCCTCGTAAGTCCCCCGATATACATGATATCCGGCTGAACAATATCAACCGCATGCATATCCATCATGAGCTTAAAGGTCGAAAACTCGCAGTCCTGCTCGCCCCCCGTCACATCAATCGACAGAGCTGCCGTTACCTCTTGAGTCTGCTCATATTCCCAGTAAGGGCACGGCTCTTCGAAATGGCTAATGCCATGATCGATCAGTAATTTTCCGACTTCGATCGCCTTTTTGGGCGAATAGCAAGAATTACCATCGACGAGTTTAGCAACACCATCGCCCAGCGCTTTGCTCACGACCGGCACAACAGCATCGGTCCGGCCCGGCCACTCGTCCTGATCGCGCCCACATTCGCGGCCAACGCGCCATTTAAAAGCGTCAAAACCGTAATTATCTCTGAGCTTTAGGAACCGCTTGGCTTCATCCTCAGGCGTGATGTCGCGCTTCATAGAGGACGCATAAGCCCGTAATTTGCTGGGCTTTCCCCCAATCAGCGATACTATCGGCTTTTCTTCCCTTTTACCTCTGAGATCCCAAAGCGCAGTATCCAAACCTGTCATAGCCCGCCGCAAATACGATCCGGGATATTTGTGTTCTTTTTCACCTATGAGGTTCAAAGTATCTTCAAAGTCTAACGCATCTGTCCCCAACGCGTGAGGTGCAATTTGACGATGAAAAATGGTACAGGTGATATCGGAATTATAGGTAGATACTTGGCCCCATCCCGTGAGACCTGACTCGGATGTTGCTTTTACAAAGCCAACAAATTCGTTGCTGAAGGTTTCAAGCTTTTTAATCTTATCCATTACTGCTTTCCTCACCTTTTAAAATCATATCAGCGGCCCTCCAAGCCAACATCATCGTCGGAGCATTGGTGTTAGCGGAGGTAACATTTGGAAAAGCCGAGGCGTCGACGACCCGTAAGCCCTTGATACCATGAACTTTTAATTCGGGATCAAGAACACCGCCATCCTTTTCAGGCGCCATGCGACAGGTGCAGGACGTATGATAGACGGACCCAGCGCGCTTCCGAAAATCGGTGATAATGGCTTCATCACTGGCGGTTGAAGGATCAAAAACGGGCTTAGACTGAATTAATTCTTGCATTGCCGGGCTATTTTGCAATTTTCCAATAAAACGAGCCCCCGCGATTACATCTTCTCGGTCTTGATTGGTAGAAAGATAATTAAAATCAATATCTGGCATAGCAAAAGGATCTGTCGAGTTTATTTTAACAGATCCCGTACTAGTAGGCCTGCAAGAGTTAAAGCTTAAAATAAACCCGGGCCAAGGATCAGGCTTCGTTAATCTACGCTTTCCGGCAACTTCAGTCGAATAGCTTAATGGATTAAAATAAATTTGAAGATCAGGCCGATTTAATTCTTTGGAAGATCGGATAAGCCCACCCATTTGATTAACGCTCAAAGTGAGTGGACCAGTGCGAGTGAATAAAAATTGAATTCCGGCGATTAACTGCCCAAACCGAGTACCAAGTTGAGAATTCAACGTAGGTTCGCTAGCTCGATAATAATAATTCACGCCCAAATGATCTTGCAGATGCGCCCCAACACCTTCATTCGCCTTAACGATATTTATCCCATGGCGCTGTAATAGTTCTTTTGGGCCAACGCCGGATAGTTGTAGTAACTGCGGAGACTGTATAGCGCCCGCAGAAAGAATAACTTCTCGCTCGGCTTTTACCGTGTGTGTTTGATTATTTTGTGCAAATTCAACGCCAACGGCCTGTGTGCCCTCGAACAAAATTTTTGTCGCATGCGCATATTTTTCAACGCGTAGGTTTTTCCTACCCAAAGCAGGACGCAAGAATGCATCGGCAGACGAGCACCGTAAGCCATTGCGAGTATTGATTAAATAAGGACCTAGCCCCTCTTCACCCTGGGCTACACCGTCGTCAGCGGAAGCAAGCTGAAGTTGTTTTACCGCTTTCGTAAAAAAGCGCTTGAGCGGATGATAATCATTCTGCCGATCAGAAACGGTAAGCGGACCTTCGCCAATTACCGAGCCATCCTTCGTAATTCGTCGCTCAATCGCCTCAAATGCGGGTCTTACATGATCCCAACCCCATCCGGGATTTCCGGCATCGCGCCAATCGTCAAAATCACTTTTAGCACCGCGGGCATAAACCATAGCGTTAATCGAGCTAGAGCCGCCAATTACTTTACCACGTGGAACATAGAGTATTCGATCTTGTAATCCCTTGTCGGGAATAGAATTAAATCTCCAATTTACTTTTTTATCAAAAAAAGTAATCCCATATCCAATTGGCGTTTTAATCCAAAATTTCGCGTCACTACCACCAGCCTCAAGCAATAAGACCGTATGTTTGCCGGATTCAGTCAAACGATTAGCGAGAATGCAGCCTGCAGATCCTGCTCCAACGATTATATAATCGAATGTGTTGTTCATGCAGTTACTCCAATCGTCAAAATATCAGAACGATAATTACCTTAATTTTAGCCAAATTTATCGCTCAAATGACGACATTAACTGTTCGGCATAAGACGGGCTACTCGATAAAATCCCACTTATAATTTGATTGATTGGATGGCTCTGGAGTTTTCTGGAAACACAAATATCGTGTTTAAACGAAGTTAACGTCCCTTCATTTGCCGCTGCGCGAGTAATTCGGAGCCGATCAAAGCGGCGATGGATACAATAATGGACAGCCCTGCCAGACGTAGGGCCGGCAGTTCTCCCTCTAAACTTTGAGCATACGAATAGATCGCTAAAGGAAGTGTTTGGGTTTCATTAGGAATATTGGCGACAAATGTTATTGTCGCCCCGAATTCTCCAATGCCCTTGGCAAATCCTAACACAATGCCGGCCAAGATACCTGAATAAGAAAGTGGCAGTGTAATACTCATAAATACTTTAATTCTATTAGCGCCCAGAGTTCTAGCTGCATCTTCTATTTTGGTGTCAACGGCCTCGAATGATAGCCTAATTGCCCTTACCATAAGTGGTAGCGCCATGATTGCGGATGCTAGAGCCGCACCAGTCCAACGAAATGCTATGCTAACGTTAAAGTATTTAATAAGAAAATCACCAATTGGGCCATTATTGCCAAATAGTAATAATAAAAAATACCCGGTTACGACGGGTGGCAATACGAGGGGCAGGTGAATTAAGATGTTTAAAAGGCTACGGCCTGGAAAATTTATTCGAGCCAAGATATACGCTATAAATATTGCGATAGGAAGTTCAGCTAATACGGCTGTGACGGCAACTTGTATACTAAGAATAAGTGCTGAAATTTCAGCAGGCGACAGAAACTCTGGCACGATTGAGGCGCTTACTTTTGTTTCGGTTTAATCAATAAATTTTTTGAAGGACGGATCTAAAAACACTAATACCATGACCCAGCCATGTCTATTAATGAATTTTTCAATCCAGATGCAGGATAACTTATTGTCATCCTGCATCAAATAAAAAGTATAATATTATGCAGCTAGGCAGCGTGTTACACTTTGAGGCTCCAAAACAGAGCCTTCTAATCCGGTAGCTTTACGAATATTTTCTAATGCTGCCTCACTCACTTCGAAAAGTCCGGCATAAGTCATAAATGCCCCAATTCGTTGCGGCTTACCAATAATTGTTGCCGGGCTGCCCGAAGCTCGCATTATTCTCACCATTCGAGCATCAAATACCGACACGACATCGGTAAGACCCGCTATCAATCCCACTTCACATATTCCGGCAATTAATTCCGCTGTTACTTGGCTTACCAATTGACCTGGAGATGGAGTTTCAGCGCCTGGTTCCATAGAAAAGCGGGAACTCTCCCAAATAACAGCGCTTTCTACGATCTCATCATTTGGCAGCAATGAAGGAAATACGTCTCTAAGCATGTTTGGGCCAGTTGTCGGAAGCAACCTTGCTGAGCCTCTTATCCGTCCCGTTATCTCGTCCATTGACAATAAATATAATGGATTAAGATCGTCAAACTTATCTTTCTCTAGACCGTTTTCAACCTTAACTTCCCATTGTAGACGATCATAAAATACAGCGGCCCGTATTTTATGCATTGTATTGATGTGATAGGAATACTGGTCTCTTTCGGCTCCGTTCACTAAAAAAATCATTTTTTACCTCCTGTGAAAACCCAGGATTAAAAAATAATTTATAATTTACCTAAAGATATCCGTCACAAATGACGGGTTTAATTAGTTTCGAATCAGTCTACTTTGGAGGTTTTATTAAATTAAAATACATTGCTTTAGCTACTGCATGCGTAACATTTGTACAGTTAAGTTTATGCATAATATTGTAGATATGGAACCTAACCCCGCGTTTTGAAATACCAAGTATTAATGCCGCCTCTTCGCCGGTCTTTCCACACGCTGTCCAATATAAAACTTCAACCTCCCTCTGGGATAATTTATATTTTGGCTGAATTATGTCATTGGCTACTAATACAGATTGGTGAAAGTGAACGGCTAAAACTTGGAAGTCTCTCATAAATTGCCGCTTAAACTGTACCCAATCATTTTCTTTTGCATTTGTCGTTATGCTGAATATTGCCGCGTCACCGTTTCGACCTCGGACTGGAATTGAAATACCATTTCGTCCAACGCCAGCGTCTTTCGCCTCATTAAAGAAACGTCTGACTTTTTGATTACTAATATCGAATGACTGCCAGTCGATCGGCAGAATTGACTTATTTACAGCTTGCAGAACTGGATCGACGTCAAGATATGATTTTTCACGATATTGTTTGACCCAGTCATCACTGTAAGTAACTGAGGCATATGGTTCTGCCTGAGTTAATGTTCCCATATTGTAGCCCATGTAAGCCGCATTTTTCAGAGAATATCTATCGATCATTTCATGCAAGGCGGTATTAATTTCTTTATTTTTCTTAATGGTATCCACACGATCAATCATTGTTAATAGTGCATCTTCTTCGAGGTTTGTATTTAATCTTTTAATATACATAATTAAACTCCTCTCCCTGTTGTGTATAATTAGAAAGCCCAAGGGTGTAACAAAATAGGCCCAGACATGACGTAAGGGAATTATCCACATAATTTAATAAATGGCAAATATGGATGATTAGAAAAATATTTTACTAAAATGATTTCAAAATCTGATGAATTATGATGTAATAGCTAAAAAATAACTGTTTTTTTATAGTATATATTTGCAGCTTAAAATAATTATTAAACCTGCACGTCACATCCAAATTCAGATGCCGATGTAATCAGCCATTGTAAGGCAGATGAGCCAAACGCTCGAAATACGGAAATATTAAATACTGAGGAATCTTCGGATTTCCAAATCGTCATCCCAAGCTGGGCTGCGAATGTCGAGGCTGCGTGTTCATGGGTAAAGGTGTTGGGGTGTAAGTCTATTGATATTCCCTTAGCCAGGGTATCGATAGCTTTTGGGCCTGACACTTGTATAATTGCCCTAGCATCCGACAGGTCCACGATGGCTCCTGACGGTCCGACAACCGTTTCAAAGCTGGGGATGAAATTTGAAATATATTCGCCGTTGCAATAGATCAGCCATTGATGTGGCGCTACGCTAATGAAATTAATATGTTTTGACCGCGCTACTTTGCAATTTATTGGAAGCTCAACACCAAAGGCCGATACAATTGATGCTGATAATTCTTTCTGCTGATCATTAAAAGCAGTTAGACTCGCCAGTAAAAAATTACGATTTTCTCTTATAATTACACCCGTTTCTAAAGGGTTTCCTTCATGCCTGGCGTGCGTCAAAAACGGATTTAAAGCTGATTTCGGGTGTAGAACTAAATTATCCACGCAAACGCTCCCCATCAACGTCGAGAAAGACCGGATCGCATACCTCGACCAATACGTCTGTTTTTCGCATAAAATCGACAGCTCTTATCGTTTCGCCTAGTCGATTACGGCCATTTTTTAATAATCCTAGACCGATCCAGCAATTCAAATTTGGCGAATAGGTTACAGATGTTAAATGTCCTAAATCTTTATCTAATGAAGCTTGAGATCCAATATCAAGAAAATGTGCTCCGCCGGTTAGTTTCGACCTAGTATTTTTAACTTTAATGCCAACTAAAATAGGACGTTCAGGTTCCAATAAGGCGGGACGCTCTGACATATGCTTTCCAATACAATCCTTCTTTTGGGAAACCATCTTCGATAAGCCCAAGTCGCGCGGCGTTGTTTGCCCATTAAGCTCTCCGCCGGCGACATGCCCTTTTTCAATTCGCATCGTCGACAAGGCTTCAAGTCCGTAGGGAATTATTCCATAGGATTTACCGGCGTCCATGAGCGCCCTGATCAGCGCATCGCCGTAGCGGTTCGGAACGCCAATTTCATAGGCCAACTCGCCTGAAAATGAAATTCGGAACAGTCTCGCGGGAATTTTGCCGCAGATCGTTATTGATTTACACGCCATATACGGAAATTGTTCGTTAGAGATATCAATATCGGGGTCAACGATCTTCTCAAGGACGGCGCGGGCATTTGGTCCAGCTACTGAATATTGAGCCCATTGTTCAGTTACGGATGTAAATGCAATATTCAGTTCTGGCCATAATACTTGATGGCAAAATTCAAGATGAGCCATCACTTTTGCTGCGCCGGCCGTGGTCGTGGTCGTCAGGTAGTGGTGTTCACCAAGTCTCGCCGTCGTACCGTCGTCGAATACAAATCCGTCTTCGCGCATCATTAAGCCGTAGCGAACTCTTCCAACGGGTAGCGTTGAAAAAGTTCCAGTATAAATGCGATCAAGAAATATTGCTGCGTCTTTGCCTTGTATATCTATCTTACCAAGAGTTGATACATCGCACACGCCGACGCTTTCACGCGTGCCTTTTACTTCTCGGATCATAGCGTCTAGCCAGTTCTCACCGGAGTATTCTGGAAAATACTGCGCTCTCATCCATAGTCCAGTCTCCATGAAGACTGCGCCACGCTCGCTTGCCCATTGGTGCGAAGGGGTTAATCGTGTTGGTCTGAAGTCGCGATGGATGTGATGTCCTGCCAGTGCTCCTAGGGAGACTGGCGTGTAGGGTGGCCGGAAAATAGTCGTTCCGACTTCCGGAATCGTTCTATTTGAAACTTCGCCAAGGATCGCAAGGCCTGCAACATTTGCGGTTTTGCCTTGGTCTGTGGCCATACCCAATGTTGTATACCGTTTCATATGCTCGACGGATTTGAACCCCTCGCGGTTGGCGAGTTCAATATCGAGGTCGGTGACGTCGTGTTGAAAGTCGACGAAGCTCTTTCCCTTGGTCGACTTAATCCGCCAAGTGGGCTGATGCGCGAAAACTTCCGGCTCTGCGGACGGAATTTCAATCGATTTTACTTGATATCCTAATTGCTCTGCCGCTTCGTTCCCTGCCCGTGAGCCATCTTCTAGCGCTTCTTGTAATGTAAACTTACCCTGTGCGGCACCAGCAACCGTGAGCCCTGTAGGCAATTTTCCTGGTAGGAAGGCGTTTTTGGCTTCATCCCAAACGGGACGGCCACCAAGGTGGCAGGTAAGATGCAATGACGGATTCCAGCCGTTTGAGACCGCGACCAGATCGCATTCGACGATCCGAATATTACCGTTTTTATCTATCGTTTGAACCGCTTGCACGCGTTTGCCGCCGAGCGCGCGTTGGATCATTTCGCCATTTCTAGTATCAATAATGGCTTCAATTTGGGCGCCATTGTTCTTTAGCGCGTCAACAGTGCGGAGGCCGTCATTAGAGCTGATTAATACAACCGCACGTTTACCGGGCAGCGCAGCATATTGGTTGATATAGGTCCGTACGGCAGAACCAAGCATAATTCCTGGCCGGTCATTATCGCCGAAAACCATCGTGCGTTCGACGGCTCCGCTACCAAGGATCGCTCGCTTAGCAATAATACGATAGCTTCGCTGGCGGGGGCTGAATTCATTTGGAACTGCTAAATGATCGCTTACGCGTTCGACGGCCCCGTAAACGCCGTGATCATAGACGCCGAACACGGTTGTACGGCGTAATATTTTAATATTTGGCAGATTTTCTAATTCCGCGGTGACCTTTTGTACCCAATCAAGGGCAGGCATGTCGTTGATGAAAAGATTATCTGATAATAGCCGCCCACCGAGTAACGGGCCTTCGTCGGATAAAATAATACGAGCCCCTGAGCGCCCTGCAGCAAGTGCGGCCGATAGACCTGCTGGTCCCGCGCCGATCACTAGGACGTCGCAATGGGCAAAAGATTTCTCATAATGGTCGGGATCAAACCCTTCGGGCGGCTTTCCTAATCCGGCGGCGCGGCGGATTGCAGGTTCGTATAGTTTTTCCCAGAACGATGCTGGCCACATAAAGGTTTTGTAATAGAAACCGGCCGTAAAAAAGGGCGATAGCAAAGAGTTGATCGACATTAGATCGAAATTTAAGGACGGCCAGCGGTTTTGGCTGTTTGCAACTAGGCCATCAAAAAGCTCTACCGTGGTGGCACGCGAATTTGGCTCGAGGCGATTGCCGGTTCGAAGTTCAACAAGCGCATTCGGTTCTTCTGAGCCTGCGGTCATAACGCCGCGTGGGCGGTGATATTTGAAAGATCGTCCAAACAGAGACACGCCATTGGCAATCAAGGCTGAGGCAAGCGTGTCGCCTTCAAAGCCTTCATATGTTTTCCCATCAAACGAGAAATTCAGCGGCTTGGATCTGTTGATCAGACCTCCTTCCGCTAGCCTATTGATTTGGCTCATTTTGCGGGTTCTTTCAAAGTATCAGAGGCAAATTCAGACGAAAATATTTCGTGGGTGAGGGTGTCACGTCGCACAACAATCCAGGAGCGGCAGCCATGAATATGCTGCCAAAGCTCGTTTGTTAGTCCTGCCTTATTTTTTCTAATGTGCACGTAATCGTGAAATTGCTGCTGGGCATCATCCGCCTTTGGGTCTGGCCGCTTTAATCCGGCTTCGCCCAAAAAACTATATTCTTGTAAGTCGCGTTCACCGCAGAAAGGGCATGGAATTCGCATGAATTGATCCTAAAACGGCAATTTAGTGGAGGTTGGGCTGCGCGCCCGTCCCAGCTTCATCGATGACGTGGCCGGTTTCAAAACGCTTTAAACGTAGAGCTTTTGCGGCCGGATGCATTTCGTCTTTTGCGATTAAATGGGCAAAGCAGAAGCCTGAGCCGGGGGTTGCCTTGAACCCGCCATAGCACCAGCCGCAATTCAAATATAATCCATCAATGTCGGTTTTATCGATAATGGGCGATCCATCCATCGACATGTCCATAATCCCGCCCCAATGGCGCAAAAGCCTGATCCGACTAATTCCAGGCATAATCGCTATGGCTTCTTCGATTGTATCCTCTACGGCGGGGAGATTTCCTCGGGCAGCGTAGGATGTGTAGTAGTCGAGCGAGGCACCGAACACCAAACCGCCTTTATCGGATTGGCTGATGTAGAAATGGCCGGCACCGAACGTGACAACGCAAGGCACAAGCGGCTTATTCGCCTCGCTGACGAAGGCTTGCAGCACATAGGATTCGATGGGTAGGCGGAGTCCCGCCGTTTCAGCAACGCGAGTCGTATTGCCTGCCGCGACAATACCAATTTTTTTGGCTTTGATGAAGCCGCGGTTCGTTTCGACACCAACCGCTTTGCCGTTTTCAACCCGGATCTGTTTGGCTTCGGTGTTTTGAAGAATATCAACCCCACGGGAGTCTGCGCCGCGGGCAAAGCCCCAAGCGACGGCGTCATGGCGCGCGGTGCCGCCGCGGCGCTGCAATAAGCCGCCTTGGATCGGAAAACGTCCATTTTCGAAATCAAGAAATGGGACCATTTCGCGAACTTGGTCGCGGTTTAACAGTTCACCATCGACGCCATGCATCGCCATTGCATTGCCGCGCCGAGCATATTCGTCGCGTTGGCTATCTGAATGATAGAGGTTCAGGACGCCGCGCTGGCTCATCATCACGTTGTAATTGAGATCTTGTTCAAGGCCTTCCCAGAGCTTCAGCGACAATTCGTAAAACGGAATATTGCCGGGTTCTTGATAGTTTGAACGCACAATGGTCGTGTTCCGGCCGACGGATCCGCCGCCGATATAGCCTTTTTCTAGAACGGCAATGTTTTTGAGCCCGTGCTCTTTAGCCAGATAATAGGCGGTTGCGAGGCCATGGCCGCCTCCGCCGATCAGAACAATATCATATTCCTCTTTGGGTTCCGGGTCGCGCCAGACGGGTGTCCAGTCTTTCTGTCCCCGAATAGCCTGATGGATTAGGCTAAAAACTGAATATTTCATCCAAATTGGCCCTTGCCCGAATACCGTTCGATTCTAACGTCTCATCTGCGCCTATTCTGCGGGTAATTTGATCGTCGCCACAAGCGCTAATTCATGATCTAAATTGAGGGCGGTCATCGATTTTTGGCACGGCGCCATCGATTTTTGCGTAAAATTACCCGAGCAATTCCAGAATTTTGCCAATTCAATATTGCAATTATCGCGGCGCTGTTTAGAACAATTCCAAACAACCCACCTTTTTTAGGGACGCCAGACCATGCCGCAGCTTGCTCTTTCCGAACTTACCGAGCGCGATATTTTAACACTTGCGATCTCCAATGAAGAGGAAGATTCAAGGATTTATCAGAGCTTTGCCGACGAAGTTCGTGCTGTATATCCTCATTCTGCAGCTGTATTTGACGAAATGGCGGAGGATGAGCGCGGGCACCGCGATATGCTCTACCAATTGTATAAAACGCGGTTTGGTGAACATCTTTCCCCCATCCGGCGCGAAGATGTTAAGGGCTTTTTGAAGCGTCGTCCGGTCTGGCTGATTAAAAATCTTGGCGTCGATAGAATGCGTCAGGAAGCCGAGATCATGGAAATGCAAGCCGCTAATTTTTATGAAAAATCGGCGGATCGGGTGCTGGATATCGATATTCGCGGCCTTTTGCTCAAATTAGCTGAACTCGAGCGCAGCCACGAAAAAAAGACGGCAGATATGATGGAGGCCAGCAGCAAAGGCGCTGCGGCTGACGAGGAAGCTGAAACCAAAAAGCGGATGTTTGTACTGCAATATGTCCAGCCAGGCCTTGCCGGTTTGATGGACGGCTCTGTTTCGACCCTTGCACCGGTATTTGCGGCGGCTTTTGCTACCCATGGTAACTGGCCTACCTTCCTCGTCGGTCTTGCATCCTCAATTGGTGCTGGCATCTCGATGGGTTTTGCAGAAGCTCTGTCCGATGACGGTTCATTAACCGGCCGTGGCTCGCCGTGGATTAGAGGGGCCATATGCGGCCTTATGACGACGATAGGCGGGATCGGCCATACTTTGCCTTATCTGGTGCCTGACAGCGTTCCTAATGCGTTTTTGGTGGCTACTGCTATCGCAACGATCATTGTGCTTATCGAGCTTTGGGCGATTGCCTGGATCCGAGCCAAATTTATGGATACGCCGTTCCTGCAAGCTGCGTTTCAGGTTGTGGCCGGTGGTGCGTTGGTGTTCATTGCCGGAATATTGATCGGTAGTGCTTGACGGAACGGGGGATGGCGGGCAGGGATGCGCCATGTTTCGTCTCGTCCATCTTTCTGACCCCCATCTCGGCCCAAT
Source organism: Hyphomicrobiales bacterium (assembly GCA_947455725.1). Taxonomy (GTDB): domain Bacteria; phylum Pseudomonadota; class Alphaproteobacteria; order Rhizobiales; family Beijerinckiaceae; genus CAIUPE01. The sequence continues at coordinate 24,092 of CANGPL010000002.1, read as the reverse complement.
TCCTGATCCTCGGCCTTCCGAACTCGTTGGAAAACGGTTCGCGGGGTTTGTGAACTGGTCGTTGAGGCGCCGTACGTCGCACGATATGGCGCTTCTTGGCCGGATTGTGGACGATATTCATGCCCAATCGCCGCACCATGTCGCTTGCACCGGTGATTTGATCAATATTTCACTGCCCTCCGAATTCGCGCCTGCTGCCGAATTTATGGGTCGGCTTGGTGGCCCTACCTCGGCCAGCGTTGTCCCTGGAAATCATGATTCCTATGTTTCTTCCGCTCAACCGGAAATCGGGAAACATTGGGGGCCCTGGATGACAACCGATTCCGGTCGGTTTGAAGGGTTTCCCTATATTCGAATGATGGGGCCCTTGGCGATTGTGGGATTGTCATCTGGCATTTCGACATGGCCGTTACTGGCGACAGGGCGTTTGGGCCGCAGGCAGCGGGATGATCTGAAAGGCGCGCTCAATTTTTTAAAATCGCAGGGATTGGCGCGCGTTATCCTCATTCATCATCCGCCCTACCGGGGTGGGGCAAAGCCCGGTCGTACTTTAACCGATGCTGCTGAATTTGAAGCGATTATTGCCGAAACCGGTGCAGAATTAATTCTCCACGGGCATAATCACCGAACATCCATTGCGTATCTTGAAGGGCCCGATGGCTTGGTACCTGTCGTTGGTGCGCCGTCCGCGTCGGCTGCGCGGGGCACGCCCGGGCACCGCGCCGGCTATCATATTTTCGATTTTGATATGACCGAAACCGGCGTTTCGATTGCTGGGCACTCGCGAGGCCTACTGGAATCCGGCGAAATCGGCCCGATTGGCAACTTGAAACTCAAGGCTTGATAGCTTTCAGTGTCCGTTGAAGAGGCTGAAAAGCCTTGCAATTCCCGGCACAACGTCGGTTTCCCAATTGGTGCCGACATAAACGGACGCGATACCGGCTAACAGACCCAGCACGAAAATGAGAAAATATTTTCCGCCGCTCCGGCTATCGGCTTCGGTAATCACGGGAATGGCTTCTACCGTTGACGAATGGTGCAATTCGAGGGGGGCTTGCGCAGCGTCTTTTTCGATGGGTTCAAACGATAGCGCATTGGACAGCGCTGCTTCCCGTTCAACGAGACGCTTGCCAAGGTAATTTGTTACCGCGTTGGCCATAATGGCGGCGTCATCGCTTTCGCCAAGCAATTGCCGGCCGGACGCCGTATCCATCAAAAACCGATAGGTGCGGCGATCGCGGCTCATTTCGATGAATGCGATCATATCGACATAGAAGCGGGGCCGTTCGCCTCCAACGAGGCCGTGATTGAAGAGGTCGGCGTCGCGGGGGAGTTGCTGCAGAACAGGCTTGAGATTATTGTTTAGAATCTCGAGACGGCTGACTTCGGCGGCGAGCAAATCATTGGCGATGCCGGTTTTCTCGGCCCGCTCGATTCTTGCACGCCTAACCGCATCGGCAAGATCGGGGCTATTGCCCTGATCCGAGACAAGATCGATCGTTTTCATCGCTTTAGCGTCCATTTGAAGCTCAATTCCTTTGGCGTAAGGCTATTCCAAATCGCGCACTCAGGTCAAAGATTTAGCACCAATAATGGCTTAATTGCCGGGGATTAATTTTTCTGACGCCAATATCTTATTTTTTAGATGTAATTTTCCTTGGCGGGGGCTACCCAAGCGCATAAATGAATTTAGTGGCTTCCGTAAAAAGGGTAATTTCCATGCTGGCTTCACTTCTGTCATCGGGCAAAGTCCTCATCGCTGATGGGGCTACGGGCACGAACCTGTTCGAATTGGGCCTTGTGGCAGGCGAAGCACCCGAGGTTTGGAACTTAGAACACCCTGACCGCGTGATGGCGTTGCATCAGGGTTTTATCGATTCAGGCGCTGATATCATCCTTACCAATACGTTTGGGGGCAATTCTCGCCGCTTGATGCTGCATGGCCTGCAAGACCGCGCCCAAGAGATCAATAAGATCGCGGCGGGGCTTGCGAAGACCGTTGCTGACAAGGCAGGGCGGCCCGTTGTTGTGGCGGGTTCGGTTGGGCCTACGGGCGATCTTTTTGCGCCGCTTGGGCCTTTGACCGAAGAAGAGGCGGTTGAGGTATTTGTTGATCAAATGCAGGGACTTAAGGCCGGTGGAGCCGATGTCGCGTGGATCGAAACCATGTCGTCGATTGAGGAAATTCGCGCCGCCGCTCATGCGGCGATTGAAGTAGGATTGCCTTACACCTTTACGGCCAGTTTCGACACGGCTGGGCGCACGATGATGGGCATTACGCCTGAAGGGCTTGTTGAGTTTGCGCAGACGCTTGACCCTAAGCCGTTGGCGATTGGTGCGAATTGCGGCGTCGGGGCCTCCGATTTGGTGATGAGCGTGCTCGGAATGACGGCAAAAGAGGCCGGAATCGCGATTATTGCCAAGGCAAATGCCGGAATTCCGCATTTTGTGGGCGAACATATCCATTATTCGGGTACGCCTGAATTAATGTCCGATTATGCCTGTTTGGCGGTCGATTCCGGGGTGCGGATCGTTGGCGGGTGCTGTGGTACTGGTTTCAAGCACCTTGCGGCGATCAGCGCGGCCGTTGCCGGCCATCCGAAGGGCGAAAGGCCGGTGCAAGAGAAGGTCATTGAGCTGCTTGGACCGCTGCAATCACCGCCTTCGACGAATGAGGGTGGGGATCGTCGGGCGGGACGCCGGCGGCATTGACAGCGGATTTTGCCTCACCATCCGATCAAGTAATTCGTTACTATAGTGTTATAGTAACGGAACCAGATATACATGATCCTTCTAGCGATGCTCGTCGTGTTGCTATGGCGCTTGCGGACCAACACGCCCTTTATGGCGTCGAGATGGGGCTTGATACTTTACGAATACTTCAGCAGCGTTTGCGCAAATCCGGTTGGCATGTGCAGATTGGAGTGAATAAGAACAGGGTTGTGATAATACAGGGGGCCGATCAGATAGTCCCAGCGGGGTTTGGGATACATATCGGAGCCAGTTCGATTAATGTTTCGCTTGATCATCTCCTTTCGGGCGACATTATAGCCCAAAAAAGCATCATAAATCCGCTTGTCCGGTTTGGCGCTGACCCGATCAGCCGCGTTGCCTATGGAATGAGCAAGGCGGACGGTTTTGCTGAGATGACGACAGTGTTACGCTCGGCCATCAAGGCGGCGGCGGGTGCGCTTGCGACCGAGGCGGGGCTCGCTTTGGAGCAGGTTCTCGATGCGGTTTTTGTCGCCGACCCGGTGACGCATCATCTCATGCTCGGGCTTGATCCTTCGGAGCTGGGTAGCGCGCCTTACACGCCCGTGGTGGCGGAGGCCTTGGATCTTCCAGCTCGCGAGGTTGGGCTTCCTTTAGCGCCTAGTGCCTTGGTGCATGCTTTGCCTTTGATGGGTGGGCATGTGGGCAGTGACGCTATGGCAGCCGCTTATCATTGCGGCGTGGGGCAGGGCGATGAGGTTGCGCTGCTGATTGATATCGGGACGACGACCGAAATCGTGTTAGGTTCGCGCGGGCGTGTTTTTGCGGCAGCACCGCCCGCAGGCTCGGCGCTTGAAGGGGTGCAATTGGAAGCGGGCCGACATGCGGTGCCGGGTGCGATCCGTTCGCTTCGTATCGATCCGCAAAGTTTTGAGCCGCGTTATCAGGTCATCGGCTCCCCTTACTGGTCTGATGAAGCTGGATTTTCGGCGTCTGTTGATACTCTCGATATTGGCGGGTTTTGTCGCGCGGGATTAATCGATGCTTTGGCGGAGTTGCGTCTCATCGGTTTGATGGCGCGCGATGGAACGATTGACCCGGAGAAGGCATCGCTGACCCCGCGCATTCGGGAAGAATATCGCTCGTTCACCTATTTGGTGCGTGAGGCGGAGCCGCGCATTGCGTTGACGCAGCATGACATCCGTAGCTTGCAGATGGCTAAAGCGGCGGTGCAGGCTGCTGCTCGTATTTTGTTGAAGCGCCATGGTGCGGGCAAGATTGATCGCGTGGTCATTACCGGCGGATCGGGTGTGAGCATTGACCCGTTGCGGGCTGCGATTGTGGGACTGTTTCCGGATTGTGATCCGGATGCGATTTCCTTTGTTGAGAATGCTGCTTTGTTGGGTGCTAAAGCGGCACTCATCAGCCGTTCGGCGCGTGAGGCGATGGCGCGGCTTGCCCGTGAGACAATGATTGTTGAGACCGTGCTTGATCCGGACTTTCAAGCCGAGCAGATTGGCGCGATGGGTATTCCGCATCGTACCGAGGCCTTTCCGCTTTTGGCCACGCGCGTTGAACTCAGTGATAATGAGCCACTTCAGCGTGGGCGGCGCGAGGGACGTCGCAGCCGGGCGTGAGTGCGATGAAATTTAAACGTCGACGCTATCTAGAAAACATATGTCACCCGCACCCGATCATGCTTTCCGCAATCTGTGGGAGCGGTTAGATTTCAAAAGAATATAAACCGTTTTCGGCTTCTTGAGGAATAAACGATGGAATTGATGAGTGAAGGTGGCCGCCGCCGCGCGGGCCGAGCAGAGCGTGCGGGTAAGCAGCCAAAGGCTCCACAACCGCGTCGCCCCTTTGCCGCCGTTGAACTTGCGACGCCGGAACAGATTGAGCGGATCCATCAGGAATCGCTTAAGGTTTTGGAAGAACTCGGCATCGATGTTTTGCACGATGGTGCGCGAGCGATTTTGAAAAAAGAAGGCGCGATTGTGGATGAAGAAACGCGTCGTGTTCGCTTCCCGCGCGACCTTGTGGAATCCAAAATTGGATTAGCGCCGAAGAGCTTCACCTTGCATGCGCGTAACCCTGAAAACAATCTCGTGATTGGTGGCGATGCGGTAGCGTTTTGCTCTGTTGCGAGCGCGCCGAATGCAGCGGATCGTGATGGCGGACGCAGGCCCGGCAATCGCGTTGATTATCAAAATCTCATCCGTCTCGGGCAGAGTTTGGATGCGGTGCATCTTTGGGGCGGGTATCCGGTTGAGCCTGCCGATATTCATGCTTCTGTTCGTCACCTTGATGCGCTCTACGATATGCTCACACTGTCGGATAAAGCGGTGCATGCTTATTCGCTTGGTGCCGAGCGTAACATTGACGCGCTTGAACTTGTGCGGATTGCGCGTGGTATTGATGATGCTACGCTTGATCGTGAGCCATCGGTGTTTACGATTATCAATTCTAACTCACCGCTGCGCCTTGATGTGCCAATGATGGAAGGCATTATTCAAATGGCTAAGCGCAATCAGCCGATTGTGTTGACGCCTTTTACGCTCGCGGGTGCTATGGCGCCTGTAACGATTGCTGGTGCAATCGTTGAACAAAATGCAGAAGCGCTTGCAGGACTAGTGTTTACGCAAAGCGTTAACCCCGGTGCGCCTTTTGTGTATGGGGCGTTTACATCGAATGTCGATATGAAATCGGGAGCACCTGCTTTTGGTACGCCTGAGCAAATGAAATCGGCCATTATTGGAGGCCAACTCGCGCGACGTTATGGTGTGCCTTATCGATCATCCAATACATGCGCCGCCAACACGATTGATGCGCAAGCGGCCTATGAGAGTGTGTTCTCTTTATGGGGCGCGATTATGGGCGGCGGCAATCTCATCATGCATGCGGCAGGATGGATGGAAGGCGGCTTGCATGCTTCTTTCGAGAAGATGGTGATTGATGCGGATCTCTTAGGCATGTTGACCGAGTTTATGCGGCCGCTTGCTTTTACCGATGATGATCTTGGTTTCGAAGCGATGAAGGAAGTGGGACCTGGTGGGCACTTCTTCGGTTGCGAACATACGCAATCGCGCTATCGCAATGCGTTTTTTGCGCCGATGATTTCCGATTGGCGGAATTACGAGACGTGGCAGGAAGCAGGCTCGCCAACGGCGTATGATAAAGCCAATCGTTTGTATAAAGAAAAACTTGCAGCCTATGCGCCGCCGCCGATGGACGACGCTGTGCTCGGCGAGCTCGAGGCCTTTGTTGCCAAGCGCAAGGCTGAGGGTGGGGCACCTACGGACTTTTGATGGCCTATACTTCTCGTCGTCATTGCGAGGAGCAAAGCGACGCGGCAACCCAGAGAATAACGACTTATATTAACTGGGTTGCTTCGCGTTCGCTCGCAATGACGGTTACAATCAAGCGCTAAGCGTCAACACTTATCACCCACGCATCTTCTCACCCTTTGGATCAAACAGGGCCTCGCGGATGGGATGGGCTTTGCGGCGTTCGCCGATGACTTCAATTTCAAAACCATCCGATTGATCGGCGAGTTCTTTCGGAACATAGCCCATCGCGATTGAGGCTTTGACCCAATGGCCGTAGCCGCCTGAGGTGATCCAGCCCACCACTTTGCCATCGTGCCAGATGGGTTCGTCGCCGATGCAATCCGCATCTGTGGCATCGACCTTGAATACGATGAGACGCAAAGTGCCGCCGCTTTCTTTTTCATTCGCTGCAGCGGTGCGGCCGATGAAGTCGTTTTTCTTGAAATCAACGAAGCGACCCAAGCCGCCTTCAAGCGGGCCATAGATTGGACGATATTCGCGTGCCCATGTGCCAAAGTTTTTCTCGAGCCGCATCGAGTTCAACGCGCGCAGGCCGAAATGGCCGATGCCGAGATCAGCACCTTGCTTTAAAATCAGATCCAGCAAAGCGCGTTGATATTCGGGCTTCACCCAGATTTCATATCCAAGATCACCGGTGAAGGTGACGCGCCCGACGATCGCCGGAATTGGACCGAGATCCATTTTGCGAATTGCCATAAAGGGGAAGGCCGCGTTTGAAACATCTTTCAATGTAAGCTTGGCGAGCAGCGCACGCGAATTGGGGCCTGCAATTGAAAGGCCAACCATGTTGAGGCCTAAGGCTTCAATGTGAACGCCGCTCCTTGGCAGATGCGATTCAAACCACCGCATATGATATTGTTCGGCAGGGCCTGAGCCGATGATCATAAATTCTTCTGCGCCTAATTTCGCGAGCGTGAAATCACCAATCAGCTTGCCATTATCGTTCAGCATGGGCGTTAACACCATGCGGCCCGTTGCCGGGATTTTATTAGCAAGCATCTGCGAGAGCCATGCCTCTGCGCCTTCGCCTGTGACGCGGTATTTGGCATAGCCTGATGTTTCCATCACACCGACGGTGGTACGTACGCGATGCACTTCATTGCCGACATGCGGAAAATCTGTCGAGCGACGGAAGGAAAAGACTTCTTTTGCATCCATGCCCTTAGGCGCAAACCAGAGCGGATATTCTAGGCCATAGCTTTCGCCCATGACAGCATTATCGGCCAAGAGACGATCATAGATTGGCGTGGTGCGGAAGGGACGACCGGCGGGCAATTCTTCATTCGGGAAACGAATGCGGAAGCGCCGCGAATAGTTTTCACGGACTTTTGCGTTGGTGTAGGCAAGCGTTGCGTAATCGCCATAACGCGCAACATCCATGCCCCAAACATCAAAGCCAGGATCGCCTTTAACGATCCAGTTTGAAAGGGCCAAACCAACACCGCCGCCTTGTGAGAAACCAGCCATAACACCACACGCAACCCAGAAATTTTTCAAGCCGCGGATGGGGCCAACGAGCGGATTACCATCGGGTGCAAAAGTGAAGGGGCCGTTGATGATTTTCTTGATGCCGGTATTACCATAAGACGGGAAATGCTCGAAACCGACTTCAAGCTCGGGCGCGATACGATCAAGATCAGGCTCCAATAAATTCTGCCCGAAGTCCCATGGCGTCTCTTGTTCGGACCAAGGTTTTGCCGCCTTTTCATAGGTGCCCATCAACATGCCGCCGCGTTCTTGGCGGGTATAGATCTCGCCTTCGAAATCGAGCGCGGTGATCACTTCCTTACCGGTGGCCTTATTGGCTTCGGCTACTTCCGGAATATCTTCGGTTAAAAGATACATGTGTTCCATTGCGAGGATGGGGAGCTCTAAACCGACCATGCGGCCAACTTCACGCGCCCATAAGCCACCCGCATTCACGACATGTTCGGCGTGCACAGTGCCTTGCTCGGTGACAACATCCCATGTGCCATCTTTGTTCTGATTGAGTTCCAACACGCGGTTGCGCACAACGATTTCAGCGCCGTTGATTTTCGCCGATTTGGCGTAAGCATGCGTGGTGCCGTAGGGATCAAGATGGCCTTCCAACGGATCATACATCGCGCCGACGAAATGCTTTTCATCAATCAGCGGCATGCGCTTTTTGGCTTCTTCAGCGGAGATAATTTCGGTGTGCATGCCAAGATAGCGGCCTTTGGCATGTGCCATTTTGAGCCAGTCCATTCGGTCTTCGGTGCCTGCGAGCATGACGCCGCCGGTGAGATGCAGGCCGCAAGCGACGCCGGATTTCTCTTCGATCTCTTTGTAAAGCTCGACGGTGTATTGCTGAAGCTTGGCGACATTCGGGTCGCCATTTAACGTGTGAAAGCCACCGGCTGCATGCCATGTGGAGCCTGCGGTTAATTCCGCGCGCTCGATCAACATGACATCCGTCCAACCAAGCTTGGTGAGATGATAAAGAACCGAACAGCCGACAACGCCGCCGCCGATGACCACTACTTTTGCATTCGTCTTCATCATCTCATCTCCGAGTCGTATTTTTTGGCCGAAGGCCGATTTAGGTGAGTGCAGGCTAAACTAGCCGACTGTCATCCGTTCTCATCGCCTTTTTTTTGGATAGGTCTATCGGGAAAGGGGAGGGCGATGGGTAATCACCATGAGCATTTCGATCTTGTTTAATGAAAACGCCGATCCATCCAATCCCGTGCTCTGAAATATCGCCCGATCCATGGCAGGAACCACGTTGAGCCGTTATACATCGGATGGTCGGGAAATTCGGGCTGATCGAAGGCGCAGATTTTGTTGGAAAGACCGATGATTTTGCGCGCGGTTTGATGGCCGAGATAGCTCATCATCGCGACGCCCGAACCATTGCAGCCGAGTGCGAAATGGAGATTATCCATCTTGCCCATATGCGGCATTTCATCAAGCGTGAAGGCGACATTACCCGTCCACGCGTGTGTGATCGATACGCCTTTCAATTGCGGGAAACGATCGGTCATAAATTCATAAAGAATACTGGCGGTTTCAACCGGATCGGTATGGCCGAATTTAGCGCGTCCACCGAAGATCAAACGCTTGCCGTCGGGTGACATGCGATAATAGGTCAGCACGCGGCGCGTATCGGCAATGGAGCGATTTTTGGGGCTGAGGGACGCCGCAAGTTCGGGCGGCAATTCTTGGGTTGCGATGATGTAAGAGCCGACGGGGACAACGCGGCGTTTGAATTGCGGTGTGACATCGCCCGTATAGCCATTGGTGGCGATGATGACATCGCTTGCTTTGATGGAACCGCGCGGGGTTTCAACGATCCAATGCGAGCCCGTGGGATTGAGTCTATTCACCGGCGTTTTGGAGGCGATACGAATACCGCGTGCAGTGCAGAGATCAAGTAGTCCTTTGAAATAAAGCGCCGGATGGATGATGGCGGCGCGGCCGATGACCATTCCGCCGCGATAATAATCGGAGCCGATTTCTTCGCGTTGCCGCTCGGGTGGCACAAGATAGGCTTCTGACTGAGCGTTCTCGTTGAGCGTGCTCATTTTGCTCGCCATGCTGTCATAATGGCTCTTGCACCATGCACCTAAGAAATAGCCTGATTTCGTCCAATGGCACGCGATCTTTTCGCGCTCGATCAGTGCTTCGATATGGCTAAACGCATCGGCGGCATCGTTGAGATAGGGTGCTGCTTCTTCGGGTGACATGGCTTTCGCCATATAGCGTTTGCCGACATTAACGCCGCCCGACACCATGCCGCCATTGCGGCTTGAGCCGCCATAGCCCGGCTCATTGGCATCAAGCACGATGCATTCAATGCCGTTATTATGGAGTTCTAAGGCGGCTGAAAGGCCGGCATAGCCCGCGCCGACAACAACAACGCGCGCTTCTTTTGGTAGGTCGATTTCTGGCAAAGCGCGCGGCTCATAGGCTTCCCACCAAAAGGGCTTGGCTTTGAAGTCCGGATGAAAAAGGGAATGCCGCGCCATGTTACCCTGCTCTTTTTTGGGTTACGCCTTAAAGGGCGAACCTGTTTTTGTGGTTGCTTCTGCGGGGCCTTTCAGCCGCGAGGTTGGGCCATCGGCGAGATGGGCGGCGAAACGGTTGATGAGCCATGAGCGGAAGAGGGCGACGGCCTCATCGTTCAAATCTTCGGGATGGGTGGAGAGATAATAACCATAGCCGCCATCAACCGCGATATCGAAGGGGCTTACCAATTGGCCCGCTTCGATCTCGGATTTGAAGAGCATCGGATCGACCAAAGCGAGGCCTTCCCCCGATAGCGCGTATTGCACGACGAGACGCGAGGTATCGAACACAAGGCCGCGATCGACATCGAGATCTGGTCGCCCAATGCCGCGTGCAAACAGATCCCATTGATGATGGCGCGAGCGGTTATCGAGCTTCATGTGCAGAAGGTCGTTGCTCTCAATGAAGTGCGCGGGATCATTCGGGTCTGCCTTAGCGGCAATGGAAGGGTGGCAGAGGATCGTTAAGCGCTCCATCCAGAGGAGATCAAGCACCGTATCGCTGACCGATGGTTCGGTGAAGACGACACCGACATCCGCTTCGGTTTCAACGCCATGGCCCATATCGGATTCGATATCGAGGGTGACGCCGGGATGTTCGGCGCGGAAATCTTTCAGGATCGGCACGGCCAATTGATGCGCGAAGGTGGCAGGCAGCGAGACTTTCAGCGCGCGGCGCGGCGAGCGGCCTTCTTTGATGATGTCAGAAAGCGCTTGATCGATGCGGTCGAAGCTTTTGGACACGACGGGCAAGAGATGTTGCCCCGCTTCGGTGAGCACCAATTGCTGCGGGCGACGCTCAAAAAGCGGCACACCTAAAAAGTTTTCGAGCACGATGACGTGACGGCTCACCGCACTTTGCGCAACGGTGAGGCTATTGGCTGCCGCCGTGAAGCTTAAATGTTTGCCTGCTGCTTCAAATGCTCTGAGCGCATTCAGTGGTAGCCATTTCCGATCCACGCCTTAACTCCCCGAACGATAGGACTCAGCCGATTTTTGTGGCGGCGAGCCGTTCCTCGTCGAGAGTGTAGCCCATGCCCGGCTCGTCGCTCAAGACGACCCAGCCGTCTTTATCCACGCCGAGTGGCTTTTCCATCATGTAATCGCGCCGATCAAGGCTCCACTCCGGCGGATCATAGGGCATTTCGAGGAAGGGGGCATTGGCAACGCCCGCCGTGAGGTGCGCGTTGGCAACGACGCCCATGCCGTTGGTCCAGGTGTGGGGCGTGAAGACGATGTTGTTTTCTTCCGCCATGGCGGCGATGCGCCGCAGGCCGGTGATGCCGCCGACGAGTGCCGCATCGGGCTGGACAACGTCGAGGCAGCCATCGCGGATGAGATCGCGGAACTCGTAGAGCTCGCGTGTCATCTCGCCGCCTGCAATGCGGACATCAACCATTTCGCGCAAACGGCGCATGCCTTCGCGGTCGGAACGGTGGAGAGGCTCTTCCATCCAATAGACGCCGAGGCGTTCTAATTCGCGCGCAACGGGAATGGCGTCTTTTAAGGACCACGACGAATAGGCATCCCACGACATGCGCCAGCCTTGGTTGCAATCGACCATCAAATCGAGTTTGTGGCCAATGCGGGCGCGCACGGCTTCGAGCGCTTTGATGTCGGCGCGCCAATCACCGCGATGGAAGCGGATTTTGAGTGCCTTAAAGCCTTCGGCTAAATATTTTTCAGCTGCACCCGCTAAAGCCTCCGGCGCGCGTAAGGTGCCGGAGGATGCGTAGGCGCGCACTTTGTTCGATAGCCCGCCCAACACTTTCCACACGGGCTGTTTAGTAATTTTGCCTGCTAAATCCCACAGCGCCAGATCGAGCGGCCAGCAGCGGCCATAATGGAATTGGATATTGTTGAGGATGCGATAATGCCGCTCAATCTGCATCGGGTCTTGCCCGATAAAGAGATGCTCATGGCCTTGGAAACCAACCATGAAATCACCCGATGCAACGCCTGTGATCCCTGCATCCGTATGCACGCGCACAATGCAGGCATCGAAATGTTTGCGGGGTTGCGTATCCCAGCTTGCGTTAAACGGTGGATCGAGGGGGAGGCGGTGCGTGGTGATTTCGATGGCGGTGATTTTGATCATGATGCGTGCCGTGTGCGGGGTGGGCGATTAGATGGTGCGGCAATCGTTATTCGGCAGTCGGCAATCGATGCACTTCCGAATAACGACTGCCGAAACCAGCTATTCATAAACTGTCCAAATGGTCTTGAAGTCCATATATTTGTCGACCGCATGGGGTGAGCGATCGCGGCCAAAGCCTGATTGTTTGAAGCCGCCAAAGGGCGTGACGGGGGATGATTTATCGTAGCAATTGACCCATACGGTTCCGGCCCGGATGGCGTTTGAGACGCGATGCGCGATGTTCATGTCTTTTGTCCATACCGAGCCGCCTAAGCCGAACACGGTGCCATTGGCGATGCGCACGGCTTCTTCTTCGGTATCGAATGGAATGACGGCAAGCACGGGGCCGAAAATTTCCTCCTGTGCGATCCGCATATCGGGTTTCACATTGTCGAATATCGTGGGCTCAATATAGAAGCCGCCCGTTTCTTCCATGACTCGTTTACCGCCAAGCGCGATTTTGGCGCCTTCCTTCTCGCCGATGGCGATATAATCGAGCACACGTTCCATTTGCTTTTGCTCGACCATCGCGGCCATTTGTGCGGATGGATCAAACGAATGGCCTTGCGGGATTTGTGCTTTGGCAACCGCTGCAATTTTGGCAACGAGCGTGTCTTTAATTGAGCGATGCGCCAGCACGCGTGATCCGGCGTGGCAGGTTTGGCCTTGATTGTAGTAGATAGACCACGCAATCGCTTCTGCCGCTTTATCAAGATCGGCATCGGGCATGACGATTTGGGCGCTCTTGCCCCCAAGCTCAAGGGCTACGCGCTTGATGTTGCTTTCAGCGGCGTATTTTAGCATCAGCTTGCCGACTTCGGTGGAGCCGGTGAAGGCGATCATGTCGACATCCATATGAAGGGCGAGGGGCTTTCCGGTCTTCTCGCCATAGCCTGGAACAATATTGAGGACGCCATCTGGAATGCCTGCTTCTTTGGCGAGTTTGCCTAAATAGAGCGAAGCGAAGGGCGATTGTTCTGCGGGTTTCAAGATAACCGAATTGCCCGCGACAAGCGCTGGCCCGAGCTTCCATGCCGCGATGATGAGCGGATAGTTCCAAGGCACAATCGCGCCGATGACGCCGAGTGGCTCTTTGCGAATTTGAACAAGATCACTCGGGCTCATCGGCGCGATCTCGTCATACATTTTGTCGGCGAGTTCGGCATAGTACTGAATGCAGGTGTAGCAATAGGGAACGTCAATCGCGAGCGAGTTGCCGATGACTTTGCCGACATCGAGCGTTTCGAGCACGGCGATTTCATCGGTGTGTTCTTTGATGAGTTCTGCGAAGCGCAGCATGATGCGCTTTTTTTCGGTAGCGGGCTTGTCGCGCCAGCGGCCATCTTCAAAAGCGGTGCGGGCGGCTTTGACGGCTGCGTTAATATCGGTTGCGTCGCAATCGGCAACTTGGCCAGCAACCGAGCCGTCCATGGACGAAATTTTATCAAAGGTCTTGCCGGATTGGGCTGGAACATACGCGCCATTGATGAAGGCGCGGCCTTCTGGGACGGTGGCTCTTGCACGCGCGATCCAGGCTTCTTTCGTCGTTGGGCGGTCCAGCATAGGGGCTCTCTTGGTTCAAGAAAAGGACTGGTGGTTTATGCGTCTGATTTTGTCTGACATCTTGTAAGGATCAAGCCTTGAATGGGAATAGGCTGATCCAAAAAATGCGGGGCGCGGGCACTTTAAGGTGTGTGGAGCGGGGCATGGACGATCCCTTTAGATCATGATAATAGCGCTTTTATGAATGGTCCGATGTTAATCAATCGACAGCTGCGACGAGGATGACGCTTTGATGAGCCAGACGGCTCTTTTAGCGATGACCGGCTTTTTATGCCGCCTTCTTCCTAGCCCAAGAGGCCTTTAGGCGCCCCAGCTTAAGAGTTAAAGACCATGACCGACCTTCCCTTGACCATTCGCCACGAGCATCCGGCTGACGCTGCGACCATTGATAAATTGCACGAGCGTGCTTTTGGCCCCGGACGTTTTGCCAAGACGGCCTATCGCTTGCGGGAAGGGGTGGCTCCCATCCCGACGCTTTCCTATGTCGCGCTTGTTGGTACGCTGGTTGTTGGCTCGATCCGCTTAACCCCAATTACGGTGGGCGATACGCCTGCGCTCTTATTGGGACCCTTAGCGGTTGAGCAGGCTTTCTCATCCATCGGGATTGGGATGAGCTTGATTGGCCGCGCGGTTGAGACGGCGAAGGCCGAAGGCCATCGCGTGATTTTGCTCGTGGGTGACGAGCCTTTTTATGCGCGTGCGGGTTTTGTGGTGATGCCGTTCAACAAGGTTGAAATGCCGGGGCCGGTTGACCCGAAACGCTTGCTCGCGCTTGAATTGGTGGATGGCGCAATTGCTTCGCTCTCGGGTAAAATCAGTGGCGTTAAAGTTTCGGCTGCCGCTTAAAGCCAATTCCCTCGCCAAGCCAACCCGTTAAGAGGCTTGCGATGAGCAAAGCAAGGCCCGCAAGACCGGTGAAAATAGGCCAATGGCTCAAGCCGAGCAGGGTTGAGCTGCCGGTGTTTTTGAACGCGATAAAATCATTGCCGGCATAACGCCCATTGCCGCTCATGGTGAGGATGGACGGTATCAAGGGTGTCTCGTCTTGATGGCGCGCGATCCTTCGTACCGAGCCGCCTGTTGCGCCAACTAGTGTGGCGAGCCTGTCTGGCGTTGAAAGCACATTCTGGAACTCGCGCGGATTGGCAGGGCCGAGATTGGCGAAGGCTGTTAGCTCTCCGTCACTGATCCGATAAAGGCCCAATGCGCCGGGGCTTAATTCGGCGCGCCAAAGGCCGGGCTTAACAGATTGCAAGGTGACGGATTGGATTTGGCCGTTTGGACTTGTTACCGTTATCGGCTTTACCGCATCCGCCATGGTTTGCCGCTCAATGGTGAGACGCGTGCCTTGTGCGGTTGCGCGGATGGCTTCCTCTTCCAATTGCGGCTCTTTCATGAGCCAGTGCCCCAAGCGGCGAAGCAGATCGAGATGCGGACCGCCACCTCTAAAATTTCGCGCCCAGAGCCAAGCGTGATCAGATAAAAGTAAAGCCACGCGGCCTTTGTTTTCGTGGCGTAAAATAAGCAGTGGCTTATCGGCATCGCCGCTCATGATCGCGGTGCCTGAAATATTGCCTGTTGAAATTTGTCGTGTCCATTCGCCCCATTGCGGGGGCTCGGTGGTGCTGCCGGATAAATCACGCGTGACGGGATGGCGCTTACCTGCTTCTGTTACGCGCGGAAGAAAGGGATGTTCAACAATATCCCCATCCGGGAACGCAGGAAGCAAGGCACGCAATGGTGTTTCGGCGGGGCTCTCGGACCCTGCGAATTCAGGACCAGCGGCGATGAGCAACGCGCCACCATTGCGCACATAGCGCACAATATTACCAAAATAAGCGGGCGGCAAAATTGCGAGATCGGCGTAGCGATCGAAGATGATCAAATCAAAATCGGCGATTTTGGTTTCGAACAATTCGCGCGTTGGAAAGGCGATGAGCGAGAGCTCGTTAACCGGCGTGCCATCTTGCTTTTCTGGCGGGCGTAAAATGGTGAAGTGAACCAGATCGACATTCGCATCGGATTTAAGTGTGTTGCGCCATGTCCGCTCACCGGGATGCGGGATGCCCGAGACGAGCAACACTTTTAAACGATCGCGAATGCCTTCGATGGTGATGACGACTTTGTTGTTGATGGTTGTTAACTCGCCATTAACAGGCTCGGCTTCGATCTCGATTACATTGGGGCCGCCATGTTCAATATGGATCGGCAGACTGATGAGCTTGCCGGGTTGCGCCGTGCCGCCCGCAATCGGCTGCCCGTCGCGTCGAACGGTGACAGGAATAGGTGCGTTTGAGCCGGGATCGGTAATGCGCAAGCGGATGAGTTGATCTTTGGCGACTATGCCGAATTGCGGTGTATCGATGAGTTCAATACGCCGATCGCGTTCGCCTTCATAGCCGGTGATCAAGGCGTGGACGGGTGCTTTAAAGCCCAGGGCTTCAATGGATTTGGGAACATCATCGACTTGACCATCGGTGATGAAAAGCGCGCCGCCGATACGTTCGGGAGCGACATCGGAGAGGCCGCGTTGCAGGGCGTGGAAGGCCAGCGTGCCGTCGTCATTCGTGTCATTAACCTCGATGGTTCTGACGTCGATCGTGGGGAGGTTGGCTAGTTTCTTTTTAACGGCATCGATAGTCTTATTGGTTTGATCACTGCGGTTTGAAAGCGATTGCGAGCCTGAATGATCAATGACGAGGGCAACGATATCTTTAAGCGCTTCGCGGTTTTCAATTTCGAAAGAGGGATTGCCCAAGGCGGCGATGAGCGCAATGGCAGCGATGAGCCGATAAAGCGCGCCACGCTGGCGTGCAATCACCATTGCGATGATGGGTAGAATGATGCCTAAGCTTAGTAGACTGAACCATAAAGACGAGAGGATGGGGGACCAGACGATGGAGAACATCTTAATGCCCCAATCGCTCAAGCAGAGCAGGGACGTGGACCTGATCGGCTTTGTAATTGCCTGTTAAAACATACATTGCGATATTGGTGCCTGCACGCAGTGCCATTTCGCGTTGGCGAGGCATGGATTGCGTGAGCGGATAAAGGGGCTGACCATCGCGATCGGTTGCCCATGCGGCGGCGAGATCATTGGACGTGATGATGACTGCTGATACGCCATCGCCCGCGTGCACGGGTTCATCGCTGTCTTGATTGGATTTCGGCAGAGCCTCGATCCATGTTGTGCCTTCCGCATAGCGACCGGGAAAACGATTGATGAGATAAAATGCTTTGGTCAAGACGTGATCAGTGGGAACGGGCTCAAGCGCAGGGATCGAGAGATTGGCCAAGATAAGGCGCAGTGTTTTTGTTTCCGGCGTGATATCAAGGCCCGGCGCGGCAAGGGCTGCATCACGTGTATCGAAGAGAACCGTTCCACCATCGCGCATAAAGGCATCAACTTTTTGCAAGCCTGTTGAATTCGGTATTGGCCGTGCTGGTGCCATGGGCCAATAAAGCAAAGGATAGACGGCGATGTCGTCATTCGTGAGATCAACGCCGATGGGATCGCCTGGTTCAAGCGCGGTATGTTCCGCAAGAAAGATTGATAGGCTTGCTAAGCCTGCGCGGCTTATGTCGTCGATCGTTGGATCGCCGGTGACAACATAGGCAAAATGCGTGAGCAGAGGGCCTTCTGCATCTTTCGGTGCGAGAGGGGCAGTATGCGCTGATGGAATACGAAGTAAGGGTGAAGCGATGATCAATAAGACGATGATGCTAATGGCTTTTGGAACGCGGAATGAAATTGGTGTTATGCCACCGCGTATGACACAGGTTGCGAGTGCATCCATGATAAAAAGAAGTGCGGCGAGAAGGAGCAAAGCGGGACGCAGATCATAGCTGACTTGTGCCTTCAGCTCGATGCGATGCGCATTGAGACTTTCGAAGTCCAACACTGTTAGGGCATCACCATCGTGTAAGACATTCAGCGTCGAAGGATTTTCAGGATCACCATAAAGGCCTGCGGGGTGGTCGATATCGGCGCGCTTTGGATTTCCGTTTTCGATTGGCTTGTCACTAGCCGTTGGAGCGCCAAGAATACCGAAACCGCTGAGCGTTAAATGCGGTGCTGCCGTGCTTTGATTGACTGGCGTCGTGGTGTTTGCTTCCAAGCGATTGGACAATGTTACGATGCGACGAAGCATCTCGACGAAGCTGCCGGAAATTGGCAGGCTCGACCATGTTGTGTCGGCTGTGACATGAAACAAAACCACGAGACCGTTGCCACGCTTTTCAGCGGTGACGATGGGTGTGCCATCGGATAAAGCGGCCCACGTCTTATGGCCTAGATCGGCGTCAGGCTCGGCCAGTAATTGTCGCGTGATCGAGATTTCTTCGGGTGCATCAATGCCGGCAAAGGGGCTTTCCGTTGAAAAGGGCGCTAGATGTTTCGGCGTATCCCATGTGAGCGCGCCGCCAAGCGAACGATCGCCGGGGCGGATGCGAACGGGCAGGAGCCCGTCTTTGACCGATGTGGTACGCGGGCCAGCAAAGCGTACCACCACGCCGCCTGATTTAACAAAATCGGATAGGCTCTTTTCAACCTCGGTGGCGAGCGTTCCGACATCGGTCATTACGATCATGGAGGTTTTGGCTTCAAGCAGTTTTGCGATCGCTTCATTCGGTCCGCCGCGAGGTTCCATGAGATCCGCATAGGGACGAAGCGCTTGCGCCACAAACCATGTCGGCGACAGCAAAGGCTGCGCGGCATCGGCTGAAATGCCGGACACGAGGCCAATCTTACGGCGGCGGCTTTCGCCATCAATGAGAGCGACAGCTCCGGCGGAATGTTGGCCATCAATTTCAATGCGCGCGATTTCGTTTTTAAGTTCCGTTGGTAGATTAAATTGCGCGGTTGCATGTGATGTTGAAGCCTCAAGCTTGAACGGTGTTTCGCCGATGACGCGGCTTTTGGAATCATAGGCGCGTATAAGGCCGGAGTGCTCAGAGGTGCTATCAGCCTTGATGATCCGCACGGAAAATCCATCAGGGCCATTTGTTGCACCTGCAAGAGCGAGCGGTTTTGCTGAGGGATCCGTTATAAGCGTGATCTTCCGATTTTTAAAAACATCCTTCAAAGGTGCGATGATATTCTCTTCATCGGCACGCGCGATGGTGGTGGCTAGATAAAGGATATCAGCGCTTGGTTGCTCCGTTAAAAAGCGTTGGACGGGTGCAAGTAAAGCGGCGCGGTCTTGCGAGTATGGCTTTGGCACTAGGCTTCGGATTTGATCGCGCAGCGCAGCGACCGGTGAGAGTTTGGGCATGATGTGATTGCCCGTTGCCAAGAGAGCGACAGGGCGATTGGCGCGATCTGCTTCGGACATGATTTCTTCGAGCATGGTTTGGCGACCTGCCCAATCAGAAGCAGCGGCCCAATCGTCGTCCACCATAATAAGAAGCGGATTTGATCCGTCTAGAAGCTGATGTTCAGGCTCAAGGATAGGGCCTGTCATAGCAGTTATGACGATACAACAAAGGGCAAGACGAATAAGCAACAGCCATAGGGGCAATTGCCGCGGCTTGGGCTGCTTTTGTATTTCCTTGTCCAGCAATGGAAAGGGTGGAAAAGGAATAGTTTTTGGACGTGGTGGCTTTAAGCGCAGCAAAACCCACAAGGCCGGTAGCGCGAATAGCGCCAGAAAGAGCCAAGGCTGCACGAAGCCGATGGATGATAGACCCATCATCGCGCCACCATCCGCATCAATAGATTTTTTACCGCGTCAGATGCGGGTGCATTGGTGAGGTGTTCGTCGAGATGCCACCCGATTTTTGCCGATAATGTGTGAAGGCTTTCGCGGTGGCTTAGCATGCGTTCTAAATAGATTGATCGGAAGCTTTGCGCGTCGCCAATATCGAGCCTTTGGTTATCCTCTAAGGATATCAGTTCTGCTTCTCCTGCAAAGGGAAAGGAGAGTTCGGCTGGATCGAGTATTTGTAGAAGGTGTCCTTTTGCCCCTTGTGCCGATAGGCTTGCGAGGCGCTTTGATAAAGTGTCTATCGGGGATAAAAAATCGCCGATTAAGATTGCTTCGCTTCGGGATGTAAGCGGATGATTGGGCAGTTCATCGTGTTGATCGACGGGCTGCGCGATCATCGCTTCGGCAAAAAGATTGATGACATGGCGCGATGATGTTGGGCGGGTAAGTCCCATGAGGGCAACGCTTTCGCCGGATCGCACCAAGAGATCAGCGAGCGCCAAGCCAATGATTAAGGCGCGGTCACCTTTTGAAAGGGGAGCAAGCGTCGAGCAAAAATGCATGGAGGCGGAGCGATCAATCCAAAGATGAAAGGCGTGAGGCGATTCCCATTCGCGCTCGCGAACGAAAAAGGTTGTCTCATGACGTGCGGATCGGCGCCAGTCGATACGGCTTGTGGATTCTCCGCTCATCAAATTGCGATATTGCCAGAAGGCCTCGCCGGGGCCTGCGCGGCCGCGGCCATGTAAGCCTGCCGCGAGGATGGATGAGATGCGGCGTGCTTCGATGACGATCAAAGGCAGTCGCGCTGCCAAGGCACCTGCAGCGGCGCTCACTTTTAAAGGATCGGATCGTGTAAGCGTTACCTGAACCAAAACGAGGGTTCCGTCACAAAACGAGTTCGGTGAGGCGAGCAATTAATCCGTCGACCGAAAGGCCTTCGGCGCGCGCTTTAAAGGTGAGCGCCAAACGATGTTTCAGTACGGGTGCGGCCAATGCGGCTACATCATCGATAGAAGGCGCAAATCTACCTTGAATGAGCGCACGGGCGCGGACCGCGAGCATGAGCGCTTGACCTGCGCGCGGGCCTGCGCCCCATGCGAGATGCTGCGCGATCTCTTCGACATCGCCGCCCGGGCGCGCGGCTCTTGTGAGTTTTAAAATCGCATCAACAACCGACTCACCAATCGGGATGCGGCGAACCAGTTGCTGCGCGGATTGCAGCATGTGCGCGGATAGAACAGGCTTGGCCTTTGCCTCTATGCTTGCTGTCGTTTCAATCAGAATGCGACGTTCGGTTGCTTCATCGGGATAGGTCATATCGACCTGCATCAGAAAGCGATCAAGCTGCGCTTCGGGAAGGGGATAGGTGCCTTCTTGCTCAATCGGGTTTTCTGTTGCGAGCACATGGAACGGGCGTGGTAGATCGTAACGATCACCTGCAACGGTAACGTGATATTCCTGCATCGCTTGCAGGAGAGCGGATTGCGTACGTGGACTTGCGCGGTTGATTTCATCGGCCATTAAAAGGCTTGTGAAGATCGGGCCTTTGATAAAGCGAAACTGACGCTG
Source organism: Hyphomicrobiales bacterium (assembly GCA_947455725.1). Lineage (GTDB taxonomy): Bacteria > Pseudomonadota > Alphaproteobacteria > Rhizobiales > Beijerinckiaceae > CAIUPE01. The sequence goes on along the minus strand of CANGPL010000002.1, from coordinate 3,025 downwards.
GCCGCTTGCTGAGGCGTCCATCACTTCCGAGCCGATAATATCAGATGGCATCAGATCAGGTGTGAACTGAATGCGGCGGTTCTCTAGCCCAAGGACAATGCCGAGCGTTTCGACAAGCCTCGTTTTGGCGAGGCCCGGAACGCCAACGAGCAACGCATGGCCGCCTGATAAAATCGTGATCAACGCATTTTCGATGGCTTCGTGCTGGCCGAATACAACCGTGCCGATGGCTTCGCGCGAGGCGTGGAGCTCTTTGGTTATGTTTTCTGTAAACGCAATGAGCTCGTCTTCGGTCATTTCATTTGCTGGTGGTTGATCATTCATCGATGGCGCTTTCAGGAAAAGTTAAGTCTGGCCGAAAAATCTCGCGCTAAGGTCGCGGTTTTTTAAGGCGAAAGCAAGGTTGTCGAATGGGATGGCTCAGTCCGAGCTACGCAAACGACGAATCGTGAATTCGATTTGACCGTCATCGCATTCGCGCCACCATTCGATTTCGGTCATATAGGCCGCTTTCGGGAAACGGGCGAAGAGCGCGCGGGCTTTTTCACGGGCGTCGATGCGCGGCATCACAAAGGTTTCGCGGCTCCATTGTCCGGTTTCTTGACGGATAGAGGATTGCACCGGCCCGCCCGTACGGCGACGGTCTGCCATGCGATGCGCTAAATCAGACGGGCCTTTTGACGATGAATTCACAGGTTCCGCTCCCTTTCAGCCGGTAGTCTAACGCATGAGGAGGGAAAAGGTTAAGCCCAAAATACCCTGTTCATCATGACAGGGTTTTGATGGCCTCGTTCAAAAAGCCGTTTAATTGGGCCGAGTCGCTCGGAAAATCGGCGGCAATCCACGCTTCTTCGGCCCGTTGGATCATTTCGCCGATTTTTCGACCCTCCGCTACGCCCCGTTTGAGGAGCATATTGCCGGTAAAGGGCGATGTCGTTGGGGCGCTTCCGGCGGCGGCGAGCAGGGCCGGATCGGTCGAATAGTCGCGGCGGGCCGCGTCAATCACCAGCGCCTCGGTGAGCGTACGGCGACCCAGACGGAACGCCATTTTCCGAATATGGCTCGGGTCAATCGGACGAGCCATAGCCGATAGCCGCATCAGCGCGGTGCCAATATGAGTGAGGCGATCCGTTTCAGCGTTTGATAGTTTAAGGAGATTTTTAAGGATTAGCGCATCATCGGGTTTGTGGATGCAGAAGGCTGCGAGACGTAATAAGCCGTCCGCGCCGGGATCGCGATGCAACAAACCCGCAACGGAAGACACGCTTGTGGGTAGTTCGAGTATGACATCAAAAATGCCAATATGCGTCATGGTTGTGAGAACGGGTACTGTTTTTCTCGCCAAGAGAAGTTTCAGCAATTCGTTTTTGACACGCTCGGCCGAAAGCGTTTTTAAACCTTCTTTTTTTTCGACGATGGCGGCTATTCCGTCGGGATCGAGCTTGCCTTCGGAATAGTCTGCCGAGAAGCGGAAAAATCTCAGAATACGAAGATAGTCTTCTTTGATTCGTGTTTTTGCATCGCCGATAAATTTGACGCGGCGATAGAGAATGTCTTCGAGGCCACCGACATAATCATAGATAAAACCGGAATTATCGGCGTAAAGCGCGTTCATCGTGAAATCACGGCGTGCGGCGTCTTTTTTGAAATCATCGCCAAAAATAACGGTTGCATGGCGGCCATCGGCTTCAATGTCTTCGCGTAGCGTCGTTACCTCATAGGATTGCGCATCAACGACGACGGTAACCGTTCCATGTGCAAAGCCCGTGGGAATAGCACGCATGCCTGCGGTACCGACACGGGCAATGACTTTTTCAGGACGTACCGTTGTCGCAATATCGATGTCGCCAATCGGGTAACCCATCAGCGAATTTCGAACAGCACCACCGACGATCAAGGCCCGTTCGCCTTCGCTTGATAACAGCGCCAGAAGGCGATGAAGTCCTTGCTCAGAAAGGGGCCCCGTCATGGAAATGCGACGATTATTACTGCTCATTTGAACGTGCCTGGAACCAGTTGTCCGTTTTCAACATGAGCAGGTACATACGCGCCTAAATGGCGTTCTGAAAAGAGGCCCGTTGTAATAAAAAAGAGTGCAACGAGAATAAATCCAGTACTGACCAATCCCAACAAAGGGCGGCTCCAATATTCCGGATCAAGGGCTGATTTTTGTCCGATTTTCAGCCATACCGAATAGATGAGAAAGGGTATGAGGAAGAGCAGAAGCGTTTCAAATGTGACGCGTATCATTCGCCATACACTTTCTCATAGAGGTTGCGAATAATTCCGGCCGTGACACCCCATATATAATGGCCATTATACGGCATGGCATAGTAATGGCGCAATGTCCCGCGCCATTCTCGGCTGTGGGTTTCGTGATGCGCGGCATCCATTAAAAAACTAAGTGGGACTTCGAAGGTGCTTTCTACCTCATTGCTATCGATGGAAAGGTGATGAGCAGGATCAATGATGGCAATGACAGGGACAATGCGAAAGCCGGTTGATGACAGATAGGGTTCGAGATAGCCGATGGGGTCGATGAAGTCTGTTGTAAGACCGATTTCTTCCTCAGCCTCGCGGATAGCGGTTTGGACCGGGTCGGTTTCTTGAATATCCATTTTGCCACCCGGAAAGGCCACTTGGCCGGCGTGATCTTTGAGGTGGGATGCGCGTTGCGTCAGAAGAATGGTCGCGCCTTCGGGGCGGGGAATAATCGGGATGAGGACGGCGGCCGGGCGGTGAAGCGCGCCATCATGAGGGGCGAGCATTTCGGCTAGTCGGTGATCGCCTTTGGACGGGATTTTATTAGGATCAAAGGCGTCCGGGAGCGGTTGGCGCAATAAACGCGTTGCCGCTCTCGCTTTAAAATCGGCGAAGGTAAGGCGCGTCATGACAAGTCAGCGAGGCGCGCTGCCTCTATCATGGGGAAAAACGCCGATTTTGACGCGATGCCAAACATTGGTGTGCCGTTGATCTCGCGTTCCTCGCCCAAGGCGACGAGATCAAAAAAGATGGGTCGCGTGAG
>CANGPL010000001.1 GCA_947455725.1 Hyphomicrobiales bacterium | reverse complement strand
GCACAATGATTTCGGCAAGCCCTCAAACTGGGTCGACACCAACAGTCCACCGATCGTGGTAGGCTTTGATGTGGCCTCTCGTTCGTTGACATTCAAAGTTGATCCTGCACAGCTTGGCTCAGACGCGCAATTACCTGAAAACCGTTATCAGAACATTCAGGTTTATAACCCGACCAATACGCTAAATGATCTAGGCTTGCCGACACAAACAACGAGCACTCCAACAGCCATTGGAACCAATTCGGAATGGATGGGACAAGCCGTTCTACCGTCAGGTCCTCCTATCACAGCCGCTAACGATCAACGTACCGGAATTACTGTCAACTATAATAAGGATACGCGTCAGTTCGAGTTTAGTTCGGGTACAACGGGTGAGTCATCAAAGATTACCGTGGGTCGGACCACATTGGCGCAGACAGCCGATGATACAATGACGCAAATCAATTCCTATGATCTTTCGCATATGGATACTACAAAGCCACAATCGATCACCCTCGAATCCGATGGTCGCTCGTTTACCTATAGCTATGATCCAGCAGCAACCAATAATTCAACACTAACAGGTTCAGAAGCTGTAATTTCAAACCTTAAGCAAGCTCTTCCGGTATCTTTTTCATCCACGGTTGAAAATAGGGTTGGGTCATCCGGGCAATCGGAAGTTCAAACAATTACGCCTTGGGGCAATCTGCTGTCGGGTGACCAGTTCATCGTTAATTTGCAACTTACACCTTCGACAACGAGCACTAATACTGGTCCCTCTGTTCCAGTTGGGTCGGGCGGAGCGTATGGTACACCAATTACTTTACCAGCATTTGCAAGATCTGACTCACCCGCGACACGGCTGCAGAAACTAGCAGATATGATTCAGGCTAAGATAGATGCACAAAACGTTGGAATAACACCAGCACCGGTAACGGTTACGGTTTCTGGTTCCTCGTTAACCTTCACCTACCAGCCAGGGTTCGTTTCACACCAGATTTCGATTTCACAGATCACCCGCGGTACAGACAGTGCAGGTCAGAGCACCATACCGTTGACGGACCGTACGGTTGTTGCAACACCCACCACGGTAACCAAGGCAGGTAACTCGAAGACGCAAGAAATACAGACCGCAGGTCTTGAGCCTGAGATTAGCACCAATACGCTTCAAATTAAGGCAGGTGACGTCTATACGGTTAGCGTTCCGAAATCCGACGGAACAGTAGTTACCGAAAACATTACAGTTGGCGCGATCACGGCTGGCTCGAACGGATTAAATGAACTTGCGGCAGCCATCCAAGCCAAGGCTGGTAGCTCAGGAACGGGTAATCTAAAGAAGACGGCCGATAGTGTGACTGCGGATCTAACAACCAACAGCCTTGTCTTCACCTACGCAAATAATGCTGCTGTTGTTGGGAAGTTCACCATCAAGCAGGCGAAGACTACACCGACCGGGGGCTCACTATCGACCGTTCGACCTGACACAATTGGCTCCCTCTCGATTTCGTCCGATAGCAATGGCCATCTCCTGATCGAAGGTAGTCCGACCGGCGAGCCCTTCCGTCTCAATCTCCAGACGAATGGTCAGGTACTTCCAGCTGAGCCGCAAGGTGCATCTTTAACCCAGCCTGGCCGCCAGATTGGCCAGTCTATGGCGGCATCTGCAACGTCACCTTTGATGTATCAAGGCAATAATGATTTGCTTGGCATCGGCGTTTCAAAGACAGAAACTATTCTCTCAGGTACTGGCTTGGCATCCACTGCCGCGGTGGCTTTTGGTGGAACGGCTATCACGCCAATGAACCAAACCTTCGTGCTCAATGAAGGTTTGGGTGAAAATAAAATGACGTTTACAATTGACGGTATCACGGGTTCAATTGCGCTTCCGATACGCGCCTACACGGGCGACACGCTTGCATCCGCGATCCAGCAGCGTATTAACCAGATCCAAGACCCTGCAACCGGTCGAGTTGTTTCTGGTGCAACAGTAGCATTTGATCCCACAAATAATCGCCTAAAGTTCACATCGGGAACAACGGGTGCTTCCTCGCAGTTCAACGTCGTAGGGCCTGCTAACTTTGGTCTTAACGCCGTGACGCAGAATCCTGGCAGGGTACCACAGATCACGCCACTTACCCAAGCGGTGGACGAGAACAAGAACCCTCTCTATGTGGATGCCAATGGCAATATCACAACCGTGAAGCCATCGATTAAGTCGCAGAGCTGGGCTCCACTCTACCTGACGCCAGGCGAATTGAAGTTCGATACGAGTGGTAAATTGTCATCGCCTACGCAGGGTGTGGTGTACTCACCGTTCAACCCGGGCAATGGTGCTAACCCGCTCAACCTGACCATCGATTACGGTAAATACTCGACGCAGTATACGCAGCCCTTCTCGGTGCTTTCGCTCCAGCAGGACGGTTATACATCTGGTCAGCTTGACGGGTTGAACATCGACGCCAACGGTACCGTTCGCGCCAATTACACCAATGGCCAGACGAAGGCTTTGGGTAAGATCATCCTTGCAAACTTCGCCAACCCGAACGGTTTGAAGCAGGTTGGTAACTCGAACTATGTCGCAAACTCGGTTTCGGGTGACGCGGTTCTTGGCCAGGCTGGTGCGGATGGTTTCGGATCGATCCAGTCGGGTGCGCTTGAACGCTCGAACGTCGACATTACCGAAGAACTGGTGGATTTGATCACCGCCCAGCGTAACTTCCAAGCCAACTCGAAGGCGATTGAGACGGAAACAACGCTGACGCAGACGATCATCCAGATCCGCGGCTAATAGGCTCCCCCCGGCGCGCTGGACCGTCATAATAGGCGGTCCGGCGCGGCGACTTATCCATGCGCTCGCCGATTGGGCGACCGCGCCGTCAATCCGAGCGTTGATCGGCTACATTTCTGAAGCTCTCCAAAGCAAAACCAGACATGGCACGACACTTGCTACATAGGTGTCAGGTGTCATGTTTTTGGCGCATTCGCGGTTTTGGAAAGCAGCAGGTAGTAGCCATGGATCGGATTGGACAGGTAGCGCTCACTACGATGCGTCTTCTGACAGATAATCAGAAGATCACGTCGGCCAATCTTGCCAATGTCAACACGATTGGTTTCCGCAAAGACGTTTCAACCGATGTTGAATCAGCCTTTCTGCGGGATAATATGTCTTTTGAAGATCGCATTTTTGCGACACGAAAAGATTCAGGCGTTGATTTAACAACCTCAAACCTCAACAACACCGACCGTCCGCTTGATGTTGCCGTTGATGGCCCGGGCTTTATTGTCGGCACGACGCCTTCCGGTGACAAAGCCATTACCCGTCGCGGTGATATGAAGATTGGCTTGGACGGCAAGTTGCGCAATGGCGACGGTTTAACGATCCAAGGCGGTGGCGCCGATATTACCATTCCGCCTTATGAAAAAGTCGCTATCGCGAATGATGGCACGATTTCCTATAAGCCGCTGGGCTCTGAAGGAAATACGATGGTTCCTGCAGGGCGTATTGATCTTGTATCGGTGCCGCCAAACAATGTTGCCCGCGGCCTTGACGGATTCATGCGCGTCAAGAACGGTCCCCTTCCGGCTGTTGATGCGAATGTGAAATTATCCTCCAACACCCTTGAAACCAGCAATGTGAGTGCTGTCGATTCAATGGTCGAAATTATCCAAAATCAGCGTTCCTATGAAATGCAGATCAAGCTGATCGGCACGGCAAAGGAACTCGACACCGAAACAGCCAAACTCATGCGCTCGTCCTAAGACTGAAGCGCTTGATTAACACATAAATGACTCAGCGGAGTGTGCCATGCCAGATGCATTAAACGTAGCGAAAACCGGTCTTAACGCTCAACAAGAGCGGATGAGCGTGATTTCGAACAACCTCGCCAACGTGAATACCGTTGGCTTTAAGCGTGATCGGGCAAACTTCGAAACCTTACTCTATCAAGATCTCCGCCAGAGCGGTGCGCAGACCTCGCAAAATACGCAATTACCAACCGGTCTTTCGATCGGCACGGGCGTGCGTATCGTGTCGTCCGAAAAGCTTTATAGCCAAGGCAATATCATCAACACGGATAACTCGCTCGATATGACGATTCAGGGCGACGGATTTTTTCAGGTTCTGATGCCTGATGGTCAGATGGGTTATACCCGCGCTGGTAATTTCTCGAAAAACTCAACCGGATTGCTCGTCTCATCCAACGGCTATCCGGTTGAACCTGCCATTACGATCCCGCCTAATGCCTCGTCCATTTCTATATCAACGGACGGTATTGTCTCCGTTGGTATTCCGGGCCAAGCAGCGCCAAGCGTGGTGGGCACGATCCAGATCGCATCCTTCCCGAATAATGGTGGCTTAAAGCCGGTGGGTGAAAATTTGGCGATGGCAACTGGTGCCTCTGGCGCAGCGGTTGTCGGCAATCCGGGTAGTGCAGGCCTTGGCAAAATTCAGCAAGGCTCGCTTGAATCCTCAAACGTCAATGTCGTTGAAGAACTCGTCAATATGATCGAGACGCAGCGCGCTTATGAAGTGAATTCAAAAGCAATCAATGCCGTTGACAGCATGCAAAAATTCCTCACGCAGAACATCTAAGGAAACAATGACCATGAAATTTGCAGCTTCTCTTCTTCTTGTTTCCGCGCTGGCTCTTGGCGGATGCTCTGCCGGACGCGAACAGAAAATTTCTGCGACAATGCAGGACGACTACAACAAGGTTGTCTCCGTGCACGAAAAGCCTGCCGACGGCGCGATTTATTCCGCCGCGCAGCCGGGCTTCTTTGTGGGTGATCGCCGTGCCCATTCGGTAGGCGATGTATTAACCGTTACCTTGGCTGAAACAACGCAAGCCTCTAAAGCGAATGAAGGCGTTATCAACCGTCAGGGTAGCACGACTTCGACATTACCGGGTATTATTGCCGGACCATTGAGCGCGATTGGTATGACCAATTCGTCGGTGGCAACGGCAACGAATACCGATGGTTCGGTGAAACAATCCTATGACGGCAAGGGAAGCGCAACGCAGAGCAACAGCCTCTCGGGTACTTTGACTGTGATGGTCACGCGCGTTTATGAAAACGGCAATATGTGGGTTGAAGGGCAGAAAATGCTCTCGCTCAATCAGGGTGAAGAATATATCCGCGTGAGTGGCCTTGTACGCCCTGAAGATATCAAGGCGGGCAATCTCGTCGACTCCGGTCGTATCGCACAGGCACAGATTAGCTATACCGGATCAGGTGATCTTGCTGATGCCAGCAAGCAGAATTGGTATGGCAAATTCTTCGGCTGGGCCTCCCCTCTCTAATCTTCCTCTCTTACGACAGACCTAAAGGTCCAACGCTATGACACATCAGATCATCCGTATCGCCCTAGCGTTGGCCCTCATCGCGCCGCAAGGCGCGTGGGCTCAACAAGCCCCTGCTGCGCCCGCCGCACAGGAACAAGCACAACAACAGGCTACATTGATGCCCGCCGCCGCGTCGACCCAAACTGCCGTCAATGTTCCCACCGAACGAATTAAGGACGTTGCAAGCGTTGCAGGCGTTCGCTCGAACCAACTTGTTGGCTACGGTATCGTTGTCGGTCTTAACGGCACGGGTGACGGTAACGTTGCCGCAACGCTTCAAAGCATGCAGAGCATGGTTTCGCGCTTTGGCATGAATATCGACGCAGGCTCGCTAAACGCGAAAAACGCTGCGGCTGTTATGGTCACCGCCGAACTTCCAGCCTTTGCGAAGCCCGGTCAAAAAATTGATATTACGGTTGCAACGCTTGGTGGCGCCAAAAGTCTAGTTGGCGGTAATCTTTTGATGACGCCGCTGGTTGGTGCCGACAATGAAACCTATGCGATGGCGCAAGGCAACCTTGCCGTTGGTGGCTTGGGTGTATCGGGGGCCAATGGCTCAAGTGTCACCGTAAACGTACCCACGGTTGGTCGCATTCCGGGTGGCGCAACGGTTGAACGCACGGTTGCAACACCGTTTGAATCTATGCCCGCCTTGATGTTGAATTTAAACACGCCGGATTTCTCAACGGCGCAACGCGTCGTTGACGCCATTGATAAATCGATGGGTCCGGGCACCGCATCGGCTTTAGACGCTGCGACTATTAAAGTAACGGCCCCACGCGATGTTAATCAACGCGTTTCGTTTATGGCCGCTGTACAGGATATTAAAGTTGATCAAGCCGCACCCCCTGCCCGCGTGATTGTTAATTCGCGCACCGGTACGATTGTGATCGGCGATGGTGTGTTTCTTACACCGGCTGCGGTCTCGCATGGCAGTCTCACCGTTCGCATCACCGAGAGCCAGACCGTTACGCCGGGCCAAGGCGGTATTGCTACGGGTCAAGGTGCGGTTGCCCAAGGCGGACAGAACACAACGACACAAAACAGTCAGATCGACGTTAATCAGAGCAAAGTGAAAATGTTCATGTTCGCCCCTGGCGTGCAGCTTTCGAAAATTGTTGATGCGGTCAATTCCGTCGGCGCTTCACCGAGCGATCTTGTCGCTATTCTTGAAGCATTGAAGCAGGCCGGCGCATTGCATGCCGATTTGATTGTGATTTGAGGCCAAACCGATGAACGTGCTTAAACTTGATCCTTCCAGCCTTCCACCCGTTCGCTCTTCATCGCTTTCCAAAAGCGCGATGACCTTTGATGAGGCCAAACGCGTTGGCTCAAAGGCAACATTGGATCAGGCGGCAAAAGGATTTGAATCGCTCTTTGTGCAAACCATGCTGAAGCAAATGCACGAAGCAAAGCTTGATGATGGCTTGATGGATAATGAAGATCAAAAGCCATTTCTTTCGATGCTCGATGGCGCCTATGCAGACTTGGCGACAAAGCAGAATAAATTCGGCATCGCCGAAGCCATCTCGCGGACATTTGCAAAGAATGTCGGCGATACACCCGCACCTTCGAAACGCTAACAATTCGACCGACACGGCATTAAGGACCTGACGCGTGGCAGATATTTTAAGCATCGGATCATCCGGCCTTTCCGCCTATCGGAAATCGCTGGAAGTTACCGGTAACAATATCGTTAATGCCAATACCGACGGGTATACCCGCCGGAATGCGCAGCTTGTCGGCGTGGGCGAAGCGTCGAGCGGACCGACGACACTTAAGGGCTCATCCGGCTCCGGCGTGAATGTGGATGTTATCAATCGCGCAACGAATTCCTTTGTTCAATCCGAGATGCGCCTTGCACAATCAAACTCGGCTGAAGCAACCGCACTATCTGATCGCTTGAACCGTCTTGAAAAGTCGATGTTCTCCGGTAGTGGCGATATTGGAACGCTGGCCCAAACCTTCTTCTCCCGGATGCAGGATTTTGCGACAACGCCGTCCTCCATTCCAGTGCGTGCGACCGTCTTGCAAGCCGCGGAAAATTTGGCCTCGGGGTTCCGCACACAGGCGACAACGCTTTCGCAAGAATCGGATGCGGTTATCATCGATGCCAATGATCAATTGACGCAGCTTAATAGTTTTACCAAGCAATTGGCCGATATTAACTCGAAGCTCGATCAAATCAATGACACCAAAGGTGGCGCAAATGATCTGCTCGATCAGCGCGATAAGATTATCAACAGCATTGGCAAAATTGCCAATGTAACAGCATCGACCCGTCCGAGTGGTGCGACGAATCTCTATCTTGGCGACAGCACGGGATCACCCGCGCTGGTTGATCAGATGGGTGCTAAAAAATTAGCGGCGTCGCGTGTCGATGGGCATGTGCAAATTACGCTTGATCCTTATGGTGCGAGCACGCCCCTTCCCTCCGCAACAGGCGGCACATTAGGTGGCATTATCGCTTATGATGATCAGATCAGCATGCTTAAAGGTCAGCTTGATCAGCTGGCAACCGGATTCGCAAAAGCGATTAATGGCCAGCATCAAAAAGGCGTTGATCTTAATGGTAAACAGGGTGGCGCGCTTTATTCGCCCAATACGTTTACGGTATCAGCTGCACACACCAATAAAGGACAGGAATCGGCACAGCTTGATGTTTCCAATGTACAAGAAATAGGCTCGGGCACCTATAAGGCGCAATATAACGCAAATACGGGATTATGGTCGGTCACAAGTCCGCAGACCAACACGCAGGTGACGGGCAAAGACTCGGTTACGATTGATGGCATGACCGTGCATTTCGTTGGAACGGCTGCCAATCAAGACATGTTTACCTTCTCACCGCTTGCGAATGCAGCGGCCGGAATGCATCTCTTGATCAATGACCCAAGCCAGCTTGCGGCATCCTTGCCGCAATTGGCCGAAGCGTTGCCCGCCAATAGCGGCTCCGCTTTGATGACATTAAACGCATCAGGCGCGCCTGTGGCGCCTTCTTCTGTTCCATCGATTAAAGATATTTTCAACCGGTCGCTCTCACCCGCTGGTGCGGTGGGTGTTAAGAAAGACGGCGTTATCGCTTCAATTCCCACGGGTGCGGACAATGTAACGCTTTATTCGCTCGGTGACATATCAGCGGCGAGTTTCAAGCTTGATCTGAAACCTGCTGTATCTCCAGCATCAAATGATAGCGTGCCTGATCCGTCCACATTGCATAGTTTGAATGCCGGACCGTTAAATTTAACGGTTAATTCTATACCGCTCCCGTCGATGACCTTGTTCCCCGATGGCGTGCCGACGGATCCTGCGACGCAGGCTAATCCCGCACAAGCGATAGCGGATGAGATGAATCGCGTCTTTGAGACGATCAAATACCCTGCAACCAATAGCACGACGACGCTTGGTGATGCGCTCTATGCCAGTGTGAGCAATGGTACCGTTACGATTAATGCGCTTGGACAAAACAATATCAGCTATGCTGCGTTTCAGCCGCCCGGCTCTACAACGCCTATCTTGGCCAATTGCACCCAGCGCGCGGCGGCAAGTAATATTAACGTCTTAACGCGTGAAGGCGTGCAGATCGCGGGCCGAACATCGGCATCCTCCTCTATACTCAAAGACAGTGCCGGTAATCCGATCAATAGTTTTTCCGCTGACGCAATGACGCCAGGGATAAGCACCGCGACCGAGACGGCCATAGGCGATGCGAATGCAATTCCACCTGTTTCGGAAATTCAAAGCTTTGATCTAAGCCATGTTGTAACGGGACCTGCGACCATCACCATTGGTTCGGAAACGATTGCACTTAGCGCCGATGATAACACGCCTGACAAGGTTGGCGCAAAAATTGAAAATTATTTTTCAACGAATAATCCGTCCGCACCCGCCGATTGGGCGGATAGGACTGTTGCTTACGACCCGCAAACAAAATCTCTTTCTATATACTTTCCGGCGTATGCCGGAAGAGTGCCTTTATTAACGGCCCAAATTCCGCAAACAGAGACGATTTATCGCAATCTAAAGCTCGTGACTTCGACATCACCGATTTCAACGACTAATCTAGCAACATCAATTGGGCGAGAGAGCACGATTAGCTTTGACGTAACGCCCGAAACTGATAGCCCTTGGACATCGCCCTTACCGCCTTATGCGTCTAATCCGGGCGCGGTCTATTCCCTGAAACTTTCGGGCGTTGATCATGCGATCCGCTTAGCTGGTGATGCGGTCGCGGGGAAAAATTCGGCTGCTATTGCGGATGCAATGGCTCAGCGTATCAATGCACTGGCTCCACAACGGAGCATTATTGGCGGTATGATTAATCTATCGCAAAATACGGTCACGCCGTTGAAGTTCACGATTACGCTAGACGGTAAAGCGAGCAATATAACGTTTAACCGCGCAATTGATCCTGCGACTGGCGCCTATGGATCAAGCGGTACATTCAGTGTCGATGGTAATCCTGATCTCAAAGTAACACTGGCAACACCTGATGGGGCGAACCCCTCACAGCAGCAGGTCGTTATTTCTCTACCACAGCAATTAACAAGAACACCACCACGGCTCTCAATCACAGGATCGGGTACCGCGGCATTAGGCTTGGCTGGCACGGTGAACGAAAAGATTTATGCGAGCGGTACAACTACCCAATCGCTGAGCGATGCACAGACGGCTTTATCAACTGATTTTGGGGTCTTGCAAAACGCGATTTCAATCACGACCGATCATCATGTTTTGATTACCAATACGCTTTCAAATCTCACGGCAGAAACGAGCCTTACCGGCGTTTCTTCCAGCACTAAAGCGATTCGTGATCAAGTGGCACGATATGGCTTTGCTGGATCGGATCTGACGGCGTCGGTTGATGGCTCGACACTCTCGATTTCATCGATGATTGGAAATGATGCGACAACCGGTGATGCGAGCGATCTGGCCGATACATCGGCAAGCGTTTCGCGCATTGGGCAGAAGCTGACGATTTCATCGCTTGTCGCGGGGCAAGGCGTGCCGGAAGATCTGGTTGTTGCCGTGCAGGGACAAGCGAATGGCACGCGGCAAATTGCTGCGACCTATCCGAGCACGTTGAACGTGACTAATCCAACCATGCCGGATGTTGAGGTTGAAATTGCGGCCAATAATCAATTGAAAATCTATTCACTGAAGACGGATAGTACCGGCCAATTAGCGCGCGATACGAATGGTAATCCGATTAAAGGCACATTATTAGCAACGCGCCGCTATATGTCGGGTGAGCCAGTTCATTATCTTGGCGCGACCTTCACCGTTGATGGTTCCGCCAATATTGGCGATCTGTTTCATATTACCACCGACCCGAACCGCACCGGCGATAACCGCAATGCGCAGGCGCTTTCGGACTTTGCAACAAGCGACCTCTTCGGCAAAGGATCAGGATCGCTACAGGACATCTATACGTCAACAGTTGGGCAGGTTGGCTCCTCTTCAGCTGCGGCACAAAGCGCCGCGACGTCGGCCAAAACCGTGTCGGATAGTATTACGGCAAGCTACGACGCATCAACCGGCGTGAGCCTTGATACGGAAGCCGCAGAACTCATTAAAATGCAGCAAGCCTATCAGGCCTGCGCCCAAATTGTTTCAACCGCACAGGCGCTCTTTAGTGCGATTCTCAAGGCCGCCGGAGGATAATCCATGCAAATCGGAACCAAACAATTTTTCCAGACACAGGTAACGAGCATGTCTGATCTGCAATCGCAGATTGGAAAAATCCAAGAGCAAGTTTCCTCTGGAAAAAAAATCCTTGTTCCATCTGATGACCCGGGCGCTTATACGACAGCGGCCAGACTGGGGCAGGCCGAGGCAACGATCAATCAATATAGCCGCAATATCGGTGTCGCTAAATCACGCCTGTCACAGGAAGATACCGTATTAAGCTCGGTTGCTAATGTTGTAGGGCGTCTGCATGAATTAACGATTCAGGGCGGCAATGGTACGAATGACGCGACCGCGCGCGCAGCCATTTCTGCTGAGATGTCGCAGCTTTCTCAGCAGCTTGTTGCACTTGGTAATACGGTCGACCCAAATGGGGATTATCTTTTCGCTGGTTATAAGGGCGATAAAGAACCCTTCAAAGTTAATGCCGATGGCGTTTCTTATATCGGCGATACGGGCCGCAAGGAAGTAGAGTTAGCGCGCGGCGTGAACACCCCTACATCGAGCAATGGTCTTGAAATTTTCATGAATGCGAGCCGTTCGGGCAGTGAGTCGCTTTCTATATTTCAGGTCATCAAAAATGCTACAGATCAATTGGCCAATGGGCCTTTGACCGCCGATAATGTGAGCCAGATCCAAGGCGTCGTCGATCATGTCGCTACCTATCAGGCCATCTGCGGCTCGCGCCTGCAAAAGGTGGAGATGACGGATCAGAACAGCCAAAATTTACTGGTGAATGTTAAGGCCGATAAATCATCGGCAGAAGACGCTGACATCGCTCAGCTCGCAACTCAATTGCAGCAAAAAACACTAACATTGAATGCCGCGCAGACAGTCTTTGCCAAAGTTTCGCAATTATCGCTGTTTAACTATCTGAAATAGAAGCGGCTTAGGAGCCCATAGGCGCCGACGGTCCCGAAAACGAGGTGAGATTGGTGGTGCCAATCGGCTGGTCAGCTGAGTTATCTGCCGGAGGCGCGTCATTAAAATTGGCCGCGAGATAAGCCGCGCGAACCGTCGGGATCCGATCTAAAAATTCGTGCCATTCGAGATCGAAGGGCGGGCCCATCCATTGCCGGTTCCCGATAAGTGTCTCATTAATCATTTTAACGCGTTTACGGGCATTATCGACAAAAATAAGTTCATCATTCGAAAGCGTTTTCAAACCCTTTGTCTGCAGGGACGCCTCGAGTACGTTAACCGGATCCAAAATCGCGGAGCGCTCGGACCGCAAGGCGAGCGCTTGCTGCTCGAGCATTTCGGCGTGTCGGATTTCGCGAAGTCGGTCCTGGATTTCACGATACTGCGCATTTTGCTGATATTGCTGAACGGCAATGATCACGATCAGGATCATGACTACCATAAAGATCGCGCTGATTGAAAAGAAACTGTCCACGACGTGCTACCCTACTTAACGACCCACCTGACCGGGTCTGCCTCACTCATGATGGGCAATCTACACCCTATCTGGTATAGAAATTGCTAATCGCTGGCTAGCCTTATTCATTGGAGAATTTCGCCTCATGGCCATCGGTGACATCTCAGCTGCCAATACCTCTTTTTTAGATCCGATATCCGGCGCCATTAAGACGGCGGCCGCGGCAACTGGCGTTGATTTCACCTTCCTTTTCCAGCAAGCCAAGGTGGAAAGCGGCTTGAATGCACAGGCCAAAGCGGGAACGAGCTCGGCCAGCGGTCTGTTCCAGTTTACCAAAGATACCTGGCTCAAAGTCGTCGAACAGCATGGCGACGCTATGGGGCTTTCAAGCGAGGCGTCGGCGTTGCGTGGCGGCGTGACATCCGCCGCTGATCGTCAGAAAATTCTCGATCTTCGCAATAACCCAGAAATCTCAGCTCGCCTTGCCGCGCATTATGCGATTGATAACGCCAAAGCCTTACAGGCGCAGGGCCATAAAGTAACCGGGCCAACCGATCTTTACCTCGCTCATTTTCTTGGATCCGGCGGTGCTGCCAAATTTCTCGCGGGCATGAAACAGAACCCGAATGCGCCGGCAGCCGATATTTTACCGAGCGCTGCCAATGCCAACAAAACCATCTTTTACAAGGATGGCGCGCCAGCATCCTTTAACGACATCTATCAGCGTTTTGCTAAACGCTTTGACGGTGGCGCTCCGGTGAGCAAGCAATCCGTTCAACTTGCAGCCAATGCGCTGGCAGAGAATACATCACCTGCGCGTGTGGCTGTGGTTGATTCCCTCGTTCAACGGCTAAAACTTCCCGAAACGCTATCATCCATTCGTCCGAAGCCGATAGAACAGGGGGCGACGATAGTTGTAAAAACGGTTGATGGATCGATCGGACAAGTCGCACAGCCTAAATTCAGCGCCAAGGCGCCTGTGATGCCAGCGGCACCGCGAGCGGCTGCAGCTTCTGCACCGCCGGCAACGACGAGCGCGCCAATGGTTAACGAGGCCGATGCGCCGGTAAGCGTTGATTCCTTAGCGAAGTTCCTCGACTCGGCGAGTAAATGGTCGGCTGATCCGGGCAAGATGAACGAACAGGCACAAAAGGGCCTCACCTCGCGTGATGCATCAGACGGGATTCATACGCGGCCGACGATTTAAAACTCGAGCATCTCGACTGAAGTGTCGGGCTCATCAGCGTGGGCGGGCAAAATCTCGGCAATTCCTTGCTCGATCAAATGTTCACCATCAAGTGGATAAACAAGGACAATGGTGCCGGGTGGAAGGCGCCTATTCATGATAACGCCTTCTTTGATCATGCGAAGGCGAATGCGATCCGACAGAAGCGGGGCAGGCTTTGGAAGAAAGGGACCGTATTGCTCAAGGGCTTCGTCGGTGTGCGGTTTAGGCGTATCACTCACCTCTTCAACGACATGGAGAGAATGCTCTACCGTGGAACTATCGATCACCACCGAGCCCGTAGGGTGAAGTTCAGCAGGCTCCTCAGAAACCTGTCCATGCTCAGCGACAACTTCCGTCTCCGGCGTAACAAGTGGTTCTTCCGTTTGAACGGACGGCTCCGGTTCGACATAATCAGTACCGCGTGTCGACGCCAATTCCTGCCACAGGCGCAGCAAGCGAACACGGGCAGTAAGCGCCGAGCCATCGTGAGAGGTTTCAACAATGGAGGCGAGTTTTGCTTTCACCTTATCGATGGCCTCAAGACGTTCACGCTCCGTCATAGGCGCGAAGTTGAACTCGTCTTCCGGAACCTTAACTGCTTCAGCCTGCGCCATTCGCCTTTGTGTATCCTTGTTGGCGGCGGCTTAGCCCCCACCCTGACCCTTGCCCGAACATAGCCATGCGGAGCGTTAAGGTGAAGCCTTAAATTCCGTGGCATATTTATTGCTAAATCACTGTCAGATGAACAGACAGGATCCAACATCATGCGGGTAAAGACGGCTACGCTCGAAAATTTTAATGTCCTGACAAAGGCATTAAATACAAATGATACCGTATTACTCGGTCAATTGATTGAAAAAATTGGCCTTGAAGGGCTAATGGACCGCGATCTGTTGCATTTGGCACGCGGATCTCGCCAGCCAAGCGTCGTCATGTTTATCACAACACTAGCTGTCGAAAATACGACACAATTTGAGCGCGCCTATCTGGTTTTGCACGCTTACCGATCCATTATGGGCAACGCGCTTGTCGAAGAAATTGCACCTTTAGGCGATGATCACATCGTTATTCAAACGATTAGCGCCCTTATTCATAACCGGGATGATATCAATCCGCCAGGGATTGTGACCGAGACCGATTTGGCCAACTGGTTCGACGCCATTGAGCTCGCCGTTGACTTTGGCCGCTTGCCCCTTGCTGAGATTTTGATTGCTGACTTTCTCGCTAACAAGCCGGAAGATGCCGCCATCACCAGCCTAAAATACCGCCTTTCGGAGCGACAGGCTTTGTTGCCGCCGCTGACCGATTGGAACTCAATGGCACGTTGCCATGAGCTTATCTTAAACGCCATTGATCGCGAGGCATATTCCGAGCTTTGGGACCACGTTAATCTTCACGCCGTTGAATGCTATGCAAAGGCGGAAAACTGGAACCGTGTTGCCGAGCTTGCCAAACGCTCAGACCATAATTCCGACAAGCATGTGGCCTTTCATCGTTTGGCCGAAGCCTATTGCCAACAGGGTGATTACCTTGCCTCTATCCGCGAAATGGATCGTTTCATTGAAACGATTTGCGAGCATATCGATCTGACGCCCGACGAAAAATCTGCAGAGAAGAGCGAGGATCAATGCTCATCTACGTCTACGGCCAAGGATGATTTCAATCCGGAAGAGGCAGGTAAAGCGCTTGCTGAATTGCAAGAAATTTTGGAGCCAACCGGCAAAGCCATTTTCTTGGTATCCGGCACGTTGCTTGGTTATGCCCGCACCGGCTCTGTGCTTTCCCACGACAAGGATATGGATGTCGGCCTTTTTGGCTGGGAAGAACAGTTCGACATTGTTCAACGGATTCTTGATAGCGGAAAATTCAAAATCTTTTTTGAATATATTCGCGGCAACCGCACCTATCAGCTTCCTGTTGTCCATTATGAAACGGGAACGACGATTGATATGTTCTTCTATCGCAAAGAGAACAATAAATTCGTGACCGGCATTAACGCACCATGGAATTATCTGCAGCGTTTTGAGTTTTCCCCATTCGTCTTGAGAGAAACGATTTTTTTAGGAACGAATGTTTGGGTGCCGCATAATATTGATCAAAATTTAACGGAAAATTTTGGAAATTGGCGTATCCCGGAACCCGACTATGTCTCGCATGTCGAGTCGCCCTCTATGATTGGAGCCGGAGAATTGGTTCATATGCTCGTCTGCCGGTTAAACCTTGTATCAGCGATTACCGAGCAAAAATATAACCGTATTCCACGAATCTTGACGGTGTTAGATCATTATTCAGATCGCCCGGGCCATATGGAAAACCATCTCCGTCAGATGCTCGAAACCTATTCGAAGTTTGTTGATAAAAAATTCTCCCGTCGGTCTGCATCGTAACAAGCGTAAGCGTTGAGTAGGTCATCATGAGTGATTTCGCATTTATCATGCTCGCAGGCGGGAACGGGTCGCGTGTAGGCTGGGATATACCGAAGCAATTCATTCGGATCGCTGGAAAGACGCTGCTTGAGCACAGCCTTGATTGCCTGGCATCGGCCTTTCCACAGGCGCGCATTATCGTCGTAGCCCCTCGGGACCTCGAAGATATTACGCGTGCGCTTGTCGAAGCCTATCCGATGGCGGAAACCATTATTGGCGGCTCGACGCGTCAAGGCTCAACCCTTGCGGCGTTGAAGCATCTTGCACCACAGCCTCCGACCAATGTTATCATTCACGAAGCGGCACGCCCCTTCCTCAATAAATCGATCCTTTATGATGTGATTGAAAGCCTCGAACATTTTGAGGCCGTGGATGTCGCTATTCCAGCAAGTGATACGATTATCGTTGAATCCGATGGGATCATCCAATCCATACCACAACGAGACAAGATATGGCGCGGACAAACGCCACAGGCTTTCCGCTTTAACCGGCTTTATTCCGCCTATATGCAGCTTGGACCCGAGCGCCTAACCGGCTTTACCGATGATTGCGGCGTCGTGCTTGCCGCTGATCCCTTCGCGCGTATAAAAATCGTCCGAGGTGCGGCGGAAAATATTAAAATTACTGAAGAGAGCGATCTCGTTATCGCCGATGAATTCTTCCGCTTGCGGACATCAAAACTCGATACCAATATGAAAGGCATCGATTTGAAAGACCGCGCCGCTGTGATTTTCGGTGGCACGGCGGGCATTGGTAAGGCGATTACGCAAGTGCTCAATGATGCTGGCTGTGCCGTACACGTCGCATCACGCTCGACCCATTGCGACATTCGCAACTTTGCCGAAGTCGAACATGCGATCGGACAAGCAAATAAAGATTTTGGCGCGATCAATTTTGTGATTAATACCGCCGGTACGCTCTTGAAAAAATCAGTGAGTGAACAAGAGCCCGATGATTTTGCCGAGCAGGTGGCGATCAATCTCGTAGGCGCCCTTAATATCGCAAAGGCAAGCTATCCTTATCTGTTAAAGACGAAGGGTATGTTGCTGAATTTTTCATCCTCCTCTTACACACGCGGACGCGGCGGTTATGTGCCCTACTCCGCCAGCAAAGCCGCAATTGTAAATATGACGCAAGGACTGGCGGAAGAGTGGCAGGATGACGGCATTCGTGTAAATTGTGTTGTACCTGGCCGAACGGACACGGAAATGCGCCGTAGCAATTTTTATAATGAGGATCCGGCGACATTATTAAGCCCCTATGAGGTAGCCCTTCAGTCGGCAAAGGTGCTAGGACTTTCGACCTCTGGTACGATCATACGCGTATGATAGTATAGTGACAGTTTGATTAATATATTGGTACCTTTGAAAAGCTAAAGAAGCAAAATGCTGATCAGTTTTACCCCAAAGCGGTTTTATGACGAACGCGGTTGGTTTACCGAAACCTTCAATGCAAGGAAGATGGCTGCCTTCATAGCTCCACTTCGTTGGGTGCAAGATAATCAATCAAGTTCGAAGGCCGCTGGTACGGTCCGCGGTCTGCACTTTCAGTCGCTGCCACACGCACAAGCTAAATTGGTGAGCTGCATCCGCGGTTCAATCTTCGACGTTGCTGTGGATTTGAGAAAAAACTCTCCAACCTACGGCCAGCACGTTACAATTGAACTTTCAGCAGAAAACGGTCGGCAGCTTTATATCCCTATCGGGTTCGCACATGGCTTGATGACGCTCGAGCCTAATACACAAGTAAGCTACAAAGTCTCAGACTATTACGCGCCCGAATGCGAGGGTGGGATTTTATGGAATGACCCGGAATTAAATATTCCCTGGCCTAAGTTTTCAAATCAGAACGCCTTATCACCCAAAGATGGTATATTACCTCTACTCAAAGATTTTGACAGTCCCTTCGTCTACGATGGTACGCCTATGTCCTTAACCGAGGCAGTCTAATATGGCAGCGAATTCATCAAATGGTCGACGGGTCTTTATTACGGGAGGAGCCGGCTTCATCGGTTCTTGCCTTGCGCGATATTTAATCGATCACTCGGCTTATGAGGTTATGGTTTTTGATAAGCTGACCTATGCCGGGACATTGACTTCGCTTGATTCTATAGCGAATAATTCACGCTATCAATTCGTTCGCGGCGATATCGGCAACGGTTTAGCTGTTGAAACCAGTATTCGTGATTTCGATCCCGATTTTATTGTTCATCTTGCAGCCGAGTCGCATGTCGACCGCTCGATCGATGGACCTCAGGATTTCATTCAGACCAATCTAGTCGGCACCTATGTGCTATTGCAAGCGGCACTTAAACACTGGAGCCAGTTGCCGACTGAGCGGAAAAGCCGCTTTCGTTTTCATCACGTATCGACCGATGAGGTTTTTGGCTCATTATATGATAAGGGGTATTTCGATGAAGCCACAGCCTATGATCCACGGTCACCCTATTCGGCCTCTAAGGCTGGCTCCGATCACTTAGTAAGAGCGTGGTTTCATACCTATGGCCTACCGATCACAATGACCAATTGCTCGAATAATTATGGGCCGTATCATTTTCCAGAAAAACTCATCCCCTTAAATATATTGCGCGCCATCGCGGGTAAAGAAATGCCCGTTTATGGGCGCGGGGAGAATATCCGCGATTGGCTCTATGTCGAAGACCACGCGCGCGCGATCAAGTTGGTTTTCGAACAGGCTGAACCCGGCACCACCTACACGGTCGGGGGACGAGCCGAGCGTCGAAATATTGATGTAGTCGAAACGATCTGTACGATTCTCGACCGCCTCACACCGCGTGAAGATGGCATATCCTATCAAGAGCAAATTGCCTTTGTTACCGATAGGCCAGGTCATGATTTTAGATACGCGATTGATTGCTCGAAGATAGAACGCGAATTGGGTTGGCGGCAGAGCGAGAGTTTTGAGACGGGTCTTGAGAAGACCATTCGCTGGTATCTCGACAATGAAAAATGGTGGCGATCGCTGCTCGATAAAGATTCGGCAACCGACCGGCGTGGATTGAAGACCACATGAAGCGCATTTTGGTAACCGGCGGTGAAGGACAAGTTGGGCAAGCCTTGCAGCAATGCGAAGCGTCGCCCGAATTTGAATTATTGCTCCCTAAGAGGGATATCTTTGATCTCGCCAACTTACCCTCTATGGCCGCTTATTTTGACCAATATTTGATCGATGCAGTAATCAACCTTGCCGCCTATACCGCAGTAGACAAGGCTGAGGACGATGCGGATAATGCGTTTCGTATTAATAAAGACGCCGTCTCCACATTAGCCCAAACGACTGCCCGTCTCTATATTCCACTCGTTCATATCTCAACCGACTATGTGTTTTCCGGTGAACTTGACCGTGCCTATCGCGAAGACGATCCAACCGAACCACTGGGCATTTATGGGTTGAGCAAAGAAGCCGGCGAACAAGCTGTCCGGCTTTATAATCCTAACCATGTCATCATTAGAACCTCGTGGGTTGTAAGCGCTTTTCGGCAAAATTTTGTCAAGACAATGTTGAGACTCGCTAGTGACCGACCTACCATTAGTGTCGTCGACGATCAAATTGGCGCCCCAACATCGGCAAGGGACCTTGCCTTAGCAATACTCCGAGTTACCAAGGAATTGGTAAACGGTAATCCATCGGCACGTGGCACTTTTCACTTTAGCAATTTTGGCGAAGCAAGCTGGGCCGATGTGGCTGAAGAGGTCATGCGACTATCCGTTGCGCGTAAAGGCCCGAACGCTCTGATCCAACGAATTGCGACAACGGATTACCCGACACGCGCAAAGCGGCCCAAAAATTCTTGTTTCAATACGCTTAAATTCGAAAGTATTTTTGGCTACCGCCCACGTCCTTGGCAAAATGCAATCGAGGATATCGTGGCTGAATTGGTACAAGGAGTAAAACCATGAAGGGTATCATTTTAGCAGGCGGCGCGGGAACGCGACTCTATCCCGCAACCCTTGCGGTTAATAAACAGCTATTACCTGTCTACGACAAGCCCATGATTTACTATCCTCTTTCTGTGTTGATGCTTGCCGGTATCAGGGACATTTTGTTGATATCGTCACCGGAATTTATTGACAATTATCGTCATCTATTGGGCAGTGGTTCAAACTGGGGGATCAATATCTCTTATGCGGTCCAGCATGAACCAAACGGCTTAGCACAGGCGTTTGTGATAGGCCGGGATTTCGTAGGGTCCGATGATGTGGCCCTGATCTTGGGCGATAATATTTTCTACGGCGCTAACCTCACCGAAAAACTTGTTGCCGCAACTCTTCCAAAATGGGGCGCAACAGTCTTTGCATATCATGTCGAAGACCCCGAGCGCTATGGTGTCGTAAGCTTTGATAGCGATGACCGAGCAACATCAATCGAGGAAAAGCCTAAAATGCCCAAATCCAATTGGGCGGTTACCGGCTTATATTTTTACGATAATTCTGTTCTCGATATCGCCGCTTCGATTAAGCCCTCCCCACGAGGGGAATATGAAATCACAGACGTAAATCGCATTTACTTAGAGCGCGGCATGTTAAATGTCGAAAGGCTCGGTCGTGGCTATGCTTGGCTCGACACCGGAACGCATGATTCGCTCATCGAAGCTTCGGAATTTGTTCGGACCGTACAGAAGCGGCAAGGCATTCAGGTGGCCTGCCTTGAAGAAGTCGCCTTTAACAAGAAATTCATCAGTGCCGATCAACTTAGAGCTTTAATGAAGCCTTATGAAAAATCAGATTACGGCAAATACATCGAAAAATTGTTGCGTTAGTCGCGTGTAATGCGTTCGGAGTTGAGTAATGTCGATTAATGAGTTGATTGAAAACGGATTATCCTTTCAGCGTTCGGGCAACCTTGAAAGCGCGCGGGAGACCTTCGAACAAGTCACCGCGCTTGAAGATTCCAATGTCATTGCACATTATTCGCTTGCATCTATATTTTTCAATCTTTTCGCATTTGATAAAGCCTTTTATCATGTTGAGCGAGCAATTAAACTAAATGATAAATTCGGGCTATTTTATGTTACCCGTGCTGCCATTCACGAGCACCGTGGAAATCCCGAAGCAGCCTTTTTTGATCGGCTAAAGGCGGCGGAGTTATCATCCGAATTCGATCGTTCTAAGTTTGGTAATGATTTGTTAGACATCGTTTTACCACGCAATATTTCAGTTTTTGTCAATGACGATGTTCTAAAAGATATCAAAAAGACGCTTGAACAATGCGAGAACCTTGTTGTTTCAGGCAAGGTCGAAGATGCTATTTATCTCTATCGGCGTTATATTGCGACAGATGCAGCAGATAAATATATCAGCTATTTCAATCTCGGGACGCTTTATTCAACGATCGGTGAAGACCATGCCGCTTGGGGCTGCTTTAAAGCCGTAACGCAAGCGGCACCAGATTTTCTCGCCGGCTATCTCAATATGGGCCTCGTTCTAGAAAAATTGGACCTTAAGAAAAACGCCTTAGAGGTTTGGGAGTTGGGTCGGTCACGTCCAAAGCCGCGTGATGCCTTTAATGAAGATGCTTATATCAAAATACTGAATAATCTCGGCAGGCTCTACGAGATCGAACGCGAGTATGAGCAGTCCGAGGCCGCACTCTACGAAAGTTTGAAACTTGACGGTAATCAAGACGGCCCTCTCCAGCATTGGCTTCACTTACGTCAGAAACAATGCAAATGGCCCGTCTTAACGAATGATGCGTTTTGTCAGAAGCCGTTAGCCGATATGGCATCTCCGCTTGCTATTTTAAGTCTGAGCGATGATCCTGCCGTCCAGTTGGCCTGCTCGCAACGCTTTGTTCGTGACCGCGTACAACAATACCCGCGCCGCGTTCCAACAACTAAACGCTATGGACATGACAAGATCAGGATCGGCTACGCGTCATCCGATCTTTCTATGCATGCCGTATCCTTGCTGACGGTTGAATTATATGAATTGCACGATCGTAGCCAATTTGAGGTTCATGCCTTTTGTTGGAGCCCCGAAGATGGTACGCCGTTCCGCCAGCGGGTGAAGAGCGCCTTCGATAAGTTCCACCCGGTAGGCGCATTGACCGATGACGAGATTGCTGACCGCATCGTGCAAAATGAAATCGATGTATTGGTAGATCTACAGGGATTAAGCGGTCGTGCGCGCCCCAATATCATCGCGCAGGGAGCCGCACCGGTCCAGATTGCGTATCTCGGTTATCCGGGAACAACCGCCATGCCTAATGTCGATTACGTGATTGCCGATGATTTTATCTTCCCGCAATCCCTCGCAAAAGACTTTAGCGAAAAGCCCATTTATTTGCCGCGAGTATTTCAGGTATCGGATTCGAAACGGCAAATGGGGCCATTAAAAGAGAAGTCCGATTTCGGAATAGCCGAGGACACTTTTGTCTTTTGCTGCTTCAATAATAATTACAAATTCAATGAGAAGCTTTTTACGGTCTGGCTCGATATCATCAAGAACACGTCTAATACCGTGCTTTGGATTCTCGAGGATAATCGGTGGTCAAAGGATAATCTCATCGCCTTGGCAGCGAAAAACGGGGTTGCACAAGATCGGCTTGTCTTTGCCGGCCGGATTGATCCGCGCGATTATCTCGCGCGCTTTCAATGCGCCGATATTTTCCTAGACACATATCCCTACAATGCAGGCACAACGGCCAATGATTTACTGTGGGCTGGATTACCCCTTCTCACCTTGAGCGGCTCAACTTATGTATCGCGCATGGCGGGAAGTCTTGCCCATTGTATCGGACTTGATCAACTCATTTGTCATAGCCACGATGAATACCGGAAAAAGGCAATCCATTTTGCCAATAACCGCCACGAACTCGCCAATATTCGTGAACAATTGGCACATCATAAATCGGCTTTATTCGATATGAAACGAATTGTTTCGGAATACGAAGACGGCATCAAAGCCACATTAAAGGATTAAGTCTGATGCCAGCTATGAAGCGATTAAATATCATGGGATGGCGTGGAATAAACCATTCCTATGCGCTCGTGAATCAATTTCAAATTCTCTCTCTTCGTAAGAATAAAGAGATTGAAATAGTGCACTCAGACCGTCCGTTTGCAAGCCCAGCTTGGAATGAAAATTCAAATAGTTCCGGCCTGTTGGCGGATGATGTTGCGTGGCTTAAATCCATTCCGCAAGGTGAAAACGATGGTACGTTTGACTGGCGCTATCAAATCTATTCACCAAACGAATATTTACCCCCTGTCGGAAATGAGGCTTGTCTTGTCTTCCTGGTGACAGAACTTGGGATCGATCCCAGTGACGAACAAACAGGAAAGTTACGGTTTGCTGCCAATAGCGGTGAATTAAAAATTGTTACGCCAAGTCAATGGTCTAAATCATGCCTTATGAAGTCAGGCTTTGATGACCGCGCGATCAAAATTGTACCGCACGCGGCCTCACTAGACTATTTCCATGCCATCGATTCCGATGAAATAAAATCGTCGCGTCAAAACCTCAGCATTTCGGATAGTGATATTGTGTTGCTTAACGTATCAAGTCCGTTCTGGAATAAAGGCTGCGATGTCCTGATTACGGGATTTGCACGGGCCTTAGAGAAGAATAAAAATTTGCTATTGATCATAAAGGATCAGAAAAATCTTTATAATCTCGATAGCCAGCAGGCCATTCACCAGAGCTTGAAGGACCACAATATCGATCCTGCACCGGTTCTGGGCCGAGTAAAAGTCATCCAAGATAATTTGAACCTCCAGCAATTGCGCACCTTGTATAATATATCTGACTGGTATGTTTCGCCCTATCGGGCGGAAGGGTTCAATCTTCCGGTATGCGAAGCGCTTGTCTGCGGGACACCGGCAATCGTAACCGAAGGTGGCGCAACAGAGGATTTTGTCAGTGTGAATTCGGGATTTAAGATCCAATCGACAATGATGGAGCAATTAGATCCAAACGGAAAACCTATTTATTATAGGGAGCCGAGCGAGGCGCATCTTATCGAAATCTTGAGTTCCTTGAAACGCCATCAAAGTATCACCCCGATCATTGATTCAAATTTCAACAGTTGGGACCACGCGGTGCAGCAACTCATCCGTGCTTTTCAAGCCTAAGGGCATGAGGCACGATTACTGCACTAATAAAATTCAAAGCCGATAACCGACCGAGAGGAAACAGGATGCAGGAATTTTGGAATTTTTTTAATCAAAAAGCGTCTAGCCTTTTGCAGCGCGAAACTTCGTTTCGCAAAATGTTTGAGTATCTGGATCAGATACAAGGTTCCGTGATTATCGTCGAAACCGGCTGTGTTAGAAATCGGGACCCATGGGCGATGACGGGCGAAGGTCACTCAACTTTGCTGTTTGATCACTATATTAATTGCCGCAAAGATGGCTCCAAGGCCTTTACTGTTGATATCAATCCACAAGCTGTTGAAGTCTGCCGATCGCTCGTCAGTTCCGAAGTCACGGTGCACGAAGGCGATAGTGTTGCCTATCTAAATTCGCTCACCAAGCAATTACTGGGCATCGGGCGTCATATTAGTCTGCTATACCTCGACTCGTATGATGTGGATTACAATTATTGGTATCCGTCGGCAGCTCATCATCTAAAGGAATTAACCGCGGCATGGCGTGCGATTGATTCAAAAACGCTCGTGGTGGTCGATGACTGCCCAATGAGCGCAAATCTGGTTGCAGGCGCCGATGGTCAATTTCAACTGGATCGCTTCTATAAGCCAATCGTCGGTGGCAAGGGCCGCCTGGTGGCCGAATTTGCCGAAGAAGTAGAAGCTAGAATGGTATTCAGCCATTATCAACATGCATGGAACGGCTTTCAAGGATAAATATTAATGACCTCGCCTTTCGATATCCTTCAAAAGCACCAATTGCCGAATCCAAAAACGCTGGTTCAAGTTGGCGCGAGCGGTGGGCAGGAATTGGAAGATTTTATCGCCGCCGGCATAACCGATGCGCTCTTGATCGAACCACTTGATATGCCGTTTTCGGTGCTACAACAGCGCCTGCAAAACATTCCCTCCTATGTGCCCGTCAAAGCGTTGGTTTCGTCGACCAACGGAAAAGAGTTCGACTTTCACATTGCGAGCAATGGTGGACAAAGCAGCAGCATACTTGAGCCTGGCGATCATCTAGAAGCCTATCCGTATGTCACTTTTTCGGATACGATCAAACTTACCGGATATCGATTAGACTCGCTTTTCGCCTATCTTCTTAACGAAAAGCAAATTGGATTCGACCATGTTGATATGCTCTATATCGACGTCCAAGGCGCTGAGCTCTATGTCTTGAAGGGTGCTGGCGATATGCTAGAGAGTGTAAAATATATTTGGACAGAAATCGGTACTGGCTCGGGTTACAAAGGTGGAGCGAGCTATAAGGATTTAATCAATTATCTCGATCTTTTCGGGTATCAATTGATCTATCTCGAATGCGGACCGAATACTTTTGGTGATGCCCTATTCGTCAAAATTTGACGAATAGGGCGTTCGCCTTATCTCCAGCTCTCAGGCAATTGCAAATCGGGAAGATGACTGATATTTCCGCGGTCCAAGGGATGCGGCAATTCCGCGAATCCTTGTATCCGGGCGCGCGTCCGCTTGATCATTGTAATTTCAAACACGCGGGGCGCCAGAAATCCATTCATATTGACAATACCTACCGCGTTATTGGGGTGAAGGTGAACGATGGCATGCGTTAGCAGCAATTTCTGGAACGTAGATTCGACAATTTTGAAGAAATCGCCTTGGCTCCAGGTCTCGGTCGAATGAAACTCAATCACCATGATACGAAATTTGTCGAGCGTTTCTTTCGAACACGCCAATAACGTATCGTATTCACCACCCTCAATATCCATTTGCAATATTAAGTCGTCTGTCTTTGCCGTCGGCTCGGATTCATTCACCCAATCATCCAGAGAAATGAATTCAGCAATAGAATTTGCGCCTAAGAACTTTCGAATGAACGACTTAACGATAGTACCTTGCGGCACTTCATCTACAGAGTAATCGGCGAGGTGAGAGTCCACGCCCAATGAATGCATATGTTGCTCAAAACTCGCAATATTGTCCACGCCTGGGGAGAAACATGCTTTTAGGCCCGATAGGTCGTTCGGCACTAAATAGCCACCATCCGCATCGGCACCGATCCTAATTAATTCGTGCTCTGTCTTAACAGGACGTAGTTGACGAACGAGGTTGCCAATCCGCTGCATATTGATCATCGGATCGATGAATATGCCCTTTTCCATCATTTCATAACGCATATTGGGCTGTGTCATCGTGTGTTCTCCAAATTGGCAGCCTATACCTATAGTGTCCGTAAACATGAAAGCGACAAGCCATTGAGCGAAGGCGCTTAAGTGTCTCTGCGGTTACCGGGATTCCGATCCACTTAATTTCCTAGAAATATTTTCAAGCATTCGTACCGGATCGGCTAACTGAGGCGAATGTTTTAGTATTTCTTCCAAATATAGTTGCGCTAATCGAAAGTTCTCATCTCGGTCCGCGAATTGAGCAAGAGCGAATAGTAATTGCAAATAATCATCACCCTTAAGACCATTTAACATCTTCGTGACGAGTTGGTTAGGCAGTGAATTGGCACGGTCCGAATACCAAATATTTGCAATATGAATGAGGCTACGAATTGGTAAAAGCCCATGTTCGATTTGTCTTTGAATTTCGCGCATTGGAAAGACTTCCAATGCTTCCGGCTTTTCCCAATTTAATTTCGACCAATATTGGCCAAGGTTTCTGGCCATGGTCTGAAAAGTGGAACCGGAAAAGCCTACAATTTGAGAGTGGGCAAGGATAAGCATATCGATGGCGCCATCGATTACGGATGCCTTATCACGCTTTATGTTACCGTGATAGGATCGCCCGTCCTCGTCTTTCGAGAAAGCGAGCCAATCATCACCATCCCGCTTCTTTTGTACATAGGAAGACTTCGATCGCGAAAAGACATTGGGATGACCGCTGGCTAACCGTTCTGCTTGGGGATCGTCAGAACAAACAAAGAAGGTACAATCGGACTTGCCTTGAGCGATTTTGAATACTTCCAAATCGGTTAAACCGATATTTAAGTCCGTACGCCGCAGATGCAGGCCATGAAAGGGTCTCTTGAGCGTGGAGCGGATAAAGGTTTCAACTTCCGACGTAATGTAGGGTGTAAAGGAAAGGCCCGCCATCTGGGCATGGATGAGCGCTTCGGGTATCCATTGCGGCACGAGAGCTGGATAAAAGAAAAGAGATTTTCCCGATTTAAGGATTTTCTCATTAAAGTCATCAAGCGAATGATAGTCATAGGCCGAAGCGAACGGCACACTTAATGTGTCGGACGCTATGCTATCATGAAGAAGCATGACGTGATCACTCAGCTGTCCCTTTAAGCTTGTCAATGATTCGGTGCTGACATTGGCATCAGCGTTAAAGATATCGGAATATTCGGCGGCACACCATTGATTAACGGGCCAGTGAATAATGTAATCGAGTTTGAAAAAATGAACAATTGCCATACCTGACAGCAGAGCATTAAGCCTGTTTCCCAAACCGCCATCGCAATAAATGATTATTTGTGAACGTGTCATAATGCAAAATGAAATTGCGGCGTAATGCCAGACGCCAATAAATTAAAGTAGAAACTTTTCATGATATTTTTCTCATTATCATTTGTATAGTGACGATAATGGCTTTCATTCATGAATTTAAACTTTGTATTCATGATCGAATTAATCAGGTTAAGACTAACCCGATCCAGACCGGTATTCGACAGTAGAACATTTGCCATAAAGAATAGGATATGTTCTCGAAATACCCGCATTTTAAGCGGTATGATATCATTATTCATCACACCAAATTTATCGATGATCTCGATAACTTCGATAGCCGTTTCGATATAATTCGATAGTTTTTTATTGCTCGTCGATAAGCTTATTTCATCTGTATCCAGCAGCAAATAATCGTCGTCGGACAATACCGATATTCGTTTTGCTAGGAGGTAGGCTTTAGCCATAAAGGGCTGATCTTCACCCCACCGTCTAGATTCGGCGAACCTGATATCATTGTTTACAATAAGGCTTGACCTTACGAGTTTGCCACCTGCGCCCAATGTTTGAAACGCATTTGTTTCATAAAGAGACACGCCGAGGTAATTCTTATCGAAGACATTTTGAAAAGGAACTTTGCCGTTAAAATATTTTCTTTTCACCACGACAACGTCTGATTCGGTATTTTCAGCGCAACCGACCATTCGTTCGAGCGCGCTTTCCGATAGGCAGTCGTCACTGTCTAAGAAATAGATATATTTTTCGGAACAGTTTTTCAAAAACTGGTTTCGACAATAACCCGGACCCGTGTTGAACACGTTTTTATAGAGTTCGATCGAGTCGTGTTGTTTACCAACGTGATCTTTCAACGCGTTATAATAGCTCGCATCCGAATTATCGTCGATGACGATAACTCTTATCTGCTCCATCCCAAGCGTCTGCTGACGCAGCGATTCGATCGCCCTTATAACCGTAAGCCGGTTATAAGTTGGAATGATGACGGACACTAACTTAGCCATTTAGACGTTTCCAGGCTGATTAACCCGTTAACCCTGCTTCAGGAGCTGCAGAACCGACTGTGGCGACTGGTTAGCCTGTGCGAGCATGGCGGTTGCTGCCTGCTGGATCACGTTGTTCTTGGCGAGCTGAGCGGTTGCCTGCGAATAATCAACATCTTCGATCTGACTGCGCGAAGCCGACAGGTTCGTCGATACGTTGGTTAGATTGTCAACGGTGAACTGCAAACGATTGATCGTCGCACCCAAATTAGAACGCATCGTGTTGATGCCGCTGATTGCCGTAGAGATTTTCCCAAGAAGAGCATCGGCGGAGCGAGCGGAAACATACGAGCCACTAAGAGCGCCAAAGCCTTCAACGAGTGCGTTCGTTGCACCAGCCGTGAAGTCGAAGCTCGCTACCGACGCCGAAATGTGGGAATTTGCGCCCGCAACTTCGCTGACCATGAAGCCTACGCCGCCGCTGAATGTACCGTCGAGCAGGTTCATGCCGTTCCAAGCTGTCGTATTGGCAACACGCTTAATTTCCGAATAAAGCTGCTGATATTCAGTGTCCATCGACTTTACGTCGCTCGAACCATAGGTGCCGTTCGAAGCCTGGATCGCGAGTTCACGCATGCGCTGAAGCATGTTGGTGATGGTGTTGGTCGCGCCTTCTGCCGTACGCAGCATGGATATGCCGTCATTCGCATTTCGCACAGCCTGATTGAGGCCGTTGATCTGCGACGTCATGCGCGAGGAGATCGCCAAGCCCGCAGCGTCGTCGGCAGCGGTATTAATGCGCTTACCGGTCGAGAGCTCCTGCATCGTATGCTGAAGATCGACATTGTTTGAGTTCAACGACCGCTGGGCGAAGAGCGACGTTACGTTCGTATTAATTACAGTCATCATAGCCTCCAAAAGGTCCAAGTGTACCTAGTGGGCTATGTCAGCAACTTTCGTGCCAGAAATTACGTGTCAAAAAAATATTAAATTACAAGAGGTTAGAGCCTATCTTCGGCATCCAACTAGGGCTTAAGCACCGCATGCCTGCCCTATTCAACAAAAAATATGCCAAGGATTTAACGATGAAGCGAACTGAGAAAGGGAGGTCAAACGGCTTTTTGACAGTGCTAATGAGGAATGCGACCGTTGTGCCGCTTCCCACCATGGTAAAGGGGTCGCCTGGGCACCCGCAAGGGATGCCCAGGGATAAAGTGAGCGTCTGATCAACCAATTAGCGCTTTGATCAGAGCCGCCTGGTTCGACGAAAGGGCCGCCAATTGAGCGTTATTCAAAGCCTTAGCTTGATCGGCGGTAAAGAGCTTCAGCGTTGTCAACTGGAGCGAAGCGATATTGGTTGCGCTCATAGCCGCAATCTGTGTCGGCAAGAGAGACTTGATTTGCTTCGGTAGTAGCGCAGTCACGAACCTCTTGGACAAACCGGAAGCCTGTTCGACTGTCATGCCCTGGATCTGATTCGCCGACAATTTGGCCACAGCCGTATCGCTCAGCGAATTCAGAGCGTCGATCGACATTGATCCAATCTGACTTCCCAGTAATGCTCCAAGCTGCGACGGAAGCATCGCATTTAGTTGCTTTGTATTCAGCGCTGCCAGCTGATCCACCGTCAGAGCTTGAATATCGCTCGTCGTAATGAAGCCAATCTGCGTTGCCGTCAAAGCCTTGATTTGTCCGGTTGAAAGTGCCGCCGCCTGCGTCGTTGTTAGCGCCAGGAGCTGGGATTTCGACAGCGTGCTAATCGCTGATGTTCCAATCACCTGGAGCTGGCTTACTGAGAGCGCCCTGACCATAGCCGTCGTCAATCCACTGATCTGATCGCTCGAGATCTGTCCAAGAGCGTCATTCGATAGGCTTGTCAGCTGGCTTGTCGACAAGGCCTTGACCTGAGTTGCTGTCAATCCTTTGACGGCCAACGACGTTAATGAAGCAAGATTTGTGGCATCCAAAGCCGCTACCGCTTTCGTGCTCATGTAGGACAATTGAGCCGATGAGATCACTGCAATTTGCGATGACGTCAAAGTACGTGACTGAGCTGTTGTAAGGGCCGAGATTTGGCTACCCGTAAAGCTTGCCACTTGAGTTGTAGTCAGGGCTTGAAGTGCCGTGGTCGTGAGACCGGCAATTCGTCCGGGTGAAATGACGGTCAAATTACTGGTCGTCAAGGCCGCAAGCTCATCTGTCCGCATCGCCTGCAATTGCGCAATCGACATCATGTTAATTTGGACACTTGTAAAGGCCTGAACCTGATCCGTAGTCATACCCCTGATATCTGCCGTCGAGAAGGAAGATATCTGGCCGGATGTAAAGGCGCGGATCTGATCCGTTGTCATTGCAGCCATCTGACTGGTGAGCAGATTCTTGATCTGGTCTGCGGTCAAGGACTTCACAACCGTGGTTGTCAAAGCAGTGATGGCGGATGTCGAAATCTGTGTCAGTTGCAATGACGTAAGGGCCGAGATTTGACTGGCCAACATCGTACTGCTCTGGGCAGTACTAATTCCCGTTACGGTGGATCCCAGAGCACGTAACTGATTGGCGCTGAGATTGGCCATAGCCGAGGTGGTTAATGCGCCCACTTCGTCCGAAGTTAATGCGGCGGTTTGGCTTGTCGTCAAAGTAGCTATTTGATCAGAGGTTAACCCCGCTATCGTTGTCGTCGAGAAGCTGCTCAACGCATTGGTCGTTAACGCTTTCACATTCGATGCGGTAAACGCCGCAAGCTGTGCGCTGGTTAACCCACCAACTTGGGCAGAGGTTAAAGCACCGATCTGTGTCGAATTTAACTGTGCTAATCCAGAGGTCTGGAGACCTATCAATGCATCAGAAGCCAGCGCCGAGATTTGACCTGCTGTAAAGGCCGCGACCTGATTTGGAGCCAGAGCAGCAAGATCGCTCGACGCCAGAGCCGAGACATTGGGCGAGGTCAGCGCCGAAATAGTTTGCGTCGATAAGGCCGTCAGTGCTGCCACCTGATCAGAGTTTAACGAGTTAATCTGAATCGTGGTCAGCAGCATTGCCTGGTTCGATTGCAAAGCGTGGATCTGATCCGTTGTGAAGGCGTCGATTGCATCCGTCGTCAGCGAGGTAATGCTCGATGTCTTAAGCGAAGCAATCTGATCTGTCCGAAGGCCCGCCACCTGTACCGATGTCAATACACCGAGCTGAGCGGAGGAGAGATTGCCAACCGAAGTCGCCGCCATCACGCTAATTTCATCCGAGGTGAGCGCCATGATCTGGCTTGTTGTCAATGCAGCGGACTGCACAGAGGTCAAGGATGCCAATTGCGAGGTAAGCAGATTGCTGATCACACTCGTTTGCAAAGCAGCGACATCGGCCGTTGATAGAGCGACGATCTGGGAGGTTTTAAGCCCAGCGGTTTGCACCGAGGTCAACAATCCAACCTGAGTTGTCGTCAGATTATTAATCACCGTTGTCGTAAGCGCGTTAAGCTGTGCCGATGTCAGCCCCTTCACCTCTGCCGAGGTGAGTGCATTCACCTGTCCAGACGTCAGGACAGCAGCCAGGCTGGTCGACAGGGCATTAACGGCTGTCGTTGTTAAGTAAGCAATATTGGTCGTCGACAATTTGCTCAAAGCGGTGGTTGTCAATGCATTCACTTCATCCGAAGTCAAGCTTTTAGCCTGAGCCGATGTCAAAGCATTAACTTGATCCGACGTGAAGGCGGCGACTTGCCCCGTGGACAGGCTGCTCAAGGCCGCGGTTGTGATTGCCGTAATGGTCGATGTCGACAAAGCCGTGATTTGCGCAGGCTGCAAACCAGCCACCTGTACCGAGTTCAAGAGCTTTAGCTTCGCAGCCATCAAATTGTTTACGACGGTCGTAGAAAGACTCGTAAGCTGGTCAGAGGTAAGGCTCTGCACTTCCTTCGAAGTCAGTCCATTGACTTGCGCCGACGTCAAGACGGCGGAAAGATTAGTCGTCAAGGCCTGGAGCGCCGTGGTGGATAGAGCCGCCACATTCGCCAACGACAGTTTGTTGATGTCGTTCGTACTCAGCGCGTTTACCTCATCGGATGTCAGGCTGTTTATCTGTGCCGTCGAGAGGGCATTCACCTGATCCGACATAAAGGTGGCAACTTGCGTTGTCGTCAGATTGCTCAAGGCAGAAGTTGTCAACGATGAAATCGTCAATGTCGACAGCGCCGCAATTTGGGACGTCTGTAAGCCGGCGACCTGAACCGAACTCAAGAGTTTAAGCTGATCGGCCGACATATTGTTAACGACCGTTGTCGACAGGCTGGCAATCTCGTCAGAGGTTAGGCTCTGAACTTCCTTGGACGTCAGCGCATTCACCTGATCCGACGTCAGTGCCGCCGAAAGATTTGTGGTGAGTGCATGAAGCGCCGTAGTCGTAAGTGCCGCTACATTAGTCAATGAGAGCTTATTGATTTCAATGCTCGATAGCGTGTTAACCTCGTCCGAAGTCAGACTATTGATCTGAGCCGTCGTCATCGCATTGATTTGATCTGACGTAAGTGCATCCGCTTGAGCTGTCGTCAGGCTCGTTGTTACCGCTGTTGTCAATGCAGAGAGTGTCGCCGTCGACAAGGCCGTTATTTGACTTGCCTGTAAGCCGGCTGCTTGAACTGAGTTCAGAAGCTTAAGTTGAGCAATCGACAAATTATTGACGGCGGTGGTTGAAAGGCTCGCCACCTGATCGGAGGTTAGGCTATTCACCTGCGTGGATGTCAGGGCGTTTACCTGCCCAGATGTCAATACTCCGCTCAGATTTGTCGTCAATGCCTTCAGTGCCGTCGTCGTTAGGGCTGCTATATTCTTGAGCGACAAATTCTTGAGGCTGGTTGTCGAAAGCGCGTTCACTTGATCCGACGTAAGACTATTCGCCTGCGTCGTTGTTAAAAAATTAAGCTGGCTGGAATTCAACGCACCAACCTGTTGTGTCGTAAGGCTGCTCAGCGCCGAAGTCGTCATCGACAAGATGGTTGATGTCGCCAATGCAGCAACTTGAGAAGACTGAAGGCCAGCGGCTTGTGCCGAGGTCAGCAGTTTCAGCTGGTTCGCACCGATGTTATTAACAACCGTTGTCGAAAGGCTCGACACTTCATCCGAGGTCAAGCTGTTCACTTCGTCTGATGTGAGAGCATTCACTTGAGCCGATGTCAGAACGGCACTCAAATTCGCCGCTAGAGCGTTTATTGCTGTTGTCGTCAGGGCTGCGATATTTTTGACAGACATGTTCTTAACGTCCGTCGTTGAGAGCGCATTGACCTGATCCGACGTCAAACTATTTGCCTGTGCAGTCGTAAACGCATTGACCTGATCGGAGTTCAATGCTGCGACTTGGAGCGTCGCGAGATTGCTCAGAGTCGTCGTGGTCATCGAACCAATGGTCGATGTTGCTAAGGCCGCCACCTGAGAGGACTGGAGGCCTGCTGCCTGCTCCGAGGTGAGCAATTTCAGCTGGGTGGCGCTGAGATTATTGACAACTGTAGTTGAGAGGCTGGAGATTTGATCGGACGTCAAGCCGTTAACCTCATCCGAAGTTAGGGCGTTAACCTGCGTTGACGTCAGAACAGCGCTGAGATTTGTCGTAAGCGCCTTAATAGCTGTTGTCGTCATGGCAGCAATATTTTTAACCGACATGTTCTTAATATCGGTCGTCGAAAGGGCGTTGACCTGATCGGACGTTAGGCTATTTGCCTGTGTCGTCGTCAATGCATTGACCTGATCGGAGTTCAATGCCGCGATTTGGAGCGTCTCTAGATTACTCAGAACCGTCGTAGTTATCGAACCGATCGTCGATGTCGCCAACGCAGCCACTTGGGATGACTGGAGTCCTACGGCCTGCGCAGAGGTAAGCAATTTCAGCTGAGTGGCGCTGAGATTATTGACCACCGCCGTCGAGAAGCTTGCAAGCTGGTCCGACGTAAGGCTGTTGACCTCGGCAGAGGTCAATGCATTGACCTGACCGGATGTCAAAATAGCACTTAGAGTCGTAGTGAGTGCATTAACGGCCGTTGTAGTGAGCGCGGCTATATTCTTCAATGACAGATTTTTGATATCAGTCGAAGAAAGAGCGTTCAATTGATCCGACATCAAGCTATTAGCCTGCGTCGTTGTCAACGCATTGACCTGGTCGGAACCCAATGCCGCTACTTGGAGCGTCGAAAGACTATTGAACGTAGCCGTTGTAATTAACGACAATGTCGATGTCGCCAATGCCGCAATCTGTGAAGTCTGAAGACCGCCGGCCTGAACCGATGTTAGCAGCTTCAACTGGTTGCCGGAAAGGTTCTTAACAACAGTCGTCGAAAGGCTCGAAATTTCGACCGACGTCAAGCTGGCGACTTGTACCGAATTAAGTGCGTTGACTTCGCTGGAAGTCAAACCGCCAAGCTGGGTAGACGTCAAATTAGCGACAACCGAAGTCTGCAAGGCCGAAACGTTCAGGCCTGGCGTAAAGGATCCAATTTGGCTTGCACCCAAACCGGCAACTTGAGCGGATGTTAGTAATTTCACCCGATCTGTTGTCAAATTCGCAATGGCAGTTGTCTGCAGACCCGTCAATTCAGTGGATGTCAGACTGTTCATCTGGGCAGAATTGAGGCTGTTAACCTGGCTCGACGACAGCGTGCCAACCTGATCCGATGTCAAGCTGCCCACAACTGCGGTTGTCAGTTTAGAAGTATTAACGGCGGATAATACCGAGATCTGGCCTGTCGAAAGACCCGACGCCTGATCGGACGAAAGCGTAGCGACTTGCGTGGACGATAGATTAGCGATGACCGTCGTTGTTAGGCTGTTGATTTCGGTAGAAGTGAAGCTTGCAAATACGCTCGTTGAGAGCGCATTCACTTGCAATGAAGACAACGCAGCAACCTGTGACGTTGTCAAACCGCTAACGGCAGAGGTTGTGAGAGCGGAAATCTTAGTGGCCGAAAGTTGAGCGACCTGCGTCGTCGAAAGGCCAGCTACATTATCGGCCGTCAGGGCATTAATTTGTTTGGTTGTCAGACTTGATACGACTGTATTGGTTAATGCGCTAATTTCAGTCGAGGTAAGACCCTGAATCTGATCCGTCGACAAGGCATTAAATTGGCTTGACGTCAGAGTTGCAGCTTGCGTCGTATCCAATGCTCCGATAGCCGAAACAGAAAGTCCATTAATTGCACCCGTTGAAATCGCGGCAATCTCGGACGTCGCAATTCCCTTGGCCTGATCGGCGGACAGTGCGCCCAATTGAGCAGAGGAAAGGATACTAACAGAAGACGTCGTTAATGCATTAAACTGTGCTGTTGTAATAGCTCCAAGTGCCGAATTCTGAACGCCAGACACAGCATATGTGGACAATGCCCCGAGCTGGTCGGTGTTCAATGCCGCAAAACGAAAATCGGATTGGGACAAGGCATTCATCTGCGCCGAAGTTAAACCCTTCACTTGGTCACTTGTAAGCGCTTGAATCACAGCATTTGTAAGCGATCCCGTGACACTAGTAGTAAGCGCGCTAATTTGCTTTGAATTTAGAGCTAACACTTGATCATTTGTGAATCGGGCGGTCTGGTCTGAGCTCAAAGCTGCGGCTTGACCCGTCGATAGAGCAGAAATCACGCTCGTCGCGATCAACCCAATCTGAGTGCCTGAAATTTGAGAAAGGTCACTCGTTGAAATACCCGATAATTGCGCTGAAGTCAGTACGCTGAACTCACCGTCGGTGAGGACGGCAAACTGGCTCGATGCGAGCCTTGAGAGCTGCGTTGCAGTGAAACCAGAAAACGCTGCAGACGTCAAAGCTCGTAACTGAACGCTGCTAATATTTGCAAGTTGTGTCGAGGTCAGCGCTGCAGCTTGCGCAGAATTCAACTGCTGCATCTCGTTATAGGTGAGCGCATTGACTTGGCTTGACGAGAATTTCGCCAATTGGGATGGTATAATGCTACCAAAAGTAGCCGGCGTTAGACCGGCAACTTGGTCTGTTGTAAAGGCAGAAAGCTGCGTGGTCAAAAAGCTATTCAACTGGTCAGACGTAATAGCCGACACCTGCGACTGTGTAAGACTTTGAATGACACTCGAGCTGAAAGACTGGATCTGCGATGGCTTGAAAGAGGCAATTTGAAGCGCCGCTAAAACGGGTACCTGCACTGATGTCAGACCCGCCGTCTGCCGAGCTGTCAAGTTACTGATAGCCGTGGAGCCCAATGCCAGAATTTGATCGGTACGCAACGATGAGATTTGGTCAGATGTTAATCCTGCCAATTGGCTGGGTAACAAATTGGCGATATGGCCCTGCGCCAATCCAGACAGGGCGCTGGTTGTTAAATTCGAAATCTCTTCGGCTGTTATGACTGCAAACTGGGCACTTGTTAAGGTCGGAACCGTATCAGATGTAAACGCAGCAACCTGCGACGCTGATAAAACCGGGATGGCTGCCGTAGAAATATTATCGAGAACGCTTGTCGCAATATTCTGTATTTGTTCAGTGGTTAATGACGCGACCTGGCGAGTATTCAACGCGGCGGCTTGGTCAGACGTTAGCGCATTCAAATTGGCAGTGGTTAATCCAGCAATCTGCGTTGGCGATAGAAGCGCTGCACCCGGGCTACCAAGAGCCTGCAGACTATCCGTCGTCAGAGCGTTCAATTGGGTAACAGAAATATTAAAATTTGCCGAAGCAACAAGTGCGCTCAATTGGTCAGTCGAAAGACCATCGACCTGATCCGTTGTGAATGCCTGAAGTTGATCCTGATTTAGGGTTGGAAGCGCATTAGTTGAAAGCGCTGACATATTATTCGTTGCAATGCTTTGAAGCTGCGTTGCATTCATCGCGTCAAGCTGTACTGAGGTCAGAGCCGCAATAGCGGCCGTTGTCATTGCCGACAATTGCCCGGTCGTCAAAGATTGAACCTGAACTGCAGTCAGT
This sequence comes from Hyphomicrobiales bacterium, assembly GCA_947455725.1. GTDB lineage: Bacteria > Pseudomonadota > Alphaproteobacteria > Rhizobiales > Beijerinckiaceae > CAIUPE01. The sequence continues at coordinate 88,049 of CANGPL010000001.1, read as the reverse complement.
GAACCGATAACATCAGTGCTAATATTGTTTATCTGATCACTGCTTAATTGAGCGATATCGGCAGGCGATAGATTAGGCGCCTGTGCCGTTGTTATGCCCTGAATTTGAACTGAGTCGAGATAGGCGATCTGACTAGGCTGCAGAAATTGGATCTGCTCGGTGCCAATTGTCGCGATATCTGTTGAGGTCAGCGTCGCAAATGTAGCTGACGATAATTGTGAAATGTTAGAAGGCGTATAAGGGCCCACTGGGGTATAGCCGGCCAATCCAGACAGAGTTAAACTCATTTACGCCTCCTAACCTACTCAATAGGCTAATCCACATGGGATCAAATTCAGAACAATATTCCCTGAGACAAAAGACGGCAGCCGATGAAATAATTTTAACGCGAAAAGTGACAATTCGTTTTCATTCAAGATGAACGCCATCCAACAGCTAAAAATTGGGTCGATTCAAGAAATGGACCGCTGAAAGTGTGGCGGCTTTCCAGTACAGAATTCACATAAAAAGGCCGCTATCGAGCCAATCGATAACGGCCTGATTTAGATTTGAAGTTACTTTAAACGATCGTCAAAGCAGCCTTCTGTGCATCCGTGAGATAACTCAACTGTTGGGTCGTCAACGTATTCACCTGAGCGGGGGTAAAACCACCAACCTGGCTAATCGTTAAGGTCTTCAATTGACCGGCGCTCAAGGTCGTCACCTGATCTGTGGTCATTTGGCCAATTTGATCGACCGTTATGCCTCTTACTTGCCCAACAGTAAGTGCACTAATGCCAGCTGCACCCAATTGGGTGATATCGGCGGCATTAATTGCTGCCAACTGGTTAGCGGAGAAGAGGCGTACCTGCGTGGTTGAGAGCTGCGACAACTCACCAGTGGTCAGATTTGCGATCTGGTTAGTTGACAAAGCAGCCATACCGCTAGTTGAAAGAGACGTAAACTGTTGTGTTGACAGCAATTTAATCTGATCTGTGGTAAAGCCCTGAACCTGCAGCGCAGAAAGTGCTGCCATATTTGTCGTTGTTAATTTGGCCAGCTGATCCGATGTAAAGGACCTAATCTGCGTACCTGTTAATGCGCCAACCTGAGCTGTCAATAACGAATTAACTTCACGTGTCGTAAGTGCCGAAATCTGGCTGGTGGACAATCCGGAAACCGCGGCGCTCGTCAATGCCACAAACTGTGTCGTGGATAAACTACTGAGCTGGGTTGTCGTGAAGCCATTGATCTGGGCGGCCGACAAAGCGCGAATATTGGTTGTACTAAGTGAGCTTAAATTCGCCGTGGCAATTTGACCGAATTGCGCACCACGCATGGACTTTATTTGATCAGTCGTTAGACTGGCTACCTGATCAGAGGTTAAGGCTGCCATTTGCTTGGTCGTAAGTCCTGACGCGCCTTGCGCCGTAAGACTTGCGAACTGTGTCGATGTCAATCCTTTAATCTGATCCGTTGTAAATCCAGCTACTTGTGCTGCTGACAATATTTTAATTGCCAAGGTGTTGAGCGAAGCAATATTGGCTGATCCTAAAGCACCGAGCTGCTTGGCCGACAAGGAGCGCATTTGTATTGACGTTAAAGCACTTATCTCACCAGCTGAGGTTGCCGCCAATTGCACCGTCGTGAGACCCGTTACAGCCGTACCCGAGAGTGCTGCAAAATTGGCCGTTTTAAGATTGTTAATTTGCGTAGTTGTGAGGCCGGCCAATTGAGAAGGCGCGAGCGAGTTCAACAATGCTGTCGAGATTGCGTTTAAGCTGTCGGTGCTAATTCCACCCAATTGACTTCCGTTAATCGAACGAACCTGTTCGGTCGTCAATGCAGATGTCTCAAGCGTTGTTAAAGCCGACATCTGGGCTGACGTGAGGCTTACAAGGCTAGAACCCTTTAACGCGCGGAAACTATCCGATGAGAGCTGACTAATTTGATCAGACGAAAGATAGCTGACTTGATCGGCGGTAAGGGTACGTAACTTTGCCGTTGTAATATTGTTAAAATCGGCAGCCGCAATGGCATCAAGCTGAGCCTTCGACAATGCCACGAAGCGCGACGTATCAAAAGCATTGAGCTGAGCCGTTGAAAGCGCATGGATCTGGGCACTTGTCAGGCCTTTGATCTGATCAACAGAAAGGAGGCTGATGTTGCCGGTGCTGATCTTACCGAAGACGGCGGCATCCAGAGCGCCGAGCTGGGTTGCTGAAAGTGACTTTAGCTGGCCGCTTGTCAAAGCAGCTACCTGATCTGAAGTGACTTTCGCCAATTGCGATTGGGTTAAACCCTTAACCGCCGAGATTGTCAGCGAAGCGAATTGGCCCGTTGTAAGGCTGGAAACCTGATCTGTCGTTAGTCCTGCGAGCTGCGACGGCGTCAATGAAGCCGCACTTGATGTCGCAATGACGTTCGTGGCCGTTAAGCTACCATCGGCCGCTGCGAATTGGCTACCCGAGAAAGCGCGGAGCTGGGTCGTCGAAAAGGCTTGAAGCTGTGCGGTCGTTAACGCAGCAATTTGGTTGGTCTTCAAACCCGTAATCGCGCCACCGGATATCGCGGCCACATTGACTGTCGTCAGCATATTGACCTGGAATGTCGTAAGACCTGATATCTGAGTTGCGGCCAGCGTGCTTATCAAGGTGGTCGTCAGACCATTTAAACTCTTGGTATTCAGTGCGCTTAGCTGTGTTGCCGTCAGATTTTTCAACTGCACAGACGTTAACGCTGACGTCTCTGCCGATGTCATGGCGTTCATCAAGGATGTCGTTAGGCCGACAACACCTGCTGCTGAAATGGCTGCAAAATTGGTGCCCGATAGTGAATTAATCTGAGCGGTGGTTAAGCCACCTACCTGAGCGGCCGAGAGCGCATTAATTTTATCAGTTTGAATACTATTAAAATCAGCGGCGGCAATTGCTTGTAGCTGGCCACGTGATACACTCGAGAATTTTGTTGTATTGAACGCGTTGATTTGATCCGTCGTAAATGCCGCAAATTGAGCGATTGTTAGACCCTTGATTTGATCATTCGAAAGAATATTGAGATTTGCAGTTCCGAGCGTTGAAATTTTCGTTGGATCGAGTGCGCCTAATTGTGTGGGCGTTAAAGCTGCGACCTGTACCGTGGTAAAGCTTGACACTTCGTCAGTTGATAGATTTGTAAGCTGGCTCTGCGTGAATCCGGTCATCGCGGACGCCGACAAGGCAGAGAATTGCGCCGTCGAGAGACCCACAATCTGTGCTGTCGTCATTCCGCTAATTTGTTGTGGCGTAAGCAGTTGAACGGAAGATGTTTCCAGAACGGATTCACTATCAACCAAATTACTGCCAGTTGCCGCAAGCTGCTGCCCGGAGAACGAACGCAATTGCGTGGCCGTAAGCGCGTGCAATTCGGCCGTTGTTAACGCGTTCATTTGGGCAGACGTCAGACCAGTTAGTGCCCGACCTGATAGAACCTTAAAATTATCTGTCGTTAAATTTTGAACTTGATTAGTTGTAAGTCCGGCAAGTTGTGCAGCCGTTAATGATTCAAGGTCATCGGTCGAAAGCGAATTTAGATTATCGGATCCGAATCCTGCCAGCTGAATACCAGATAAGGCATGGATCTGGTTGGTAGACAGAACCGCGATACGATCAGTTGCAAAATTAGCAAATTTATCGGCTGAAATGAAGTTCATCTGCGTCGGTGTGAGAGCGGCCACTTGAGTTGACGAGAACAGGCTCGTTTGGCTCGTAACCATCCAGACCAATTGGCCTGCGGTGAGCTTTCTCACTTCGTCGGTCGAGAGATGCCCGACCTGATCCGAGGTGAGTCCGGGCATCTGGCTGATCGTTACGGAAAACTTGTTCGAATTGAATAGGGCATCAATCTGATCGTTATTAAGCCCCGAAATCTGGTTGGATTTTAACGCATGTAGCTGCGTATCGGTCAACGTCACTAGGGCGGTTGTCGTAATGACATTCACACGATCGGTTGAAAGGCTCGCCAATTGTGCGCCAGACATCGCCTGCAACTGGGTAAAATTCAGACCGGCAACCTGAGTGGTCGTTAAGGCACTAATCTGCGCCGTTGAAAAAGCCGCAATTTCAGCGCGGGTGATTGAAGCGGCCGGAATGACCTGCATTTGATCGGTTGTAATACTTTTCAACTGCGCAACCTGCATGGCGCCCAGTTGGGCGGATGACAGGCTAGCAAATTGATCCGTCGATAGTGACTGAACCTGACTTGTTGTCAGCTCTGATACTTCGAGATTTGTAAGTGATTGGATCTGATCGGTCGTTAGTTGCGAAACAGGAAGCGCATCAATCTGTGTCGCACTAAGCGTCGAAACTTCCGTTGTACTCATCGACTGCACTTGAGTCGAATTCAGCGTTGCGATCTGCCGAGTCGTTAATTGCGCAACGGATGTCACGTTAACCGACCCAAAGGAAATTGGGATTAAGCTCATAAAAGCCCCCTACAACAGATCCAAATATCTTTACGCCATCGTCCAAGCATGGGGATGGTGATCAAAGGGTAGGACGGGGCGAAGTGTGAAAATTTTAGCCCAGACGTAGAAATAATTTTCTTGTATCATCCGAATTTGATCCGATTTCCATTCCGCTACACCCACCAGAGACAAGCGCAGTTGTGTATTTTTAATAATTTCATATCGCTTAGGCCAATTGAGAACACGGTTGAGACAGCGTTTTTTATAAACAGAAGATAGACAATAAATATCTGATATATTTAGCTTATTTAGAGATATGGCCAAAGTCATGCGATTATCGTAGCGCTTTAAAAAAAGTAATTTCGACCCGTTCGCTGCGCTAAAGAAATTCCACATTGACCCGTCATTAACGCTACGGGGATCGGGTATAACTCCCGTACCACGGCGACAGTCCGGACTGCATTGGTTCCCCATCAATGTTTGCACTGTTCTCTTCGCCGCTATCGCAGAACGATTGCGGCAGGGGCTGTGCCCAGAGCCGTGGGGGGACGGGCGCGAGGTGTAAACTTCGCGCCCGGTCCACATCTGGGTATAATCTCCCATTTAATCTAAAACTTATGCTTTAAGGCCGGCCGACCAAGACGACATCATGTTCGTCAGGCCGGATTGATCATTCTTTGTTGAATCAAGAATTGCCTGCATAGCCGTAAATTGCGTGAGATAACGCTGTTGAAGAGCGGCCATTTCCGTATCCAACTTCGTCTGATCATCGGCAATCGCCTGCTCATCCTTGCCCTGAACCTGCGTCAATTCCACCTGAATTGGTGCAGCTGGGCTGGTGATAACTTTATTCAGGTTTGTCATAAGATCGATCGCACCAGTCGACGTGTTGGTGGACGCTATGACATCGGCCAACAATTGCGGGTTATTTTGGCTGACGCGGTCAACCATGGCGGTGTCGATGCTTAACGATCCATCGAGGTTCGTCTTCACGCCAATATCGGCCAAAGTTACGGGTGTCGTGCCTGACCCGGCGATGGATGTTGTGGTCAATTGTCGCAATTGCGAAAGAAAGGATTGTGCGACCCAATCATTCGCTAACCCACCTCTTTTTGCGGCATCGGCATCATATTTGATGGAACTCTGAACCGTCGTTAGAAGGTTATTATAGCCCGAAACGATGGTTTGCATCGCATTTAAGAGACCAGATGTATTGATGGAGGTCGATAAATTAACTTGGCTTGAGCCAGTTGTTGGAGCGTGCACATTAATCGTCACGCCCGTAATTAAATTCGAGAATGAGTTCGTTGAAGACGTATAATCAATGCCGGCGGCATTAATGATTGCATCTTGGCCCGTTTGAATGATGGGGCCGGATCCCTGATCCGTGCTAAGCCCCGTGGTTAAAGGCTGGGAATCATTCGGATCTGTGATCGCCACGTTAAAATTATTCGCGACACCGGTGCCATGGCTGATTTGCAGATATTGTAATGTATCGCCGCCCGAAGGCGCGTTCATAACATTCGCGCTAAAACCGGATACGGCCGTGATGTCATTGGCGAGATCGCTTAGTTTTTTATAGCCCGAGAGATCAAATTGCTTGATGCTTGTCGATAGACTGATTGAGCCGGTAGGCTGTGGTGAGCCGTTATAAGAAAAGGAAACGGATGCGCCATCTTGTCCAAGCGAGGCAATTGGCGCTGCGCTCCCTGTTCTGGCAATCGATGTGTTGATGCTAGCAATAAAATCGTTGAGATCACCCGACGCGGGAACGTTAACTTGCACGTTTTGACTTGCTCCACCAGTAGTCGGTAGAGACAAATTCATTGTGCTTCCCGGCGTGAGACTGCCTGCGGGAATTGCAAGATTTGTTGGATTTGATCCTGACGCGACTGGAGCGCTTGCAATAGGTGGCGCTGCAAAAAGGGTTAGAAGGCGGCTCGTGCTGGACCCGAGCAAATTTGTGGCCGACGCCGAAATCGGGGGTAAAGTAACGATATTTTCGGTCGCAAGCTGCTTAACGGAAAAGGTGAAGTTCAAGGGCTTTGGCTGAATGAAGGATTTAAACGAAAAATCCGCCACCGTTGGATCAGAGCTCTGGGTCGTATATGAGATCGCTTTACTGCTACCTAATCCGGTCAGCGATGTTTGAAACGTATTTGCCGCTGAAGTAATTTGTCCGATCGCTGATATTTTGGCGTCTGCCAACGCTTTACGGGAATCGATGATCGATTGACGCCCAGCTTTGGTGGCATCTGTCAGCTGCTGGGCTAAATTTTGAATATTAATCGTCGCGCCGGTAAGGCTATTGATGATGCTGCTGCCAATCGTCGCCGTCTTGGAAGTCGTTGAGTTGGATGAGGTCGGAGACGACATGGTTGTGCTAGCCGTCGACGCAGTTGTCGTTGGAACACTGCTGCTATTACTAACACTCGTTACCATGATAATGACCTCACCCGGGCCTTTATTGACCACACCTCAGGCCGGTATTAGCAAGTTTTATGCCATCATCACCGCAAGCTTATCTGTTTCTATTTCAAGAGTGCGAGAACCAATTGAGGTTGCTGATTGGCCTGCGCCAGCATAGCCGTAGCCGCTTGTTGGAGAATTTGGCCACGAGCCAGTTCGGCGGTCGCTTGAGAATAGTCTACGTCCTGAATTTGGCTTCGGGATGCGGAAATACTCGTGCTCATATTGGTTAGATTATCGACGGTAAATTGCAAGCGATTAACCGTAGCGCCAAGTGTTGAACGGACTTTATTAACGCCACTGATGGCAAGGGAGATCTTTGCAAGAAGGTCCGTTGCGTTGCTTCCGGCAGAAATGGTGGAGCCGCTGATGGCAGAAAATCCATCGACCAGCGAATTAGTCGCCCCGGCAGTCGGATCAAAACTTGGAATAGAAGCGGAAATCTTTCCGTCCGCATTGGACGAGTAGCCGACAAAAAGCGAAACGCCTGCGCTGAACGTGCCATCAAGCAATTTGGAGCTGTTCCATTCCGTCGTGGAAGCAACTCGCTTAATTTCTGAATAAAGTTGCTGGTATTCCGTATTTAGCGATTGAATATCGGACGACGCATTTGTCCCGTTCGCGGCCTGAATCGCTAATTCGCGCATCCGCTGCAACATGTTAGTGATTGAGCCGGTGGCGGAATCAGATGTCTTAAGAATGGAAATACCATCGTTGGCGTTTTTAATTGCCTGTCCGATACCACTGATCTCGGTCGACATTCTGGCAATTTCTGCAATGCCGGCTGCATCATCGGACGCGGCATTGATGCGCTTCCCCGTCGAAAGCTTTTCCATCGCGGATTGAAGATCGCGACTATTCTTGGTTAAAGCCATCTCGGCCTTGAGCGCCGCGACATTGGTTCCGATAACTGTCATTCCCCACTCCATCACAAACAGCAAAAATCGGATAAAATCCGATTGGCCATTGGTTGGATCAAAAAGCCAAAGGAGCCAAAGCTGCCTTTAGGTTCTTTTTCCAAATCTTATAGAAGCCCTCAGGATATGTGGGGTTTACCCTGAGGGCTTATTGAACTCTTACTTCAGAAGCGACAACACCGACTGTGGCTGCTGATTGGCCTGCGCCAACATCGCCGTTGCTGCTTGCTGAATAACCTGGCGCTTGGCCAACTCGGCGGTTGCCTGCGAGTAATCAACGTCTTCAATCTGACTGCGCGAAGCGGACAAATTAGTCGATACGTTCGTCAGATTATCAACTGTGAATTGCAACCGGTTGATGGTGGCACCCAAAGTCGAGCGCACTTTGTTGACGCCGCTGATGGCAACCGAAATCTTATTAAGTAGATCTGTTGCGGTCGCACCTGCGGAGATTGCAGAGCCGCTCATCTGGGAGAAACCTTCAACCAAGGCGTTTGTGGCGCCTGCGGTTGGGTCGAAGCTAGCGATCGAGGCAGAAATCTTCGAGTTGGCCCCGGCCACTTCGCTGACCATGAAGCTCACGCCGCCGCTGAACGTACCGTCGAGAACATTCATATTGTTCCAAGCGGTCGTGTTGGCAATGCGTTTCATTTCAGAATAAAGCTGCTGATACTCGGTATTCATCGAAGCAATATCAGCCGATGAATTGGTCCCGTTTGCGCCTTGGATCGCTAATTCCCGCATGCGCTGAAGCATGTTGGTTACCGTATCCGTTGCGCCTTCGGTGGTCTTCAACATCGAGATACCGTCATTCGCATTACGAACAGCCTGATTAAGACCGTTGATCTGCGAGGTAAGGCGGGTCGATATTGCTAATCCCGCCGCATCGTCAGCGGCGGAGTTGATGCGTTTACCGGTCGAAAGCTGCTCCATAACACCTTGGAGGGCTTTCGTATTCTGGCCCATGGCTGCCTGCGTCCGCAGGGAGGCCACGTTTGTATTAATAACGGACATCTAAATACTCCATCTTTTAAACACCGCTTTTGGTAACACTTGGGGAGAGTTACCGATCCGTGGGGATTAGCCATTGGGCCACCCAGTAGCGATGATAACGGTCGCTCCCGGATTTTCTTTAATGCGAGATTTTAGAGATTTGTTTGAGAAACAGAGAAAGCCAATAAAGTTATTGATTTTACTTGGTTTTTTAAGATAAACGATCCTTAACTTAGCGGCCTCTGGCGGTATTTGCCGGGAATATTTCCATAAGGACCTTAAATAATGAGCGCCTTATCCCTGGCACTGATCGTCAAAAACGAAGAACGCTGTATCGAGCGCTGCTTGGCCAGTTTTAGGCCTTTTGTAGATCAAATCTTGATTTTGGATACGGGCTCCACGGACGCCACTCTATCGAAAGCCCGGCAATTTGACGCAGAAATCCACTCGTTTGAATGGTGTGACGATTTCGCCAAAGCCCGAAATGCTGCCTTGTCGCTGGTAAGAAGCGATTTTAGCCTGATTATCGATGCGGATGAGTGGCTGATTGAAGGCGGCGAGCATTTGTTGCAGGCCGAAAATTGGGCGAACGACGCCGTTAAGCGCATAAATCGGATCAATTCTTTCGTTTTAAATGAAAGAATTGAACAAGCGGCCGAATGGATTACACGGATTTTGCCGAAAGGCGTCCGATATGAAGGCAGAATTCATGAGCAGCCCATTCACGAGTTGAAAATCGAGCAATTGCCGGTCAAAATTGGTCATGACGGATATTTATCGGAGCAATTGGGCCGTAAATCTGATCGGAATGAGCGCTTGCTAAAGCAAGCGTTGGTCGATCAGCCCGGAACTGGCTATTATTATTATCAACTCGGGAAAGAATACGAAAACGCTCACTCCTATGAAGAAGCGTGCGAACATTATGAGGTTGCGCTCAATCTTGTTCCAAAATCGGCAGGCTACCGGCATGATCTGGTCGTGCGGGCTATTTTTGCGTTTAAGCAGGCAGGGCAATTTGAAGCAGCCCTTACGCTTATCGATCAAGCCGAATGGGATCGATCTCCGGATTTTCATTTTGCTGCCGGCGATGCTCTACTGGACTTTGCGCTGGCGCATCCCGAAAGGGCCACCCGCGTTCTGCCGATCATCGAGTTCCACTGGTTAAAGTGCCTCGAAATTGGCGAGGTTGATCATTTTGACTCGACGGTCATCGGGCGCGGAAGCTTTCTAGCCGCCCAAAATCTCCATGCCTTTTATTTAAGCCAAGGGCAGCACGATTTGGCCAATCAATTTGCTGGATTCGCTAAGGAATTGCGACCGAAGCCGTAAAGCCAGAGTTTTTCTCGCAGTTATAGGGCAATAATCTGAGAAGATGTCAGCGCGCTATAATAGACGGTCGATAGACTGGCAACTTGTGTTGATGAGAGATTAGCAAGCAGTGCCGTCGATAGCGCTCTTATCTGATCCGTGTTGAGCGCGTTCAACTGAGCAGATGTAACGCCGGACGCTTGATTAGATGCCAGTGCTGCGATTTGTCTCGTTGTTAAACTTGCCATTTGTGGGGTGGTGACCCCTGCGACTTGTGCGGACGTTAAAGCTGCAACGGCTGCTGTACCGAGCAATTGGAAATTCGCGGTGCTGATCGCATCAAGCTGGAACGTCGATAATGCTCGGATCTGTGTTGTTGTGAGCGCATTCAATTGGCCAGAAGTGAGATTGACGACCTGCCCCGAGGATAGCCCCTGTATCTGAGCGCTGGAAAGTACCGCAATGGCCGATGAGCTAAGCACGGCGATGCTCGTCGACCCGATCGCCGATAGCTGGCCACTGGATAAGGCCTTCACATCTGCCGTGCTAAGCGCGCCCAGTTGGGCCGTGGAAAGCCTCGCAATCTGCATTGTCGTCAAGCCGACCATTTGCGCCGATGTGAGGGCAGCTATCTGTGCGATTTTGAGCGCATTAAGCTGGCCGGTTGTCAGATTACTAACCTGCGATGACGTTAGTCCCTTGACCTGAGTTGTTGATAATGAAGCGATATCTGCCGTTGAGAGGGTCACAAAATTGGCGTTATTGATCGCGCTCAGTTGCGCCGTTGATAGCCCATTGATCTGAGCTGTCGTTAAGCCGCTCAATTGACCGCTTGAAAAACCAGAAATGAGCGATGACGATAGGCCGGAAATTGCGGATGGCGACAGCGCCTGAACCTTATCAGACGTCAGCATATTAATTTGCGCGGAGGTGAAGCCTGCCAATTGGCTCGATGAAAGTCCGGCTATTTGGGCTGTCGTTAAACTAGCAATTTGGGATGTTGTAATTCCTGCTACTTGCGCTGAGGTTAGAGCAGCAACAACCGATGTCGAAAGTAAATTTAGATTCGTTGTACCGATGGCATTAAGCTGGCCGCTCGAAAGCGCCTTCACTTGAACCGACGTCAACACATTCAACTGACCTAACGAGAGCGCATTGATTTGTCCAGTTAATAAACCGGTGATCTGCGTCGTCGACATGGCCATCATATCCGTGACACTTAGCGATGATATCCTTGACGTACCGATCGCACCAAGTTGGCCGGTTGACAGAGCCTTCACTTCAGCCGTGGTCAATGCGCTTAATTGTGCGGTTGTAAGAGCCGCCATTTGCGCGGTTGAAAGGCCGCCAACTTGGGCGGAGGAAAGGGCTACGATATCGGCTGTGCTTAAGGTTGCTAGGTTGGCCGCACTAATTCCGCTGAATTGGGTCGTCGTAAGCCCGCCGATTTGGGTTATTGTTAATCCGGCGAGCTGATCACTCGTTAAGTTAGCGATCACCGCCGTTGCAAGACCCGATACTGCCGCCGAGGTAAGCGCCTGAACCTTATCGGACGAAAGCGCATTAAATTGCGCCGAGCTTAATCCCACGGATTGGCTCGCATTCAAAACCCGCATGATTGCTGGACTGAAATTTGAAACTTGGCGCGTAGCGAGCACCGCAAGCTGCGTCGCCTTAATCGCAACCCCCTGCGAGGAGGTAATCGCGCCGAGTTGGCTATCGGTAAATGCCATCACCTGACTGGTCGTCAGAGCGCCGACTTCAGCCGTTGATAATGCCGGGATATCAGCAGAATTGAGATTGTGAATCTGGTCCGTAGTCAGAGCGGCGAACTGCGTACCGCTTAATTTCGCAATCTGAGCGGGTGAAAAGGCGTTGATTTGGTCCGTGCTTAACCCGCTCCAATGCGCGGTCGTGAGCGCCGCTAATTGTCCAGAGGTCAGGCTGCTTAACTGAGCGGACTGTAGCCCACCGAATTGGACAGACGAAAGTTGCGCGAGTTTGGTCGAGGCGATCGATACTATGGCGCCCGATGTTAAGAGTGAGAGATTTGTGCTAAGCGCAGACAATTCAGCCGTGCTGAGGGCGGAGACCGCTTGAGACGTTAAACCGGAAATCTGGCTCGTGTTCAAGGTTGCAATTTGAGCCGTCGTCAGGACGGGCGCATTGGCCGCGAGATATGCGCTGGCATTGCTACCGATCAGCGATAGGTTTGAAATTATTCCAGACATTTACAGCTGACTTCGACGGCTCAAACGGGTTGCACAATAATTCTGACAGGGCATGAGTGCCCAGAAACTGAGCAGCAAATTTTGGGCCAACTGGGTCTATATCCACAAATGAGTGACCCGTTAGCGGGCCGCAAAGGCACCGGGCGCAAGGAAAATCAACAGAAAGCCAACGTTTCTTTTGACGTGCGTAAAGTAATTACATATACTTTTAGTTGTCTAAAATTGTCTTGAATTTTGGTTAGTCACTGAAACGCATCACAACGCCAAAAGGCCACGAATATGCGCAATATCATTGATATTTTGTGGAAACGGGAGAATAATGCCCCGGGAACGCAGGCAGGCGACGCGGCTGAAGCTGCCTTTGCCCTTCTTGATGCTGCGCCGGATGCGGTTGAACCAGAATCTGGACTCGACTCTATTCAGCGCCTCGGCCAGGAAAACGAAACATTCCGGCTTCTGTTTTTAGGTGCGCAAAGCAAGATCGACGAGCTTGAGAAGCTCAAAGTTGCTTTTGATCAACTCAACGGACCTCTCGAGCGCAATTTGCGCACGATTGAAGGTCTGAAGATTGAAAATACCGGTCTTCGGTCCGGCCTCATTGAAGCGAGGGATAAAATCACACTGCTTCGCAATGACGTCGCGGCCTTTGAGCGTAAGCTCGATGAACTTGACAATGAGAAGCTGGCACTTGCACAAGATTTGCGTGCATCGCGTGAAACAATCGCCGCACTTGATACGGTCAGGAACGAGCAGGCGCAGGAATTAACCGAAGCGCGCAGTAAATTGCTCGAATTCGAGCGTCAGTTGCTATACGCGACGGAATATCAGAAATCTCTTGAACAAGATCAGCAGACCGCACGTGACATGATCGTCACCAAGGACACGCAGATTGCACAGTTTGATGCAGATATAACGCGTCTTAACGAGACAATAGCCCTTCTTGAGGGCGAAAATACTAATCTTTCCGAAACCTTAACTGGCCGCGTCGACGACTTCAATCGTACATCGCGTCGCTTGACGGAGGTTGAAAATGATCTCGAAGCAACCCGAAATCGCCTGAACCATACCCGCACGCTGCTCAATGAAACGAAAAACGAGCGGAAGGCGCTGGCGGACCAGATTGATGAGATCAATGCCCAATTCCAGGCCGAAAAGATCTCGTTGACCATGAAAGTCGACGCCATGCAGTCGCGCGTCACGCTTGGCGAGCGCCTCTTGACCGAAGCCCGTAACGCGCTGATCGCCAAGACCGACGAGATGCGGACGGCTGAACGCCGGATTTTGGAAAATAACATTGCGGTCACGAGCTTTGAACAACGTCTATCCAAGCAAAAGGCTACGATCGACGGGTTGGAGCGTCAGGTGCGTGAATTGGAGCAATCCCGTGTCACCTTGATCGAGCGCGCCAATACGCTGACCAAAAACCTCAAGGCCCGCGACACGGCTTTGGCCAAGTTGGATGACCGTATTCCGGTCCTCATGGGGCGTATTGATCAGCTTGAGACCATGGCAGAGGCCAATCGGGCGACCTATCAGTCGCGCGTTGACGAATTAACCGCAGCGCTTGAAACCGAGCGTATGGCCCGTGCTGTAGCCGAAGGCGCGCTTGAAATGGCGCGTAAGGAACGTGGCGCGCTGCAACGCGAACTCGTCCGTTCGGAGGGCGCACCGCGGGTGACGGAGGTAGCGGATACGGTGCTTGATTTGAGCGCTAAGCTTGGGCAGCAAAATAGTGCGGATGGCACAACCGGTTAATCTTCTAACATTGATAACATATTGAAAAGCAAGAAAATTTTATCATTTCCTTGCTTTTTTCATTGGTGTGCATTGCAAAAAATTTGTTCAAATTTAAGATTTGCCATTAACAAATCAGTAAACAAGGTGCATTAGTTTTGAAACGTCTTCGGACGTTGGTTTAATTGCATAATTTGAGTACAGCCATGTATACGGTCGCAGAGAAACGTCGCCAGAAAAGCGGCAAGACCTATTACGTTGTTTATCTTGGAACGCGTGTGGTCCTTATGACCTACCATCGCGATACGGCGATGGAATATCTCGCATTAAACAAAACGATGACGTCGGTCGCTTAAGCGTAACCTTCCCGCGCACCCGCGCGACGATTGCCGTCTTTCCCACAATATGCAGTAATAGAAGGCAGGGACGAGATCGTCCCGAGCCCATCTTAGATAAGGAATAACCCGCTATGCCTAAAGGCTATATGATTTCGTGCTATCGTTCGATTTCCAACCCCGAAAAGTTGGCTGATTACGCCAAATTGGCAGGTCCCGCGATTGTGGCAGCGGGTGGAAAATTCCTCGCTCGTGGTCCGGCATCGCGTGCCATGGAAGATGGCATCATGAACCGCACGGTCATCATCGAATTTGAAAGCCTAGAAGCCGCAATGGCGCTTTATGATACGCCTGCCTATCAAGAGGCCGTCCGTGCCCTGGGCGAGGGCTCGGTCGAGCGCGATATGCGGATTGTGGAAGGCGTCTAAGGCTTTTGAGGGTGGTGGGTGCTTACGCGCCGCCACCTTTTTTACTGGGCCAGAACCGTAATGCTGATTCGGCGGTTGCGCGGATCAAGCGGATTATCCGGATTGAAGGCTTCCCGGTCGGCGACGCCTTCAATTTTCACAAAGCGCTTCTCGTCAATGCCGGCATTATTTAGGAAGCGGCGCGTTGAATCCGCGCGTTGGGCCGATAGACGCCAATTGTTCATCTTATCGGCCTGGCTATAGGAAAACCCGTCGGTATGGCCGCGAATGGCGACCTTATTGGGTATATCCTTGATCGATTTTGCGACATCATTCATCAATTCCTGCGCTTTGGGCAGGAAATTGGTGGTGCCAATCGCAAACATCGCAAAATCCGACTGATCGATGATTTCAATCCGAAGGCCTTCTTTATCGCGGACGAATTTCATCTGACCGGCGATTTTCTTGAGATCCGGATTTTGATCGAGCGTGGCTTTGATGTCCTTCTCGATCTTTTCAAAGGCCTTCTGGTCAGCGGCAGCCGCAGCCGCCTTTTGCTGCTCTTCGGTCATCTCACCGGGCGTTGACTTGGTCTGATCGCCACCCGCCTGCCCGGCATCGGCTTTGCCTTGGCCTTCCGACTCACCGGTCTTCGACGTCCCCGATTTACCCTCGGGGTCCTTTGTTTTAGCGCCCGTGCCAGATTGAGTAGAGTCACCGCCCGCCTTTTTGCCGTCGCTTGAGCCGGATTTGCCGACGCCTTCGTCATTCTGCTCGGTCTGCGATTGTACGCCCTCGGGTGCCTTATTGCGGTCGGTTGAATCGGTTGATGCGACCGGAACAACCGGTTGCATCATATTGTTGGAAACGGCGGGATCGGGAAATCCATCGGTTTCGCCGATGGTTTTACCGGCCATCAAACCTGCGGTACCCGCTTTATCGCTGAGGGTAAGCAAGCTGGTTTTAGCTCTGAAATATTCGCCAAGTCCCTTGCGCTGATCTTTATTGGTTGCGCCCAAAAGCCACATCAACAAAAAGAAAGCCATCATGGCGGTCATCATATCGGCGAGCGCGATTTTCCACGCGCCACCATGGCCACCGCCATGGCCGCCGGCCACTTTCTTAAAAATGATCTCCGGCTTCGGTTCGGCGCCGTCTTTTGGCTTTTCGCTCATTGCGGTGCCTTCAATACGGGGACCGATTTATCGCCGTCACGGTAGAGCAAGGTCATGCTGATACGGCGGTTACGAACATCGAGCGGATCGGCGCCGTTATATGGCTCCGTATCGGCCACGCCTTCAACGCGCGCCATTTGGCTTTCTGGCACCCCTGCCCTGATCAGCACCTGGCGTGTGCTTTCCGCACGCTCAGCAGACAAAATCCAATTGTTACTTTCGCTATCGAGCGCATAGGCCAGACTATCGGTATGGCCGCGGATCACGACCTGATTGGGTAATTCTGAAATCGCGGTTGCCAATTGACTGATGAGGGCGGAAGCGCGCGGCAAAACGCGCGTCGTACCAACCGAGAACATCGAAAAATCAGCTTTATCAACGATTTCGATCCGCAGACCATCCTTGACCTTCACGAATTGCACCTGATCGGCAATTTTCGAAAGACTTGCATCCTTCGAAATCGCTTCGGTCACCTTTTTTTGTAATTCATCAAAATTTTTCTGATCGGCTTCGGCTGCAGCTTTCTTCTGGGCCTCGTCGGTTACCCCATTGCCACCGGGATTTTTTGTATCGGGCTTATCGCCATTTTTGGCCTGGCCTTCTTGCGTTGTGCTGGTTGAGGCTTGCGCGCCCTCCCCAGCATCATCCACTTGACCACCTTCGGCTGGACCTTTCGCCTGACCGGCACGACCTTCGCCGTCCTTATTTTTTCCGTCCGGCGATAATTGACCCTGAGGTCCCTCATCGCGATCATTGCCACCCGTTTCAGTGGTAGGCGGCATGACATTGGCCACGCTCGTTTGCGCGACCGAATCCGGCAATCCTTCAGGATTGATCATCGAGCGGCCGCCGAATACGCCGTTTGATCCC
Source organism: Hyphomicrobiales bacterium (assembly GCA_947455725.1). GTDB lineage: Bacteria > Pseudomonadota > Alphaproteobacteria > Rhizobiales > Beijerinckiaceae > CAIUPE01. Next base: position 71,187 of record CANGPL010000001.1, on the reverse strand, counting down.
GCATTGCTACCCATTTTGAGCAGCGGGGTCGCTTTGAAGTAATCGGCGATCGATTTACGGGCTTCGGAATTGGTTGAACCCAAAAGCCACATCAAGAGAAAGAACGCCATCATGGCGGTCATCATATCGGCAAGCGCGATTTTCCACGCGCCGCCATGGCCACCGCCATGCCCGCCAACATGCTTCTTAATGATAATCGGAAGGGGCTTTTCTTCGGCCTCCGCCGGGACCTCCGGCTCCTTCTCCTTCTTTGGAGAAGCCATGCCTTACTTGCCTCTCAGACCGTCGAAGACTTCACCGAAGTCAGGCTGGTTATGGTGGTTGATACCCGAACGCGCGGCTTCGATCACGAGTGGTTGAGGATGGCCGTGCAAGGTGGCGACGATCAATTGTTTGACCACAACGTAAATTTCACTGTCTTCATCGATAATCTGCTTTAGGCGACCACCCATTGGTTCGATCACGCCATAGGCCAACAACACGCCCATGAAGGTTCCGACGAGCGCGCTACCGATAAGGGCACCGAGAACGGCAGGCGGCTGATCGATCGAGCCCATGGTTTTCACGACGCCCAACACGCACGCAACGATCCCGAGCGCCGGGCAGGCGCCTGCGGTGGCGGCAAGCGCTTCAACGGGCTTTAAGGCCGCATGATGATGCGCTTTAATGCCATTATCGAGCACTTCTTCAACCGCATAGGGGTTGAGCGTGCCCGACGAGATAACCATCAAACGAATGGTATCGGTGATCATGTGGATCAGCGCATGATCCTTGAGAAGCTTGGGATATTCGGCGAAAATCGCGCTACCTTCCGGGCTTTCGACGTGGGATTCGAGTGCCACCGGACCGTCGACGCGGAGAATTTTCAACAGCTTGGATACAAGGAAGATGGTGTCGAGGTAATCTTGTTTTTTATAGGTCGGGCCGGCAAACACTTTTCCGAGCCCGGCACCCACGCCCTTGATGACGTCTAGGCCATTACCCACGAACATAGCACCGACAGCAGCGCCGCCAATAGCGGCCAATTCGTGTGGAGCCGCCTCGATAATAGGCTCAAGATTACCGCCACTGGCAACGAACACGCCGAAAACGGCACCCATCACGATGACAAGACCAACAATACTGAACATACCACGCGCCCCGTTTAACCCGTTTCACCGCTTCATTGGAAAAGGCGGCTGAACTGAATCGATTTGAGTAATACTATCTCAGATAGCACAATTGATCGATTTCATCCTAAAATTGTAAGGACAAATCCTTATTTCAAGGATCGGGCCCCCATGGCTGTTCCGGAAATGGTCCGGCTCAGACCCCGCCACTCTTACAATTTTCATGCCAGAGGCAAAAGAACGGGATAAATTTTGGGTAATAGGGCCCAGTTTCGCCGTATTTTTGCCGATTATGCGTCAACAGGCGGGCGAATAACTTCAAAAACGGGCGCGAATTCGATTTCGTCGGCCACCGTCCAGACATCCGGCTTGAGCGGGGAGACTTCCGACCGCATGCCATAGGCATAGGCAACAAAGGACTTAGACGCCTTGTAAACCCGCGTCTTATCGAGGGGTTGTCCCTTTAAGATGCTCCGGAACATTGGCTTTTTGTTCCGTTTGACGCCAATTTTCTCGTAATTGCAGACGAAGAAGATGTAGGATTCCAACAATAGATCAATATCGGAGATTTCAACCGAATTGATAAAGGTCAGGATTTTTTCGAGCAGGGCTAAAATATCGGCCGCGAGATCATCGGTGTCGTATTGTTCAGCCATGAGGGTTGCAAAAAATTGTGCGACCTCTTCGGGCGGGACATCGACGACGAGAAATTTCTTAATCGCTTCAAGAGCGACAATTTCAAACACATATTGGGGAGGCGTATTGTTCGCTGCCATCGCTTTACCCTGTACAACACACCTAACTTACTCAGATTTTTCTTTTCGAAACTTTTCTAACCAAGCTGCCACGCGGTCCTGAACCTTCGCAGCATCCGCTACTGCTATTTTTTTGCTCAGAAGATCGCGCTGTTTATGTAAAACATCCTGCCCGACGGAGACAGACAGAGATCCCCAATAATATTGTTCAATGATATTTTCAAACCCAAAATCGCTGGAGTAGCTGCGCGATAGCGCCACAAGGTCCAAATTATTACCTGCTTCTGCGGTCTTCTGAAGCTTTTGGCGTGCCCAATCGAGCGTTTTCGGCCAATTTGCGGGATCAACCGATGGCAGCATTAATTTGCGTGCGGCGATTGCTTTTTCGTGTCCTGAAAGGGCTGCGATCGTCGTCCACCGCAATGCCTCCAGGTAGTTTTGGCCGACGCCAACGCCGTGCCAATAGAAAAGGGATAGCCTAAACTCACCCTCTAGATTGCCGGCCTCCGCTAGCGTTTTAGTGAGGCCTACCGCCTCATTGAACTGATTTTCGCGGATAAGATCGTCAATCTTCCGAAGCTGCTCGGTGGCCGGTGGTGGTGCCTCCGATGCGTATGACCTCAAAGAAGCCGTCGCCATAAAGACAATCGAGAAACAACATAAAATACTCAACCGCTTCATTACAAACTACTTCCGAACCAAAACACAAACAGCGCCCATGATAGGGACGGTTCTACTTATAACGGATTAATCAATAAATACTTTATCTTTAAGGGATTGGGTGCTGGGCTGGCACGGGCGATGCATGGACCGATTCAGCTACTCACAAAAAAGGATGCTGTTCTGATTTAATTCAGGTGGAGTTGGTCGAAGAGCCGGCCTATGATTACGTATTGGACGGCTTATTCACCCTATGGACAGGGACGAAGATGCTAAAAACACCATTGGCTTTTGTTATGTTTGTCCTCGCATTTGGTTGGGCGAATGCTCAGGCCGAGGACCGTCGAAGCGTTGAAAAGCTGCTGCAAGGGTGCAAATACGAAGCCCTTCGACCCGCACCCGTTCAGGACAGCGAATGGAGCGAAGCGTTCCAATGCCGCGACGCTTTAGAAGCAGCGGTTAAAGTGGGGCCGATCCAACCGAAGTCGATGGCCTCCTGTGTACCGGAAGGGACATCCCCTCACGTGGTTGCTAAGGCCGTGGTTGAATTTCTTGAACAAAATCCGGAACGCTACCGCGAACGGTTTGATATTCGCTCCGCTACGGCACTTCATAGTGCTTGGCCGTGCCCTTAAGCGACGAGAGAGCATTACCAGATGCTGCTTGCTATTGATCAGGGTACGACTTCAAGCAGAGCCATTCTGTTTCGTGACGATTTAACACTCGAAGCCATCCGGCAAAAGGAATTTACGCAATATTTTCCGCATCCGGGTTGGGTGGAACATGATCCGGAAGAGATTTGGCAATCGGTTCTTGATGTCTGCCGCGAGGTTATTGATGCTGCCAAGGCAAGCGCTAAGACGATAGCTGCGATTGGCATCACCAACCAACGCGAGACGGTTTTAATCTGGGATTGCAAGACGGGCGAACCCATTCATCGGGCCATTGTTTGGCAAGATCGGCGGACGGCTGATCAATGTATGCGGCTGCGTGAGCAGGGCGTTGAAGCGGTTGTCACGCAAAAGACCGGCCTGCTGCTCGACCCTTATTTTTCGGGCACGAAAATTGGAGCCATGCTGGATGCGGTGCAAGGCGCGCGTGAAAGGGCGATGCGCGGCGAATTGGCTTTTGGCACGGTTGATAGTTTTCTGATCTGGCGGTTAACCGGCGGACGCGTGCACGCCACCGACGCAACGAACGCGTCGCGCACCTTGCTGTGCAATATTCATACGGGGCAATGGGACGACGAGCTGTTGGATATTTTTGATGTCCCGCGCGCGCTCCTGCCGGAAATAAAGGATTCCGCGGCTTTTTATGGCGAGACCGATCCCGTCTTGTTTGGTCATGCGATTCCGATCTGTGGCGTTGCGGGGGATCAGCAAGCCGCGACCATTGGGCAGGCCTGTTTCAAGCCGGGCATGTTGAAGGCGACCTATGGCACCGGGTGCTTTGCGTTGATGAATACTGGGAGCGAGGTTATTCACTCACGTAACCGATTGGTCTCGACAATTGCCTATCAATTGGATGGTAAGCGCACTTATGCGCTTGAAGGGTCGATTTTTATCGCAGGCGCCGCCATTCAATGGCTTCGCGATGGATTACATTTCCTGAGCGAAGCGTCAGTGGCTGGCGCGATGGCGGCCAAATCCGACCGCGAGCAGCGCGTCTATCTTGTCCCGGCCTTTGTTGGTCTTGGCGCGCCCTATTGGGATCCCGATGCTAGGGGGGCCCTCTTCGGCTTAACCCGCAATACGGGACCAAACGAGATCACGCGGGCGGCGCTTGAAGCCGTTTGCTTTCAGACCAATGATCTGATCGCCGCGATGCACGCCGACTGGCCCGAGGCGCCACGCGACGATACGGTGTTGCGGGTGGATGGCGGTATGGCCAATTCGGATTGGACGATGCAGCGACTAGCGGATCTCGTGCAGGCACAGGTCGATCGTCCGGCGATTACCGAGACAACGGCTTTGGGGGCGGCATGGCTCGCCGGACGGCAGGTTGGCCTATGTCCGGATATCGACGCCTTTGCGGCGTCCTGGAAATCCGAAAAGAGTTTTGCCCCGCTGCAGCCAAAAGCTGAGCGGGACAAGGATATTGAAGGCTGGAAGGATGCTGTTTCACGGACATTGTCGACGCACAACTCATGAGGCGCGTCGATCAATTCGGGATTAGCGACCGGCAAGCTCGGCCAAAGCGGCTTTGATCTCTGCGCTTGGTTTAATAGCAATACGCGCGGCCTGTTCCGCTGTGACGAGACTTTGTCGCTCAAGCAACACAAGGGCCGTTGTGAGCGGGCTGATCTGTGCCGATATCGAGAGTGAATCCGTCGACGTCTCCGATTTTTCATCCGTGCCGATAGCTTGGCCGAACAACAAGATCATGATGGTGCGGCCGACCAAGTTCATCAAAATCGAGAACAAGATCAATCCAGCGAACATGGTCACGACGGCGTTGATGCGGCCCAAGACCGTTACCGGATACAGGTCACCGTAACCGGTGGTCGTAAGCGTCACGAAGCACCACCACATGGCGGTGGGGATCGAGTCAAAAAAGCGCTTATCTTCCGGAATGGGTGATCCGGTTAGAGGGTCGCTCGGCACATAGGTTTCGGGTGTAGCACCCGTTTGCGCGGCGATATCATCGAGGGCAGCCTGCCCCGCCTCAATCGTTGACGGTGCGTATTGCACGCCTTCGGTGTAGTACATCACGCTGCTCGAGATCATCACAACCGCGAACAAGGTGATGAGATAGATATTCAGATTGACGATTAACGGATTACGCTTTTTGCCGACTTGATCAGCGAGCATTTCCAAGGCTTGGCGGGCCAATTTTAAGACGCGCAGCACACGCAAAACGCGCATCACGCGTAATACTTTGGTGCCGCGTAGTGCTGATGCATTCAACATCAACAGCAAGGATGGCAAAATCGATAGAAGATCCACCAATCCCCAGAAGCTGAAGATAAACTTCAATCGATTAGGCGCGAAGTACAAATTACCGATATATTCAATGATGAATACGAAAAGCGTAATGCGTTCTAAAACAGCGAGATATGGCCCATAGGCGTCAAAAAAATCGGTGAGCGTCTCGACTGCAATGCCGATGCAGGAAATAAAAATAAAGACCGCAATAAAGTTCTGAAATCGGCGGTACCCAATATAGGTAATATCGGTAAAAATCCGCTCCAAGAAGTGCATTACGCCTGTACGCATTTTACTTAACCCTCACACAACGGGCATAAGTATTGAAGCGGATATGTATTTTGTCAAATGATCGCTGATGAGGATGGTTAATAGGCTTGTATTGCCTTCGAAAACATCAGGGCACTCTTTGCATGACATTTAAAGCCTAAGCGGTTTACGCTGTTTCACTAATATTTTTATCGCCCTAATCGACATAGGTGTTGGCCTGCGCGGCGACAGAAGACTAGGCACATTGCTCGTGGTGAACTATTTCCGACCGGGTCGACCCTCCTTTCTGCTGGAACTGCGCATCACGGTTAATCCTCAGGGATTGCCCGCGAGGCACGATCATTCCATGCACTTTTATAATTCCCGGAAGGATAGCAAACATGACGACTGGAACCGTAAAATGGTTCAACTCCACCAAGGGGTTCGGCTTCATCCAGCCCGATAATGGTGGTCCCGACGCCTTCGTCCATATCAGTGCCGTTGAGCGCGCCGGCTTGCGCGACCTGCAAGAAGGGCAAAAGCTCAGCTATGAATTGGTGGCCGACCGCAAAAGCGGAAAAATGTCGGCGGATAATTTAAAGACCATCGAATAAGAACCTAATCGACCGACCCGATTGTTTCCCAACTGCGCCCTGTCTCGTCTCACGAGGCGGGCGTTTTGTGTTGTCGATGACGATCACACGCCGCCATCAGCGATCTTTGAAAATAGACCCTGTTAACTGACCTGACGTCATTTTCTTTCGCAATGCAATATGCTAGATCGAGCGCGGTTGTGGGCTCGGGGTGGACCCGGTTACACTAACGGGTGCGTATTCCCAAGAGTTCACCATGGAGCGAGGGTAATGGCCACCAGAATTCAGGCCGAGCACGGCCATGAGCAGGGTCGCAAATCTAGCTTTTTAACTCTGATGATTGGCTCGATCGGCGTCGTTTATGGCGATATTGGTACGAGCCCCCTTTACGCCTTTAAAGAATCGGCCAAGGCCGCTTCAGGACATAATGGGCTTCGTCCGGAAGATATTATCGGCGTCGCCTCTTTGATTATCTGGGCACTCACCATCATCGTTACCCTGAAATACGTGGTCATTATGATGCGCGCCGACAATAAGGGCGAAGGGGGCACGCTCAGCCTGATGGCGCTGGCTCAAAAAGCCCTCGGCCGTAAAGGGGTAATCATTCCGGTTTTAGGCATTATCGGCGCGGCTTTATTCTATGGCGATGCGGTAATCACACCGGCAATTTCCGTGCTATCGGCGGTTGAAGGCTTGAGCCTCGTAACGCCTGCTTTTGATCCTTATGTGGTTGCGATTAGCCTTGTGATTCTCATTGGGCTCTTTGTGGTTCAATCAAGCGGCACCGCCCGCGTTGGCGCCTTTTTTGGCCCGACCATGATACTCTGGTTCGTCGTTTTGGGCTTGGGCGGCGCGATGCAAATTTGGCATCATCCCGAAATCTTGCATGCGCTTAATCCGCTAAGCGGGCTGCATTTTCTGCTCCATCATGGCTTTAATAGTTTTCTGACCCTTGGATCCGTTTTCTTGGCGGTAACGGGTGCTGAAGCGCTGTATGCGGATCTGGGGCATTTTGGGCGCGGCCCCATTCGCACGGCCTGGCTCTATATCGCGTTTCCCTGCCTCGCCCTTAACTATCTCGGACAAGGTGCATTGGTGATTGCCTCACCAGAAACGCTCGAAAACCCGTTCTTTCTTTTGTATCCCGACTGGGCGCTTGTGCCGATGGTTATCTTGGCAACGGTTGCCACCATCATCGCGAGCCAAGCGGTGATTACGGGGGCATTTTCGCTGACCCAACAAGCGGTACAATTGGGACTTTTGCCGCGCTTTGATATTCGCGCAACATCGGAATTGGAGCGCGGCCAAATTTATATTCCGGGCATTAATTGGCTCTTATTGGGTGCGGTTCTTTTGCTCGTTCAGCTCTTCCGATCATCGGCGAGCCTAGCGGCTGCCTATGGTATTGCGGTGACGGGAACGATGGTGATTACCGTGATCCTCGCTTTTATTGTGGCGTGGAAATTATGGCGCATGCCGATCTGGTTGGCAGCCGGGATGATCTTGCCTTTTTTGATCATCGATTTGCTGTTTTTGTCTGCCAATTTAATCAAGATTTTCGAAGGTGGGTGGTTGCCGGTTCTCGTCGGCATCAGTCTCATGGTGATTATGATCACCTGGCGTCGGGGCTCGGCTATTCTCTCACAACGCACGCATCGTGATGAGGTGGAGCTTAAAGGCTTTGTCGAAATGCTCGAAAAGCGACCACCCAATCGGGCATCGGGCACGGCAGTATTTCTAACCGGCCATGCGGGCCGCGTACCAAGCGCGTTGCTGCATAATTTGAAACACAATAAAGTCCTTCATATGCAGAATGTGATCATGTCGATTGAGACGGCGGATGTTCCTTATGTTCATGCGCAAGATCGCGCGGTCGTTGAACAGATTTCGGAAACTTTTTACGTCGTGAAATTGAAATTCGGCTTTATGGATGAGCCCAATATTCCGAAGGCTATTCCGGCCTTGAAAAAGCTGGGGCTGAAATTTGATGTGATGCAAACATCGTTTTTCTTATCGCGCCGCATGTTAAAGCGCGCCGCGCATTCCGATATGCCGGGCTGGCAAGATCAACTTTTCATTTGGCTTGCACGGCGTGCGCATGACGCCTCGGCCTATTTTCATATTCCGTCTGACCGCGCCGTGGAAGTTGGAACGCAAATTGGGGTATAGGTCGACGATAGCGTCGACCTATACCCCATTTACATTTCGAGATGGCCACCTAGCTCGACGACATGGCCCGGAGGAATGCGGAAATAATCCGTAGCTGTCATCATGTTCCGATGCAGCGCGATAAAGAGTTTCGTTGTGATTGAATCCCAGAAACTATGATGCCGTGAGGTGAGCGTTTCACTGCCGACAAAGAAGGACACTTCAGCAAGCTTAAACCGGAATTCCTGAATACGAAGCTGTGCCAATACGCGCAGGATCTTAGGCTCTTCAAAGAAGCCGTAGCGCAATTTCACGACATGGAAATTGCCATCGAGATGCGCGATCTCGATCCGATCCTTATCGGGAACCGTTGGTGCCGATACGAACTCGACCTTCATGAGCAATACACGCTCATGCAAAATGCGGTTGTGCTTGAGGTTATGCAACAACGCGATCGGCACGACATCGGTATGCGCGACCATGAAAATTGCCGTACCCGGTACGCGGATAGGCGGCCGCGACAAAATGCTTTTCAAGAAGGATTCGAGTGGAACGGCATCGCGCCAGCGGGCCTTCAAAAGCCTGCTTCTGCCATTGATCCAGACAGCCATCACGAAGAACAAGAAGCCTGCTAGGCAGAGCGGGAACCAACCACCATCCAAGAATTTGAGAAGGTTGGTGCCAAAGAAAACAATATCGATCACCAAGAACATGCCGAACAGTGGAAGCGCCAGAATGGGCGACCATTTATTGCGCTTAATCATCACGATACCGGCGAGAATCGTAACAACCGCCATCGTGCCAGTAACGGCAATGCCATAGGCCGAGCCAAGATTATCCGAGGTGCGGAACGTCACGACTAAGGCTTCAACGATCAGGAAGAGGATCACATTGACCTTGCTGACATAGATTTGGCCGACTTCCTCGGCTGAGGTGTGGCGTACGCGAATGCGCGGGATATAGCCAAGCTGGACGGCCTGATTGGTAATTGAGAACGCACCCGAGATAACAGCCTGCGACGCAATAATGGTTGCCGCAGCCGCGAGGATAACCATCGGGAACAGAGTCCAAGACGGCGCGAGCAAATAAAACGGATTCTCGATGGTTGATGCATCGCCCAATACAAGCGCGCCTTGACCAAAATAATTCAACACGAGACTTGGGAATACGAACCAAAGCCAAGTTCTGTTAATCGGATCGCGCCCGAAATGGCCCATATCGGCAAAGAGCGCCTCACCGCCGGTTACGGCCAAAACAACCGCACCTAAGACACCCGTCGAAAGCGCAGTATGATTGATCAGAAAGCTCAACCCGTAGCGAGGGTCGAGCGCAAAAAAGATCGTCGGATGATGGATGATGGACGAGATACCTGTGACCGCGATGGTCGCAAACCAGACGACCATGACAGGGCCAAATAATTTGCCGACAACGGCGGTACCGTAGCGCTCAATCATGAACAGGCCGGCAATCAAGATCAGGGTAACTGGAACACTTAGGCCGTGAAAGGCGGTTGTGGCGACCTCGAGGCCTTCAATGGCGCTGAGCACCGAAATGGCCGGCGTGATGACGCTATCGCCATAAAAAAGCGCTGCACCAAACAGACCGGCGCCGAGTACAAAGAGGCGGACGGCAGGCGACTTCACATAATCCAGCGCCAAAGCGGTTAAGGCGAAGGTGCCGCCCTCGCCTTTGTTATCGGCGCGCATGATGACCGTGACATATTTAATCGTCACCACCATCAGCAAGGACCAGAAGATCAGGGACAGGATGGCGTAAACATTGCCTTCGGACACGCCGCCAGCGGCAAGGACAGATTGCTTGAAGGCGTAGAGCGGGCTGGTGCCGATGTCGCCGTAAACCACACCCAAGGCAGCCACCATCGCCGTTCTGGCCGATGTACTGGATTTGATGTGGTCATAGGTTGAGTGGAACTTAACCATGCACCGCTACTCCGGAGAAACGCCTACACTCTAACGCGGCAGATCCTTAGTCCTTTGGCATTCGATGCGCAATGGTTCTAGGCCCAACTTTCCCTAAAAAAAGCCATAATTATTAACTTGAATTTATAATTGGCTCTTTGGCCTAACTTGTTAACTTAAACTAGGCCAAAGTGGCTGAAATCAGTTGAATTGCGGTAAAACGCTTAAACAGACCGCATTAAGCCGCCATCGACCCGCAGGCTTTGACCGGTGATGTAACCGGCTCCCTCGGACGCCAGAAACGAGACCGTCGCCGCAATTTCGGCGCTTGTGCCATAGCGTTTCATAGGCACGCCCGCGCGGCGCTCGTCCATTTGCGGGAGGCTGTCGATCCAGCCCGGCAAGACATTGTTCATCCGGACATTATCGGCGGCGTATTGATCGGCGAACAGCTTGGTGAAGGCGGCGAGACCGGCTCGGAAAACGGCGGAGGTAGGGAACATCGGGCTCGGTTCGGCAACCCAAGCGGTTGATATATTGATGATCGCGCCAGATTTTTGGGACTGCATATAAGGCGTTACCAGCCGCGTCGCGCGGATGACGTTCATGAGGTAGATATCCATGCCCGTATGCCATTGCTCGTCGGTAATCTCGAGCAACGGGGCGCGGGGGCCGTGGCCGGCGCTATTGACCAGAACATCGATCCGCGACCAGCACGACACGGCAAGATCGACAAAACGCTTGAGGTCTTCAGGCGATTGATTGGAACCGGTTACGCCCAAGCCGCCTAATTCTTTCGCCAGCGCCTCGCCTTTGCCCGATGACGACAGTATCGCGACTTCAAATCCATCGGCAGCCAAGCGACGAGCGGCTTCTGCGCCCATGCCGCTACCGCCTGCGGTAATCAGCGCTACTTTTTTGTCTGCCATGGCGTCTCTCCTCATCGGTCAAATCGAATGGCGGCACCTTTAGGCCTCGCACCAATAAGGTCAACTCCGCGGAAAGCAGAAAAGTCTCCGTGCCGAATTGTTCCAAATCAAACCAGCGCGCTTCGATTGCGCTTATGAATCGGGACTATGGAGACAGTTACGCGCCCCTCATCACCTCTTTTTGGCCTACTCAATGGCGTTTGGCGGCATCGTTGGTTTGCGCTGGCCCTTATTGCGATCTTGATAGCGGCAGGCTTTGCCGGACCGCGGCTCGTGCTTGGGCCGGAAGTCATTGTGGAACAGGCCAAACGCGGCAATCTCGTAAAGACGGTCGTCGCCAGCGGCCATTTTGAGACGCCGTTTCGGGTCGAGATCGGAAGCCAGATGACCGGCATCGTGACGGAGGTTTTAGTCGAAGAAGGCCAGACCGTAAAAGCGGGGCAGGAACTCATCCATTTAGATGCACGCGAGATCAAGGCCGCGATGATTCAATCCCAAGGCGTGTTAGCGCAAGCCGAGGCGCGGCTTAGGCAGTTAAACGAGCTCACGCTGCCCGCTGCGCGCGAAACCTTGGCGCAAGCCAAAGCCTCGTTGACGGACGCCCAAAATACATTTGACCGAACCTCTTCGCTTTTCAAAAGCGGCTTCTCGCCAAACTCGGCTTTGGATGAGGCGCAGAAAAATCTTGATGTTGCCAAGGCGCAAGTAAGAAGCGCTGAATTACAGGTGTTTACCGCAAGCCCCGGTGGCAGCGATTATGTTGTGGCTGAAACGCAGGTCAACCAAGCGCTGGCCAATGTGGAAGCCGCGCAGTCTCGCCTTGCCTATACGACGATTAGCGCGCCGCGGGATGGTATCCTCATCAATCGTAGCGTTGAAAAAGGCTCCGTCGTTCAACCCGGTAAAACGCTTCTGGTGTTGGCGCCCAACGGCATCAGCCAATTGGTAGTGGGTGTGGATGAACGAAATCTGGGATTGATCGAATTAGGCGAGCCTGCGCTTGCCTCGGCGGATGCTTTTCCGGATCAGAAATTCGAAAGCAAAGTAAGCTATATCAACCCGTCCGTTGATATTACGCGGGCCTCCGTCGAGGTTAAATTGGATGTGGCGCAACCGCCCTCTTTCCTCCGACAAGATATGACGGTTTCGGTTGATATCGAAGTGGGACGACGAGACAATGTGATCGTCGTCGGCACGCGCTTTGTGCATGATTTACAAACCGAGACGCCGTGGGTGCTCGCCGTTGTTAATGGACGCGCCGTGAAGCGTAACGTCAAGACCGGTTTGCGCGGCTTAAACGATGTTGAAATTATCGATGGCTTGACGGTTGAGGATAAGATTATTCCATCCCTCTCCGGCGTGGTGTCGGGCCAACGCATTCGGGCCGTTGTGTTATGAAACGGTGGCTGCCTTTCGAATGGATTGTTGCTATTCGATTTTTACTGGAAGGCAAGCTGCAGAGTATTTTTATTATCGTTGGTATTTCGATTGGTGTCGGCGTGATTGTGTTTATGTCGGCTATGCTCACGGGCTTACAAGCCAATTTCATCAAGCGTGTATTGACCTCGCAGGCGCATATTCAAATCTTGCCGCCTGATCAATTAGCAAGGCCGCAACGTCATGGGCTGCACGAGATTGAAGATGCGATCATCCAAAGACCAAGCCAACGTTTAGTCTCCATCGACCAATGGCAGAAAATACGACGGCAACTTGAAGCCATGCCTGAAATATCCGTTGTAGCACCCACCGCTACAGGCTCTGCTCTTGCAAAGCGCGGCGATGCGAGCCGGGCGATTACGCTGAATGGCGTTGAGCCGGAAACCTATTTTTCGGTGGTTCGGATTCCCGACTTTCTTATTCAAGGCCAAGCTCGGCTTTTGAGCGATGATATTCTGGTTGGTATCGAACTAGCCAAAGATTTAGGCGCAACGGTTGGCGATAAGCTGAATGTCACGACATCAAGTGGCGGGGGACGTATTCTAACGATCATAGGCTTGCTCGATTTTGGTAATAAGGGCGCTAATTCGCGCAGCACGTTTGTTTCGCTCCGCACCGCACAATCATTGCTTGGCATGTTGGGCGGTGTTGCGACCATCGATTTAAGCGTGAAGGACATTTACGCTGCCGAAGATATCGCACAAAATATCCAATCTTCCGATGATGTAATTGCCGATAGTTGGATCAAAACAAATGCGCAATTTTTCACAGCCATTCGGGCGCAAAATCTAACCAATATGCTCATCCGGGTTTTTGTTGGTCTATCGGTGGCTTTTGGTATTGCGGCGGTTCTCGTTGTTTCGGTCATTCAACGTTCGCGTGACATTGGGATTCTTCGTGCGATGGGTACATCGCGTGGGCAGATCATGCGGCTCTTTCTTATCCAAGGCGGTGTGCTTGGCTTTTTTGGTTCGCTGATTGGCTCGGCGCTTGGTGGCTTTGCGCTCATCTATTGGCATGCAACCGCAAGGCAGGCGGATGGCTCGGAATTGTTCCCGCTGATTGTTGAATATCAACTCTTTGGATGGACTGCCCTTCTTGCAACCTTTACCGGCCTACTCGCGGCCATGGCGCCGGCCTTGCGTGCGGCCAAACTTGATCCAGTGGTGGCAATCCGTGGATAATTCCATTCTTACCCTCAACAAAATCAACAAAATCTATAATCCGGGCGAGCCATCGGAAGTGGCCGTGTTGCATGACATTGATATGGAAATGAAAAAGGGCGAATTTGTCGCCATTATGGGACCATCCGGCTCGGGCAAAAGTACCTTGCTCAATATAATCGGACTTCTCGACCGACCGACATCGGGTCAACTATCCATCCATGGACAAGATACGAGCGGCTTAGAGGATGCGGAGCTGACCCATTTAAGAGGCCATAAGATCGGCTTTGTGTTCCAATATCATTATCTTATTTCTGCTTTCACCGCGCTCGAAAATGTGATGATGCCGATGTTGGCGGATCACGGTTTTCAAACCGAACAGGCTGAGCAACGGGCAACAGAGCTTATTCAAAAAGTTGGGCTTAGCCATGTTGCGCATCATCGCTCGAACAATATGTCGGGCGGCCAGCAACAACGGGTAGCCATTGCGCGTGGATTGGCGATGAATCCCGATCTTTTATTGGCTGATGAGCCAACGGGTAATCTCGATACCGAAAGCACCAAGAGCATTTTTGAATTGATGCGCGAGGTAAATCGTACCAGCGGAACGAGCATTTTGTTGATCACGCATAATCACAATCTTGGACGGCAATGCGATCGGATTATTCAAGTGGTGGATGGTCGGATTGTATCTTAACTTCTGTCACGCGGGAGGAAGATGGTTAAGAGGCCCACAGCGGGCAGAAATGACACGACGTGATAGACGAAATCGATACTCGTATGATCCGCTAACGCGCCCAACATAGCGGCGCCAAGGCCGCCCATTCCGAAGGCGAAGCCAAAAAAGAGACCCGATACCGCACCGACTTTTGTAGGCACCAATTCTTGCGCGAAAACCACAATGGCGGGAAAGGCCGATGACAGGATGAGGCCTATGATGATGCTGAGCCCAATCGTCCATTGCAGATTGGCATAAGGCAGAATCAGAGTGAACGGCAGCACGCCAAGAACTGATAACCAGATCACGGTGCGGCGGCCAAACCGATCACCGATTGGGCCACCTAAAATGGTGCCGGTCGCCACAGCACCCAAATAGACAAATAGATAGATCTGCGCATCACGAACGGAAACGCCGAAAGTCTCGATGAGGTAGAAGGTGTAATAATTTGATAGGCTCGCCATATAGAGAAATTTTGAAAAGACGAGCAGTGAGAGGATGATCAGCGATAGGCCGACTTTGGCGTGGGGATAGCGGATAAAAGGCTTGTTTTGCGCGCGTGCCGCCATCGCCTTTTGTTTCTTACTGTACCAGAAGCTGACGCGGGTCAGCAGGATGATGCCCGCCAAAGCCACGAGAGCGAACCAAGCCACGGCCCCCTGCCCGCCTGGCAAAATAATGAAGGCCGCAACCAAGGGACCGGCCGCTGAGCCAATATTGCCGCCAACTTGAAAGAGCGATTGCGCCATACCATGCCGCCCACCCGAGGCCATTCGCGCAACCCGCGACGATTCGGGATGGAAGATCGATGAGCCTATGCCGATACATCCCACGGCAAGGAGAATGAGAGGGAAACTTGTCGCGACCGAGAGGATCAAAAGACCGGTTAGCGTAAAGCCCATCCCAACGGGAAGCGAGAAAGGCTGGCCTTTACGATCCGTGATAAATCCGACGATGGGCTGGAGGATGGAGGCCGTACCCTGCCATGTGAGGGTTATGAGGCCAATTTCGGCAAAGCTTAACCCGTAAGATTGCTTTAAAATGGGATAGATCGAGGGCACCAACGACTGGATCATATCGTTGAGGAGGTGCCCGAGCGAAATGGCGATCAGGATTTGGAAAACCGTGGTCTGTACCTCAGGCCGCACATCCCCTGCCGTTCCGCTTGCCGTTGTCATTGAATTCCCCATGATCGAGTAGGCGTGGCGAAGAATTAAGCCAATTCAGCCCGCTTGACGATGGGGTCTTGCGCAAAGCTCCGTTGCGTCGAGCACCGGATTGGTTTTCTCAAATGGCCAAATGATCGTTAAAAAGGTCGCATCCGGTCTGGCGAGGCGCGGCTACTGCTGATAGCGTAGCAGATGATAGTTCCCCTCACGGGGATTAAAAGGGAACACGGTGAGGAGGAAACTCCGAGGCCGTGACTGCCCCCGCAACTGTGAGCGACGAGCCTTCTACACGATTGGGCCACTGGGATTACCTGGGAAGGCCGATAGAAGGTGACGACCCGCGAAGTCAGGAGACCTGCTATCACCCGCGCGGCGGAATCGGGCTATCCGGAACCGTCGCATCCATACCAAAGGACCATGCGAGGGTGTCATGTCCGGTTTTCTATCCGCTGCCTTTGGGCGGCACGGTATAGGCTTTCGCCAAAGACTCTTTGGCCTTTTCCTATCCTTGATTGGTGCCAATATTGTCGTGTGGATTTGGGCGCTGATCGTCTTACGGGATAATCCCGTTCTGCTCGGCACCGCCCTATTGGCCTACACATTTGGCCTGAGACATGCGGTGGACGCTGACCATATCGCCGCCATCGACAATGCGACCCGTAAATTAATGCAACAGGGCGAGCGCCCCTTGGCCTTGGGGCTTTTCTTCTCGCTCGGACATTCGTCCATTGTGATCATGATGTCGACACTTGTCGGCTTCACGGCATCCAATCTCGGCGAGACGGTGCCGGAGCTAAAGCAGGTCGGCGGTGTCATTGGCACAATGGCTTCGGCAAGCTTTCTGTTTTTTCTGGCCGTTTTCAACATCATGCTTTTCCGCTCGGTCTATCGCACATTCAAAAAAGTGCAGGCGGGTGAAAATGTAGCCTCCGCCGAAATGGATTTATTGTTGAACGGCACGGGATTTTTAACGCGGCTCTTCCGCGCCCTTTTTCAAATGGTATCTAAAAGCTGGCATCTCTTCCCGATTGGTTTTCTCTTTGGTCTCGGATTTGATACCGCAACTGAAGTTGCCTTGTTTGGCATCTCAGCCGCGCAGGCGACCAATGGCCTGTCTTTCAGTACGATTTTGGTTTTTCCGGCTTTGTTTACCGCCGCTATGTCATTGGTCGATACCACCGACGGTATCTTGATGATCGGGGCCTATGGCTGGGCCTATCAACGTCCTATTCGGAAATTGTTTTATAATCTCACGATAACGGCCATTTCGATTATCGTCGCCCTTTTGGTCGGCGGCATTGAGACATTGGGGCTTATTGGCGATAAGCTCGGGCTTGAGGGTGGCTTTTGGGAGGCTGTCGTGGCATTGGACGATAATTTCGGCCTTTTGGGCTATGTCATCATTGGCGTATTTGTCGCGAGCTGGATTTTGTCGATGATCGTCTATCGGCTAAAGGGTTATGCAGAACTCGATATTCGTCCATCGGCCGCCGAATAAGGATGAATGGCTCAGCACGGCCACCGGTTTAGAAAGTACGTATGGACCTCTCTCTCGAAAGCACGACCGGCAAATCCACGAGCGGATATTTGGCGGCACTCGGTACGGTGGCGATTTGGGCTGCCTTTCTCGTTATTTCTCGGCTTGGCGGTAAAACGGCCTTAACGGGCTGGGATATTGCGGCCTTACGCCTTGGTGTTGGCTCGGCACTCTTGTTGCCTTTTTCCCTTCGATTGGGATGGAATTTCTGGCGCGATCTCAAGCTGTGGGTTTTGGCGCTATCGGGCGGGGCGATTTTTTTGGTGCTGATTTATAGCGGGCTTAAGCTCGCCCCTGCGGCGCATGGCGGAATTTTGGTTCCGGGCATGCAGCCTTTTCTGGTTACGATTTTGGCGTGGGGCATTTTAAAAACCCCGCCACCAAGGCAGCGCCTTATCGCGTTAATCCCCATCGCGTTGGGCGTGACCTGCGTGGCGATGCCGACGATAACGGGACTGCAACCGGACCTATCAACCTTGATGGGTGATGCGCTTTTATTGGCATCATCGAGCATTTGGGCGCTTTATAGCGTGTTAGCCAAAAAATGGAGCTATGATGCGTGGCTGCTCACCCGCTTTCTCGCAGTAGCCTCAGCGCTTGTTTATTTACCGGTCTATCTGCTCTTTCTACCCAAGGGGATCGATCAGGTCTCCTATGGCATGTTGGCCTTGCAGGGTCTTTATCAAGGCATTGGGCCAACCATTTTGGCGATGTTGTTTTTTCTGCGTGCCGTGCGCCTCTTGGGTGCCGAGCGCACGGGAGCCTTAATCTCGCTGGTTCCGATTATTGCAGGGCTCGCGGCAGTGCCGCTTCTGGATGAACCATTAAGCGGATGGCTTGTGGCAGGCTTAGCCCTTGTCTCAATCGGTGCATTTATGGCCGCACGACCCATCCGAGCCTGAAGGGCTTAAGCCTAGCTGCAACTACCTATGATCCCATCCGATGATTGATATCGGCTGCGAACACGAATACTGACTTTGATCATACCAAACTTATGCTCAAGGTTTATCCAATTTTTAAAAGGGACCGGCCAAGATGTCCGATGTATGCAGCGGCGGAATTGATACGGGCTTTGCTCAGTTGAATGTTGCGCAAGCCGCTATATTAGGGCTTGTGCAAGGCATTACGGAACTCTTGCCGATTTCATCCACGGCGCATATGCGGCTGGTGCCGCTTTTGTCGGGCTGGCCTGATCCGGGTTCTGCCTTCTCGGCTGCCATGCAGCTTGCTGCCCTCTTTGCTGTCGTTACCTATTTCCGGCGCGATATTCTTGATCTAACGATCGGCTCATTATCAGCGATTGGGCGAGGCAATTTTCAAAACCCATCCTTGCGCCTAGCCATCGGTATTATTCTTGCGACTATCCCGATTGGGCTTGCGGGTATCGCACTTTCCTCTTGGTTGAATGCATGCGGCACATCGCTACGCGCACCATGGGTGATTGGTGCGGCCTCGCTCACCATGGCGGTACTGTTGGCGATTACGGAATTGGTAAGCACGCATCGTCGAACATCGTCGCACGTGACCATTATGGACTGCGTGCTGATTGGCCTTGCGCAAGTTGGCGCGCTTATCCCTGGCGTATCGCGCTCGGGCTCAACCTTGACGGCGGGCCTCCTCCTGGGCTTCAAGCGCGAGGACGCGGCGCGGCTTTCCTTCCTCATCGGACTACCCGCCATCACACTTGCGGGCTTGAAAGAATTATGGGTGCTGTCGCATGCCGGATTAAGCGCTGAGGCGTGGGAAATTTTGGGCGTCGGCCTTATCGCAGGGTCGCTGTCGGCCTTTGCGGCCGTTTGGGGATTGTTGCGCTTTTTCGAGCGCATGTCGGCGTGGCCCTTTGTGATTTATCGAGCAGCCATGGGCATTTTGCTTTTGTCCATGGCGGCCTGATGAACGCGGGTTAGGACTGGTTAGCCCTTCTTGCCCGATAGGGTTTTGACATAGGCGTAGATATTCTGGAGATCCGTGTCATCGGGCACTTTGCCTTTAGGATCCGTGAGGCCGACTTTGCCAAAAAGCGGCATGGGCTGTTTAAGCTTGTGCCCCTCATCATCCAATCCGTTAAGGACAGCATTTTTAAATGCGGCAAATTCCCATTTCGTAGCGTCGCCGACCAATTTCTTACCGATGCCGCCTTGGCCATTAGCACCGTGGCATTTCTGGCAATTGGCCGCGTAAAGGGTTTTTCCGGCATCCAAATCCTCAGCAAACGCATGGGCCGTTAAGCCACCGAGCAGACCGATCGTTACAAGTAAAACACGTCTCATCGTGAGCCTCCTTCAGCCGCCATGCTTTCAAGGATGATTGCAATCGCTCTTCAGGCGACACGATGGGCGGCTTGATGCTGAGACTAAGCCGTTCCGAGTATTAAGCATTGAGGCATGTCAAAATATTTATGGAATGGTGGGGCCTAAAAAATGGGCATAGGTGGGCCTGCTGATGCGATTGTAACCCGTCAAAATCCGAGTACACTCTTTACGTCTCGGCAAAGCCGGGGCGCCCCAATCGCATCGTGGGGTAAAAAGGAAATAAGGGAGGAAGTCTTGAAGAAACCGTCTACCGGCCTTCGCGCCGTATTCATCGCTGCCATGTTAGGCGCAACCGCTCTCGCCTCGGGTGCCCAAGCGGCCGACAAAATCCGGATCATGGTGGGTGGTTTGGAAAAGCAAATCTATCTTCCTTTTATGTTGACCCAACGCTTGGGCTATTTCACCGAGCAAGGCCTTGATGTTGAGCTGCTGAGCGAGCCATCAGGAGTGGACGCTGAGGATGAAATGCTGGCGGGCGCCGTGCAGGGCGTGGGCGGATTTTATGATCACTGCGTTGACTTGCAGTCTAAAGGAAAGTTTGCCCAATCCGTTGTGCAGATCAATGGTTCTCCCGGTGAAGTGGAACTTGTTTCAACCAAGCATCCTGAAATTCAATCACCTGCCGATTTCAAAGATAAAAGTTTGGGCGTAACAGGTCTTGGTTCATCGACCAATTTCTTGACGCAATATCTGGCGGTTAAAAATGGCGTGAAGCTTGGCGAATTCAGTTCCGTAGCCGTTGGTGCGGGCGACACTTTTATCGCAGCCATGCAGCAAGACAAGATTCAAGCTGGTATGACAACGGAGCCTACGATTTCACGTTTGCTCAAAACGGGCGAGGCAAAAATTCTTGTTGATTTACGCTCCAATGCCGACACCAAAGTAGCGCTTGGCGGACCTTATCCAGCAACATCGCTTTATATGGCAACGGACTATATTGAAAAACACAGAGACGAAGTTCAAAAGCTCGTAAATGCCATCGTCAAAACACTGCATTATATTGATACGCACAGCGCCAGCGAAATTGCTGACCAGATGCCAAAAGAATATCTCGTTGGCGATCGCGATGGCTATGTGAAGGCGCTGGAAGGTGGCAAGGGCATGTACACCAAGGACGGCATTATGCCTGAAGGTGGACCCGAAACGGTTTTGTCGGTGCTCTCGGGCTTCTCGAAAAACGTGAAGGGTAAGACCATCGATTTGTCTAAGACCTATACAACCGAATTCGCTAAAGCAGCGAAGTAATTTTAAGCGCGCCGGACGCAGAAACGACCGGCGCGCTTTTTCTTGCTCTGTTCAATAAAGGAACCCGATGAGCGACTCGCCCCAATCCGACGCATCGCCTGCCATTGAGCTCATCAATGTCAACCGCCGATTTTTAAGCCCTGAAGGAAAATCCTTTGCAACGCTGAACGAGTTTAACATCAGCGTGGCGCGCGGCGAATTTGTGGCGCTTGTCGGACCAACGGGCTGCGGAAAATCGACAACGCTCAATCTCATAACGGGACTGGGCAAACCATCGAGTGGCGAAGTTCGCGTGATGGGGCAGCCTGTAAACGGTATTGATCCGAGAATTGGTTTTGTGTTTCAGGCAGATGCGCTGTTTCCTTGGCGGACCGTTATCGACAATGTGGTGGCTGGTCCGCTCTTTCGCGGTAAAAGCAAAGCGGATGCCTATGCCGCCGCAAGAGATTGGCTGAAACGCGTAGGTCTTGATAAATTTGAACAGCATTTCCCGCATCAGTTATCAGGCGGAATGCGCAAGCGCGTGGCGTTGGCGCAGACCTTTATCAATGGACCTGAAATCCTCCTGATGGACGAGCCCTTCTCGGCGCTGGATGCGCAGACGCGCGTATTAATGCATGAAGAATTGTTGAAGCTATGGTCGACCACCAAAGCTGCCGTTGTCTTCGTGACCCATGATTTGGAAGAGGCGATTGCCTTAGCCGATAAAGTCTATGTCTTGACCGCGAGACCTGCAACCGTGAAGGCTGTTCATACGATCGATATTCCAAGGCCGCGCGTGCTTGCGGATTTGCGCTATCAACCGAATTTCATCGAAATCTCGAAACGTATCTGGCAAGACCTTCGCGAAGAAGTTCAATTCGGCGCCGATGCAAGCGAAGCGGCATAGGACAGATAACGATGAGCAATATTGCAATTGGAAATGGTGGTGCCATTGTTTATGCACCCGGTACATCGGACGCGGAGATTGAAGCGGCAGCCGTTGCAGCCGCGTTGCGGCATCGCCGATTGGTCATTACTTGGCGGCTCGTCATTCTGGCGGTATTGCTCGGCACATGGGAAGTTTTTGCGCGCACGGGCATTATTGATTCATTTTTTTATTCCTATCCCTCGGCGATTGCCGCGCGGCTCTATGAGCTGATTACCGAAGGAACTGACGAAGCGCCGCTTTGGTATCATCTCTATATCACGATGGAAGAAGCACTGATCGGGTTTCTGTTCGGATCAGTCTTTGGCGTGCTTTTCGGCGTAGCGCTTGGCCGCAATAAAATGGCTTCTGATGTGTTATCCGTCTACATCAAAGTCTTGAATGCTATTCCGCGTGTTGTGTTGGCGCCAATTTTTATTTTGCTATTTGGCTTTGGGCTATGGTCGAAAGTCGCGCTATCTTTCGTCATGGTGTTTTTCGTTGTCTTTTCTAACGCTTTTCAAGGCGTGCGTGAAGCCGATCGTGCCATGATTGCCAATGCACAAATCTTAGGGGCGTCGAAATGGGCACTGACGCGCGATGTGATCATTCCATCCGCGATGAGCTGGATTTTTGCGAGCCTACATATCAGCTTCGGGTTCGCGATTGTGGGCGCGATTGTGGGTGAATTTATCGGCTCGCGCTACGGCATCGGGTTTATTATTCAAACCGCTCGAGGCGTGCATGACACGGCAGAGATGTATGCAGCGATTGTGATTATCGTCGTTGTTGTTCTAGGGGCCGAGTGGATTATGACCCGCATCGAAGAGCGCCTTGCCCGCTGGCGGCCACCGGCGCTCAACGACAGTAACGGCTAAGTCCAAACGCCAACGATTCCTGAATAAACACCAAGCAGCGTTGTGATTGCCATAATCACAAAGCATACGGCCGCATAGGCTCCTTTTAGACGAAAGGGCTCGGGCAATCTTTGGGCGAGCAGAAAGAGAAAGCCAAGAACGATAGGCAGGGACAGCGCGTTTAAAACCTGAACGCCAACACTCAGCGTGATCAGATTAATACCTGACAAGACAACGAACGATGCGATGATCAGCGTTGCGGTATAGATACCGTAAAACCACACGGCTTCTTTGGGCTCATGTTCGAGGCTATGGTTGACGCCCAGTACCTCGCTCAACGTGCGTGCGGCAGTCAGCGTAACGACGATAGCACCCACCATGGCAGCACCCGACATTCCGAGACCGAAGAGAAGCTTACCGCCAAACTCGCCTAAGAATGGTGTGATAGCGCCGCTGATCTGCTCAACGGTATCCAAGGATTGATCACCGCCTGCCTTGCCGATTGTCGCAGCGGTTGCGACGATGACGGCAGCCATGATCAATTGCGTTAGAACCGAGCCGATGGCCGTATCAAGGCGGGCGAAGGTCAAATCATCGGTCGTTAGGCGTCTTTCAACGACAGACGATTGTTGGAAAAACACCATCCACGGCATCACAACGGCACCGATATTCGCGGATAAGAGAAAGAGATATTTGCTATCGCCCAAAGGCATTGAGACAATATCGGCCGCGATCTCGGTTCCATCCGGTTGCGCCAACCAGGCAACCAGCAAGAAAACCAATTCGAACAATCCAAGCCCGATCGCAATCCGCTCAACGGTGAGATAGGTATGGGCATAGGCCATTGTGAGCAAGGCAATGACCACGAGCGATACGGTGATCGATGGTGGAATATTTAAAAGCGCGCCAACACCCGCCAAGCCCGATAGCTCGGTTAATAAAGCACCAATACAGGAGATGATGAGCGTACCAGCGGATACCCACGCCCAGAAGCGTCCGAAATGGCGATGGATGAGCTGGGCATGCCCCTGCCCCGTAACGATACCGAGACGCACCGTAAGCTCTTGCACGATGTAAAGAACGGGCATCAGAATGAATTGGAGAATAAGCAGCTTATAGCCCCATTGCGCACCGCTTTGGGCCGCCGTGATAATGCATCCAGCATCTGTATCGGCGAGCATGACAGCCAAGCCCGGCCCCGCAACAATGGCAAACCGCTTCCATGAAAACGGGCGGGAGATTGAGATCGTTGTCATCCATATTCCTTATTTTTTGTCATTCAGCTACCGCGCTTAGAGTTAAAAATTATTGCCGTAAAGCGGGAATTCTTTCCTTGGAATTTTTCTAATTCTAGATATTTCGCTAATCTCTTCTTTTTTGATGCACTTAAGGGACGAGCTTAGAATTTTTAAAATCGGTGGCTTATGCTGAGCCCTGCGGTCTTTGATGCAGGTCAAAGTTACCTCGGTGAACATGCGTATAGTTGAGCGATAAAGTTCAGGGCCGTTACCGATGAGGGATTTACTTCATTTTGAGGCGATTGAGCTTAAGCACGTTGCAAAAATGTCTCTTGTCGGTGAGAGAAAAACACTCATGACCATGCTCGCTGAGCCCGTTATATTAGCATCCAAGCAGGCCAATGAGATCGCCGCCTGTTTTGTGAGATCTTTCTTACTCTCTGATGAAAAGGCATATCCCTACCGGCATTGGCTAATGCGGCACGCCTTGCCCGATCCTTTCGCACGTCTGCTTGCCGCCCTTCCCTTTCCGGCACCTGACCGGATGACCCATGATGGAAGGCGGGAAACCAACAACACCAAGCGGATCTATTTTAACCGTGCGCACCAAAGGCAATTCCAAGTCTGTGCTGATTTTGTCGAAGCATTCAACAGCACCTCGATGCGCGAGTTTCTCCATAGCATGACCGGGGCAGATCTCGATGATGCCTTGCTCCGAGTGGAATATTGCCAAGATACGGGAAGCTTTTGGCTGGAGCCGCATACGGATATTTCGGTCAAGAAATTTACAATGCTCATTTACCTTTCCGACGATCCGGCTTTGACGAATTGCGGAACCGACATTTATGACGCGACGCCCGATCACACCCTTGTTCACACGGCGCCTTATGCGTTTAATGGCGGGCTGATCTTTGTACCCAGTGCCGATACTTGGCATGGCTTCCATCGGCGGGACATCAACGGGATAAGAAAATCACTGATCGTCAATTATGTCGCACCCGATTGGCGAGACCGATGGGAGCTGGCCGAGTAAAGATGAAAAAAATTACTCTAATTATTAGGTAAAATACTTGCGTAACGAGATAGACGTACAAAATTCATTTTGCTAAGGAGAGCGTCTTCTGGCCATTTTAGCTCGTGATAGGAAGCGATTGCTTTTTCCATCGGGCGGGCTGACCCAGAATTTCGATTTTCACTCAAAGAAAGGTACTATCATGAAAAAGATCGCATTGGCGCTCGCCGCTATCGCCACTTTGGCCGCTCTGCCAGCAGAAGCGACGAACATGAAGGCAAAGGCTGCTCCTAAGAAGGCTGTTGCTCCTGTTGCAGCGCCTGCTCCAGCCAGCGATGGCTTCCTTGTTTGCGGCCTTTGGGTTGTTCCAGCCCATTGCTCCACGCAGGACCGCGTGATCGGCTCGCTCATTGACGGCACCGTCATCGGCGTCGCAGCTGGCTATGCAGCCGTTTGGGGCGGCGCATCGGTTGCGGGCAGCACGACGGTTGCTGCAACGGTGCAGAACAGCGCCCTTATCGGCGCTGGCGTTGGCGCTGTTGGCGCAGCAGCTGCTGTTGCCTCGAAGTAATCTGGCTTCAGCCCCAACAGTCTGAGACAGTCTTTAAAGCCCCGCTTCGGCGGGGCTTTTTTTATGCGTCTCGGTCGACCAAGCGGGGATAAGCCCGAGAACAAGCGCACAACCGAATAAAATAATTGCCGCGCCCAAACTCTGGACGAGAGATAATTGCTCGCCCAAAAAGGCGACGCCGACCAAAGCGGCAACAATCGTCACAACGAATTCAACGCTGATCGCCTTGGTGGCACCGATGGCAACAATAAGCCGATAGAACCGAACATAGGTCATGCCGCTCATCACGCAGCCAAGAAAAATCAGAGCCACATAGTCCATAGGTCCGGGTACGATAGGGACGGGTACGAAATAGAGCAAAGGCAGGCTTAAGAGGCCGCCAAAGAGAAAAGACCCGATGGTGACTTCCCATGACCCGGTGCCTTTGAGCCGATGGCTGGCGTAGTTGCTGCCATAGGCCGCAGAGATGCAGCCCAAAAGGCAAGATGCAGAGCCGAGCAAAAAGTCGCCATCAATGGTGACAACGGGAAAGCCCACGAGCAAGATAATGCCCGCGAAGCCCATGAGCAGACCGACGAGCCCGCGCAGGCTGATCTTTTCCAAGCCCCATACCTGACCAATCAGCATGGCAAAAAGTGGGATAGTGGCAACGATGATGGCGGCCATTGCGGTGCCGATTCGCGGTATGGCGAAGGAAATTCCGAGTAATTGTCCGGCAACGGCCGTTGCGCCAACCACCGCGAATGGCCGCCAGCCGGCATTGAACTTAAGCGTGCGACGCGTCGCCTTTGCCATGAGCCAGACGGCCGCCGTGGCGACAAGCGCCCTTAAGGAAACGGCACCGATCCAGCCGAAAGAATGGCTCACAAGACGAACAAACAGAAAAGAAAAGCCCCAAGCCAAGGCTAAAAACAGATAATCGGCTAGATCACGCGGTTTCATCGACATTATTTTCCAAACAGGCATCCCCTCGTAGCATGGCCTCTGACGCTTGTCTCACGCGAGATCCAGGCGAGGGTCAGCTCAGCGTCTAACCACAAAAGAACGCGCGGGTTTTCCGATGAGGCCTTGCATCGCATCGATTTGGTGGCGCAAATACCGCCCTATCCACTCTCTATTCTCGTTTAAACAGGGCAATTCTTAATGAGTCGCGATTCCGTCCAAGCCTTCCTAGAAGTCTACGCACCCGACATCACCATCATCGATACACCCGTGAGCTCCGCGACCGTTGCCGAGGCCGCCGCCGCCCATGGCGTGGAACCGGCACAAATTGCCAAAACACTTGGACTTTGGCTGGGCGAGGAAGCCATTTTGATTGTGATGAGCGGAAGCGCACGGCTCGATAACCAAAAATACCGGACACAGTTTGGCCAGAAGGCGCGCATGTTAAATGCCGAGGATATTGTTGAGCGGACGGGGCATCCGGTTGGCGGTGTTTGTCCGTTTGGACTGCCTCAGCCCTTGAGGGTGTTTGCCGATCTTTCGCTCCAGGCGTTTCCTTTCATCATTCCAGCGGCTGGCGGGGTGCAATGCGCGCTTAAAATAGCCCCGCAGCGCCTCGTTGACCTTGCGAAGGCCGAATGGGTGGACGTGGCACAATAAGCGGAGGCTCTATGGGATGAACCGTATGATTGAAAGAAAAGCGCTATAGAAATGCGCCCCATAGCCGTTCTCATTCCGTAACGAGCATGAGGCCGGATGTGAGAGTCACCTTCAATCCCAATGTCGCACGGGTTACGCCTATTCGGCGCGTGTTGCCGAAATATAGCGCTCGGTCGGCTGCCAAGATCGATGATCTCGATGAAAACGAAGTTGAAGCGGTAAATGTGACCATTTCACGCGAGGCCCAAGCACGCGCCTTGCAGGAAAAAGAAGAACGCGAGCGGCGCGAGGGCAAGCAAGGCCTATGGAATGCCTTTGTGAAGGCCGTTGCTGGTTAAGTGAAAAAAGGCTCTTGAAGCGTTTTTTTGATGGGCTCTCTTCTCCGTCCAAGTGCAAGGGGGAGCAGCGATCTTTTGCGCCTTGCCGGAATTACGCTTTATAAAATCAGCGTTTCCTGCAATCTTACGCGCCAAGGCACCAGCCCCGCCTTTTCTCAAAGGACGATCCGATGGAGACAAGCTTTCTTTCTGGGTTACTGCAGAATATTTCAAGCCGGGGCCGAAGTTTTCTGGGATATCCCCGTACCAAAGCGACTACTCCCGATGAGCTCCTCAAGCTAGCGAACGCGCTTATTTCCGGCCGAGGTGAAGCGACAGGCGTGGCGCTGGCCAGCGATATACTTTCGCGCTACGCATCGCTTTCAGCCGATGATCGAACGGAATTTTTACTCGGGATCAATGATCAATTCGGACCCGATCTCGACAAAATCCATAAAGCGATTGAGGCCTATCAAAAGAAACCCGACGCTCGAAATGCCGATGCCCTTCATGCGGCTTCCGAACCTAAACGCCAAGAGCTGATACGGAGGCTTAATCTCGCGCCTAATGGAACCTATGCCTTGGTAAAAATACGTGAAGATGTGCAGGCACGTTTGAAAGCCCACCCGACACTCGCAGCGCTCGATCAAGATTTCATCCATCTTTTTTCATCCTGGTTTAATCGCGGCTTTTTGGTTCTGCGCCGTATCGATTGGTCAACACCCGCAAACATTCTCGAGAAGATCATTCATTATGAAGCGGTTCACGCGATTGAAAGCTGGGACGATTTAAGACGTCGACTTGAGCCGAATGATCGGCGGCTTTATGCCTTTTTTCACCCCGCCTTGGTTGATGAGCCACTTATCTTTGTCGAAGTTGCCCTAATGGCTGATATCCCGAACGCAATTGCGCCTTTGTTGACGGCCGACTCCGGATCGCGTGCATCCAACAAATTCACAACGGCTGTTTTTTATTCCATATCAAATGCGCAGCCCGGTTTAGCCGGTGTTTCATTTGGTAATTTTCTTATTAAGCAGGTGGTTGAAGAATTAAAGCGAGAGATGTCGCAGCTCGAAACCTTCGTGACGCTTTCACCTGTTCCCGGATTTGCTAAATGGCTCTTGCAAGTCATGGCAGAGCCTGAAAATCCATTGATTACTTCAACAGAGCGAGAAATCTTATCGCATTTAAATACAATGAATTGGATTGAAAATCCGCAGCTGATTGAAAATATATCGAAAACAATGCTTCCATTGGCTGCTCATTATTTTCTGATTGAACGGGATAAAAATGGCAGAGCATCCGATCCCGTATCCCGTTTCCATTTAGGCAATGGCGCTCGTCTTGAGCGATTGAATATGATCGGCGACCGATCCAAAAAAGGATTACACC
Source organism: Hyphomicrobiales bacterium (assembly GCA_947455725.1). Classification (GTDB taxonomy): domain Bacteria; phylum Pseudomonadota; class Alphaproteobacteria; order Rhizobiales; family Beijerinckiaceae; genus CAIUPE01. The sequence goes on along the minus strand of CANGPL010000001.1, from coordinate 42,424 downwards.
AATCTTATGGATTAATGGTCAATTATTTATATGATCTCACCTCGATTGAGGCCAATCACGAGGCCTATGTCGGGCGCGGTGACGTGATCGCCTCACCTTCGGTGCGAAAATTATTGCCGCCTTCAAGTACAAATCGGGCGCTTACAAAAGTGTTTTCAACGAAAGATAGATGAGGCCAAATCGCTGATGATTTGGCATAGGCTATTGATAAAGTTGCATTGGGAAAAGACGGGTTGATCCGTATCGAGGTTTTAAGTGGCCGCTATCGCACTCTTTCAGTTTGAGCCCTATTGCTCGCGAGACTGCGGTGCCGGCGTGCTGAGCGCGTTATCGGGGCTTCATGAGATCACGATCATCACGCGTCATGATCTAAGTTTAGATCATTTGTCCCATTACAATATGGTGATCTTTCCAGGCGGGCGCGGCGATGCAAATGATTTTAAGCATCTTCTAAAAAGCAAACGACCAATTCTTAAAGCCTATCTTGAACAGGGTGGTACCTATCTTGGTATTTGTATGGGTGCCTATTGGGCGGATCAAATCTATTTTGACCTCATCGGCGAGACACGATGTGTCCAATATATTACGCGTCCGAAAGCAGAAATTAGACGATCCTTTCCGACGGTGGTGCGGGCTGAATGGCAAGGCCAATCAGAAAAATTTTATTTTTATGATGGGTGTACATTTATTGATTCAGATCCGAGTATTGAGACATACGCCACCTACGCTAATGGTGATCCGATGGCCATCATTACGGGGAATGTTGGCTTAATCGGATGCCATCTAGAAAGCGAGTTGGGTTGGTACCAATCACAAACGATGAGATCTGCTTGGCATGACTTAAAACATCATCGGCTCTTAGCCGAGTTTGTTGATTGCCTTTTGCAACGAGGCCAGTTGCATGAAAATAATTCAATATCTGCTTCGATAAATATGGCACCGTTAGGAAATGCCACTATAGAAATAGAAAATCTTCGAGCTGCGCTTCAAGAAATTGAGCGAGAGACATCGATGTTCACGCAAGGTACTTTTAAGAAGATTCACGATATTGCGCGTCGGGCACTGAGCGCGACACCACGAGTACGTGTTAAGTCCGATTAGCTCAACGGCAATTTAATACTCAACCACATCATGATGACGGCAATAATGCCATCGATGATGCGCCATACGCTTGGTCGATCAAGCCAGGGCTTGAAGGCTTTTGCACCTAAGCCAAGGCCGAAGAACCAAAGGAAGGATGCCGTGCTTGCACCAAGTGCAAAGAAGCTCCGCTCTTCGAAAGGTCTCTCCTGCGCAACACTGCCAACAAGGATCACTGTGTCGAGATACACATGCGGGTTGAGAAAGGTGAAGCCGGCGCAAATCAGCAATGCTGATTGAAGCGAGGGCGCCTCAATCGTCTCGATATTTTTAACAACCGGCTTGATAGCGCGCCGCATCGCCGAAAAGCCGAACCACGCAAGAAAACATGCCCCACCATAGGTCATGATCGGCACGAAGAGGGGCAATATATCGGCAAGTAAAGACAGGCCAAAAACACCACCCCATATCAATATCGCATCGGACACCGCGCAGAACAAACAAATCCAAACAATAAAATGTGCTAAGATTCCTTGCCGAATAACAAAGGCATTTTGCGCGCCAATCGCAACGATCAGACTGCCACCGAGAAGAAACCCATCAATAATTGCAGATATCATATTTCAATTACCAAGAGGTGCTTCAGCGTTAGACACTTTACCTTTTTCAAGCCAAAGCTGATGGACCTCTTGCCAAGTGGGAACGGTCTCCATGTCACTTCCAAAACCATACCCGGTACCGATTTTTGGAAATACCCGCATGGCTTCGCGGTGAGATCCACTCCTCAAGAAATTGAGCATGTCTTTTCGGCTGCTCCAAACGGTAACCGTATGCGCGATGCCGTTGATATTACGGGCAATGGCCAATTGGCACTGCGGATCACGGCGAGCTTGCGTCATGGATCGGATGGCGTGCCACCAGAAGCGAGGAGCGTGAAAAAAGCTCTTCATTTTAAGACCCGTAATAGAGATGTAAGGCACGGAATTTCTCTTTCATGGAAATAAGTGAAGCGCGAGATCTATCAATCAGCCGCGCTCGCGATAGGTCGCAACGCCTTGATCTGGAATCCAGACGCCCTTGGGGGCCTCATTTGTCTGCCAGAACACATCAATGGGAATACCGCCGCGCGGATACCAATAGCCACCAATCCGAAGCCAGCGCGGCTTTAGAAGATCAACGAGGCGGCGTGCAATCGCAATGGTGCAGTCTTCATGAAAGGAACCGTGATTGCGGAAGGAGGTTAAAAACAGTTTCAGTGATTTCGACTCGACGAGCCATTGATCGGGCACATAATCGATAACCAAATGCGCAAAATCAGGCTGGCCCGTTACCGGGCAAAGCGACGTAAATTCGGGAGCTGTGAAGCGAGCCAGATAATCAATATCGACGTGCGGATTGGGGACGCGGTCGAGTACCGCTTCCTCCGGTGACTGTGGCGTTTCCGTTTGTTTGCCAAGTTGATTGGCACCCGTTGCATCGCTGACCATAGGCATATCCTGGTAATATTGACACATAAGGGATAAAAAATCTGGCCCTTTGGCCGCCTCGATGGCATAGCTATGCGTATCAGGTGCCCAGCGCAAGCGGGGAGAATCGGGAAGACGGTTAAAATCCGTCGCGTGCCCAACGCTGTAAGGGGGACGTTTCAAGCTTGTGCCACTGGTTTATACCGGGAAGGCGCTTGAAACGGTTGAGCCCAAGCCAGAAGACCGGCCTGATCGCATAGGGCGATGCTCATGGACTGGGCAGCGCCAGTACCAATCCGTGAGGGGAACCATGGATAGCGAACACGCGTTTTCAGAAGCCGAACGGGCGGCCATTTATAAATGCATTGCGGAACGGCGCGATGTACGCAGCGAATTTCTGAGTGATCCTATTCCGCAAGCAAAGCTCGCCAAAATTCTGATGGCGGCGCATCAAGCCCCTTCGGTGGGGCTTTCGCAGCCTTGGAATTTTATCATCGTGCGCGACGCTGCCCTTCATGCCAAAATTCATGCGGGATACGTCAAAGCCAGCGAAGAGGCGGCCATTAAATTTCAAGGCGAGCGATCCGAAACATACCGTAGCCTCAAATTGGAGGGGATTCGCGAAGCCCCCATCGGAGTCTGTATTACCTGCGATAGAACACGCGGCGGCGAGGTTGTTCTGGGCCGAACCCATCAAGCCGATATGGATCTTTATAGTACGGTATGTGCTGTCCAGAATTTTTGGCTTGCTGCACGCGCCGAGGGGATTGGCGTCGGTTGGATGAGCATTATTAATCCGCAAGAATTAAAAAATATTCTTTCAATCCCAGAACATATCGTTCCGATAGCCTATCTTTGCGTCGGATATGTTTCGTCGTTTTATAAATCGCCAGAGCTTGAGCAACGGGGCTGGGCCAAGCGCCACACGCTGAGTTCCCATGTCAGCATTAATCATTGGAACAATGAGACGGCTTTAGATGGTTTATTTGCCTTTCTATGAGCTCATGCGTTACATGCCGCAAGATGACGGAAGCAAGAAAAACATTTTCCACCTTCACCTCTATAATCCTGTTCGCGTTACTGGTTATCACTTGGAGTTCCGGTTTTGTCGGGATTCGTTTTGCGAGCGAGAATGCACCTATCGCGCTTGTGCTGTTCTGGCGAAATTTTGTTGCTGGGATTTTACTGCTGCCCTTCGCCGTTTTTTGGGGTCCGAAAATTAGCGCTACCGCGTTCCTGCACCAGGTGGGTATGGGTATTGCGGGTATGTTTCTCTATCTCGCAAGCTTTTCTATCGCGATCGCCTATCGCGTTCCTACCGGCCTTGTTGCGCTGATTGCCGATCTTGTGCCGCTTGCAATCGCCGTTTTATCGCAGCCCATCCTTGGCCAGCGGCTCACTGTTCGACAATGGATCGGAACCGGCATCGGCGTTGCCGGCATCGTCTTTGTCTCAATGGATAGCCTTAGCTTCGGCCATGCGCCTTTATTGGCTTATTTCATCCCCGTGGCCGGCATGGTTTTATTTGCGACGATGACGGTGATGCAGAAGCGCCTCAAAGCAATTGCAACACCCATCCATCAAAGCCTTGCGATTCAATGCTTGACCGCATCGTACTTTTTTGCGCCATGGGCTTTAAGCGAAGGGTCTATTCTTCCGCCGGAAGGATATCATTTTTTGATTGGTATTGTGTGGTTGGTGGGCCTTACAACCTATCTCGGCTATGGCGTTTATTATGTTCTTCTGCGTCATTATCCGCCGGCACGAGTGAGCAGCGCCGTTTATCTTAGCCCGCCGATGACGATGGTTTGGGCTTGGGCCATGTTCAACGAGCCTCTGTCCATCGCAATGGCTATCGGCACGGCGATTACCTTTGTGGGGGTGGTTTTAGCGTCATCGCCAGGTTAACGACGTGGGCAACACGAAGTGTTGTGCTACTTCTGTTTTAAAGATCAGATTGTTCCTTTGTTACCCAAGAGGTGAACACAATTCGACCAACAAACCATCGGGGCAACGAACATAAGCGACTGTTTGACCCCAAGGCTTTTTAATTGACTTTTTTGAGAAGTGTCGCTCCTGCAGATATTGCCTTATGAAAAGCCGCTTCTACATCATCGGTAACCAATGCGATTTCCATTCCGAGAGGAATAGATGAACCATATGCCGTTATATACCCCGCCGGAAGATTAGAAGATCAAAAATCATGGCTAGCGAAGCCTAACGCGGTACTCCCTGTTTCCACCTCTCCATAGCCGCTTTCGTGATAAAATCGCCTTGGTAAGCCAAATGCCTTTTCAAAGAAGGTCAATGAGGCCTCTACATCGTTAACATAAAAAATGGTGTAACCGAGCTTCATTTGATCCTCTCCGGAAAATTTATACCGCCACTATTACAGGACGATAGTTAAAATGAAAAAATTTTCTAATGAGTAGGATCTTTTGCAATCATATCGCAAACTGAATTAAACCAAGGCTTTATAGAGTGCAAAATAACGGATAAGTCCTAACGAGCCTCCTAGTCCGGCTAAGTCTTCACGATGAAATAAAAACGGCACTTACCATTAGCTAAAAAATAGGCGCCGCATTTTTTATTGTGGGAAACACTCAATATGCATTTCGCCGCGTTCATCTAGATAGGTGACAAGCCTTCCCGCAATCCAGACCATATAGCCTATGCATCTGGTCTGTTGTCATAGCACTAAGAAGTCAGAAAATTTAACACGCCCCTCGTGTGCATTGCAAATTACTGCTTTTGACGCATTAACATCAAAACGATCAGCGATCTTTATTATCGTTCGATCGGATCCAAGCTCAACAACGGAATCACCGTACCGGTAACAAGAGATCCGGCCCGTACGGTAATCAACATTGTAGGCTTCAAACTGAGCATCCACCAGCCGCACTATGACTTGTACGAAGTGGATACGGCCAGCATCGGATGCATCAAAGACAGATCGAATAGCAATCTCAGCAGTCAGTCTCATTTGATTGCCCACGCCATGTCGGCCATGTCCCTTTTGGCTAGAGAAGTCGAGATTCTAAATCGTTAAATCTCTCGTCGTCAAAAAAAGCCGCTACGGACCGGAGCTTGAATTAATGCCAAAGTAATCAAGATCAATGCAATACTTGCAAGACTGTCGAATGTTCGCAAAGCTCTGACGAACTTTTCAGCGTCGTTGGGTCTTTTTGATGATATAAACGCGGCCTTTGCGGCGAACTAGCCGGTTTCACGGAGGCGGCTACGCAGGCTCTCGACGCTGTTGCGAATTTGCATAACCATATCCTATGGGCCAAATAATCCAATATCACAACGGGTGGGATCATGGGCACATCCTTAAACTGCCCGAAGAACAGATTGAGATGTCTACATATGGTATACATGTGATAGCTGCGCCGTGCACGCTAACCCAACTGTTCCACATAGATGGCAACCAACTGCTGCCAGCCCACAGCACGCGGTTGCTCACCGCGTGACACTTTATGCTTTATTTCCAGATACCATGCCATGGCTAATTTAGCAGTAACCTGCCAATCTCCGGTACGCATGCTGGCACAAACAGTCACGCACGCGATGTTCGCAAGTGCTTGTAGATAACGGCTGGTAAGTTGTCGCTGGATGGCTAATCCACTCACGATATGGTCGCGATGAATGGGAATTATGCGAGTAAATACTCGGGCTATTTTGGCATCGATAATTGCTTAAAATAATTTTTCATACCAAATAAATATGCTGTAAGATTGCTCTGACAATTGATAATTAAAATCACTCCATGCCGATAGGTTTGCACAGTAATAAGTACGATCGAAGCTATCGTAACATGGTCGATGTTTTAATGACCCTCCAAGCCACGAATTAGCTTCAACGATTATGTGGCTATTTCTTCTTTCTACATCACCAATATAAAAGCGTTTAGCTATACCAACCATGACGTGTGGGCTAACTGTTAACTTCGGAGAAGCATATCCTGAATTTATTCCCGCACTAATTATTGTGTCAGCGTTAGGTGAATAAAACCCTGAGGCAATGAATTGCGGATAGGACGCGTTATAAAAATTTGAAACGTTATAACAAACAGTTGAATCATAGATGGAACAGGCTCTTGATGGCTTTGATATTAGTGACTGTCCATTTAGGTAGATTGTATTTCTATCATGTGAGATACTTGTAATTGCAAAATAGGCTTTTTGATCAAAAGCCCACCATTCCTGCCGCGGTATGCGTTCGCCCATTAAAAAGTATGGCTTAACGGATAACGGAATTACCGTATTGATTGGTTCTAAAATATCGGCATGAGCCACTAGCGTCATGATACTCAATAAATTCAGGATCAGAATGGCCAATCTAATCACGACGGCTCTGCTATCTTAAATATCCGACAGGTGCTAAAGCACGACTTAGACTAGCTTCTCCCTGACCATATTGAGCTTTATCACAATTAGGATAGCATGAGAGCGTATCATAACGTGCTGTAGCTAAAAGTATGTCGGCTGCGTTCGCACCGCTTAGATTAGGAAATTTCTGTCTAACAATTGCAGCATAGCCTGCAACTAATGGGGCAGCATACGACGTACCATACGTTGAAGACGGCATATTATTTCCAATTGTTGTAGCAGTATAAGCCCATGGAACATTGCCGGAAGCTACCAAAAATCGCGACTGAACATCAATTTTAGGTCCAGCATAGTTGCTATAAGAAGCTAATTGTGGAAAACCAAGAAAGCTTAGATTTGTTGCTCCAACCAAAATTAAACGTGGGTTTATGCTGCTGTCATTTACCATTGCCATTCTGGTGGCGTTATCGCTTGTTGCGGAGGCACTCGAACCGCTCGGAGCATTTCCAGCAGCCATAACGATAGTCGCGTCAGTAACTGATAAATCAGCTACACTTCTGGCACCATTATAAAAATTAATATGGGAAGTAGCGACCGTTGTTGAAGGTAATACTTCATAACTCGCATTTATGATTTGAATCGATGTTGACGCGGGTGTTGCTGTCATTTTGGACGGGCTAGTTGCATAAATATTACCCGTCAAATTATAATCTAAAATATATGTGTTTGAACCGTGTGCCGTATAATAGCCTGCAATAAAAGTAGTAGCAAAAGCGTGTGAAGAAGTTCCAGCATTTAATCCGTTTAAATCATCAAGGACGAGTAAATTTTCACCCTTCCCAGTCCATCCATGATTCCACGCCGTGAGAACATCTAAATTTGGTTGCAGAAGCGCTGCACCGATGGAGGTATTACTGCCGTTGAGAGAAATACCAAGCCAATTAAAATTACTTGGCAATCTCGTCGTCGATCTCGGAAATATAAGTGAGTACGAAGGACCATTTTTATCTGGATTACCCCACGTTAAATTATAAATTATATTCGCTGTTTTAACTACAGCATTTGGATCATTGATAGCGCCAGAACCTGTTGGACCGTTAGGTGTTAGCGTCGATTGATTAAAGGGATGTGATATGGATCCATCTTCAATTATGATTGAGTTGGCGTCTCCGTCAGTATTAGTTGCGGCAGATGTAGAAGGAAAGCTCACGCCGCCGTTAGTACTCCAATCATTCGGATAAATTGCAGCAGTAAAGATTGGCGCCTTATAAGTTAATTGCCCGATATTAGTTACGATATTTGTCGTGCCATCGGCGAACTGATAAGTAACTATTGCAGTAGAACCGCTATAGGTCGTTGTTGCGCCTATGGCGTTGAAAGTTGCAGTTGACGTTGTCCCATCACCATAAGTAGTGACCTTTGTCTCAACCCCGCGAGAATAACTCGGAAGTCCAATGCTACCAGGTACTATCGATGAAACTCGATTAGTCGTGCTGTCAGGAAAGATATAAGTTGTAGTCATCGTGACGTGATCGTCAGCCCAAGTGGTCGTATTACTCAAAGCAGTATTGACTACTTGATTAGTGGTACCGTCACTGAACTGATAAGTAATTATTTCAGACGATCCACTATAGGTCGTTATCCGGCCTGTTGCATTAAAAGTGGCAGTTGACGCTGTTCCGTCACCATACGTAGTGACCTTCGTCTCAACGCCGCCAGAATAACTCGGAAGTCCAATGTTGCCAGGTACCGTCGATGAAACTCGATTAGTCGTGCTGTCAGAGAAGATATAAGTTGTTATCATTGTGACGTGATCGTCAGCCCAAGTGGTCGTATTACTCAAAGCAGTATTGAGTACCTGATTAATGGTTCCGTCACTGAACTGATAAGTAATTATTTCAGATGGTCCACTATAGGTCGTTACTTTGCGTGTTGCATTAAAAGTGGCAGTTGACGTTGTTCCGTCACCATACGTAGTTACCTTCGTCTCAACACCGCCAGAATAACTCGGAAGTCCAATGCTGCCAGGTACCTTCGTTAGAACCCTATTAGTTGTACCGTCAGCGAAATTATATACCGTCGTCTTAGTGATATGGTCTGAACGCCATGAAATGGCGCTATCTATAGCTGATTTGACTGTCAGATTGCTCGTTCCGTCGGCAAACTTATAAGTTACGTATTCCTGAGAACCAATATAAGATTTCGTGCTGTCTATAGCAGCATTTATTATAGAATTGGATGAACCATCTGCGAAGTTATAGGTTACAGACTCGTTGCCACCATTATATAATTTCATGAAACTTATAAAAGGTTTGATCACCACATTCTTCATGCCGTCCGCAAATTTATAGGTTAGGACTTCGCTTGAGCCGCTATAAGTTTTCGCACTGCTCGTATAGGAATTGCTTACCACATTGGTCGTACCGTCCATAAACTTATAGGTTATGACTTCATTCGAGCCACTAAAAGACTTTACATTACTCTTTGAGATATTTGTCACCACATTCACGGTGCCGTCCGCAAACGTATAGGTTACAATTTCATTCGAGCCGCTATAAGATTTAGCGTTACTGGTAGAACTTAAAATTACTTTCGTATTATCCGAATAGTAGACCGTTTCTTTATCAACGTTATAATTTCTTTTAACAACGGTGCCAGCAGCAAATGATTTGGATGCTAAACAAACAAGATAAACTGCGAGAATTAGTTTCGGTATTTTTTCATGAAAATTCATAATTTTACAACCGAACTCACTTACGCATATAGTTTATAAAAAATCCAAATTTTCTTTATTTTAAGCGTATTTTTCAAATTTACAATCTGATAATCATCTAGAAATGTAAAATGCCCCGGGTAAACGAGGCTTCAAACTTCGCGCAGCACTCTAAACTCTATCATTAGCCGATTAGCCCTTACGAGCCTTATAGCATGGTTGGGACGTGTTGATTATCTTAGTTCTCTAAAGTTAAGCCACCATATTGGTAACAATAGAGGGGGATGAGATGGCTCGGAAGCGGGTTTCAGACGAGGACTGTTTGCAGATTTTGCGGCAGGTCGATCTGGACTTGGTAGTTGGGGGTGGATGTTGCCAAGGCTTGCGGGACTGCTGGGAGAGGCGACGCGACCTATTATATACTTGGTGTAAGAAGTTTGGTGGGAAGGCAAGACCACAGCTGACAGAGTTGAAGGTCATAGAGAAAGAGAACCGGCGGCTTAAGAGTATCGTTGTGGATCTGGATTCGGATAAAATGATCTAAAGGAAATCCACGATTTTTTAAACCTAAGATCTGAACGTCGGCAAACTTAGGGGTACAGTCGTCCAAGTTTCTCAAAAGCTCGGCACATCCGAGCGACGGACATATGAGATTCTTGAGGCGGCCCGCATCGGGCTGCCTTATAAAAGAATGATGACGATCAGCGTTTAGCTGTTATCAGGCTTGTCGAATAAAATGGCCGATACGGATACGGCAAGATCTGTGAGCTTTTGGGAAGCGAAGGTTAATTGATCAATCGCAAGAAGGTTGAGCGTATTTGGCGCGAAGAGGGATTGTAGCTGCCTGCGCGACAAAAACTCCGCAAGTGACTTTACCACCGCAACCCGTCGATCATCCAGCTAAGGCCTTACTTCTCCAAGTAAGCTCTAATATTGATTAGTATAACGTTTTAACGATAACTTAATCACCAACAAAAAATGCCGCCCTATTATTTTTTGAAAAAGTTGCTTTTTCTAAATCTTCAATACATGCCCGAGATCATAATAAATAATCTAAGCGAGAGGGACACCCTATCGTAAATATCCGACAGGTGCCAGCGCACGGCCAAGGCTGGCCTCCCCCTGACCATAGATAGCCTTGTTACAATAAGGATAACACGAGAGCGTATCGTAACGTGCAGTCGATAAAAGGATATCGGCGGTTCGCGCAGCGGTCAAATTAGGAAATTTCTGACGAACGACTGCGACGTATCCGGCCACCCGAGGTGCGGCATAAGACGTTCCCTCATTCCCCGTGGAGCTGACAGGATATCCATCGATGGCCAACGCGCCATCAGCAAAAGGCACCGTGCCGCTCGCGACGAGAAACCTGTCTTGAACGGCGGTAACCGTGCCAGCATAGTTCGAATAGGAGGCCATACGTGCAGGATAACTGACTGAACCAGCTTTAGTCAGAGCACCCACAATAAGGAGGCGGGGTGAAATTGTTGCATTGGCCGACAGCGCTTTGGCATAATTTTCCAAATTTCCTGGTATTGAGTCATTACCAGCAGCTTTAATAACTACGGCATCACGGACATTAAACCCGGTCATTGATATGCTTCCATCGATGACGTTATTGATTTCCGCAACATATGAGCGCGTTACATTGTCAACATAAGTAATATCGTATCGACGGATCGATGAGCCTGTCCGGCCAACGATACTCCAATAATTTGTTCCAAAACTCATATTGATGACTTGGATCGCTGCGCCTGCAGCAACGCTACCTGAAAAATCTCGAATGACGCCGAGAGGCTTTCCGGTATTCAAATCAAGAGAAAAGTCCAAGCCGAGTAAGTTAGCGCCCATGGCATAGCGTTTCGCAATAAACATAGTCGTAATACCATGGGAATCTCCACCAGCAACGCCATTCCCGATCGTCCAGTGATATTGATCAAACATCAAAACGTTAACGTTCTTTCCCGTCCATCCTTGATTATACGCGTCGATCACGTCTGATAGCGGTGCCGCTAGGACAAATCCGTTAGCGCATCCCCCATTAGCTGGGCCATCGACGCATTGTCCGGAGATCGTGTGTCCCATCATCGTAAATTCGGACGGATACGTGTAGGAACCGGAGGTGAACATAGCCGCATATGTCGGTCCCATCTTGTCAGGCGTTCCCCAGCTCAAATCATAAACTCTATTGGTCGACGACTTAACCACAGCGTTTGGATCCGTGATGCTGCGCGCAGAAAGGGCGGATTGATCAAAGGGGAGCAAGGCCGTACCCGCTCCAATTTGTCCGGTCGTACCATCGCCGTAGACATAACTCATCGGGCTAACCGATGGCTTTGTTAACGAGCCAGATTGGGCCCAATCCGAAGCATACACAGGTGCGGAATAAACACCTCCTGTTATGGTGGGCTGTATGGCCGTCGTCGATCTGATAATGGTTCCATCGCCGTAGATCAGTTTCGTCGTCTTTGTAATGCGGTCCGTCCCCCATGTTACGACCGAAGTCGGCTGTACGGTAGCAACAGTGCGCGTAGTCGTCCCGTCCCCGAAGGTAAAGGTAGTGGTTTTTGTAATATGATCGACGGCCCATGTTTCAACAGCTGTGGGTTGGATGACCGCGACGGACTTGGTGACCGAGCCGTTACAGGCTGTCACAGTGGTGGTCCTCGTTTTGTGATCTGCACCCCAAGTCACCACCGATACAGCTTGCCCCGGACATATTATATTAGCAGCCGACGCAACCTTCGAAACACCACCGCTGAACATCAGAATTGCGAGAAAAGAGACTATTAAACTTAATCGGATCACACGAAATACCCAACTCACTTGTGAACAGAACGGTCCGAATATAATCCCCAATCTTAGAACAAATTAAAGTTATTTCCAAATATGAATTTTTTTATAGTACTTATCGAACGTTCTTAATTGCACAGGTAACACTGGCGGCTGGCCGACTGTTCATGAAGCGCAAAAAGTCCCGCGTAAACGGGGCTTCAAAGGTCGCACAAAACTCTGAACTCAATCAGCGGCTAATTATAACCCCCGCCGCGCTTTGTATTGCTTCTGGGTCTTGTTGATAATATAAACGTGACCCCTGCGGCGAAACAAATGGTTATCGGGGTACCGCTAGGAGAGATTGTTCAATAAAATTTTTTGTCTCGATCACCCTCCAATATCATCAACATAGTGAAATTCAGGAAAGTTTTTTAACGAAGCGCCAGAACGCTCGCGAAGAAAAAGAGTTTTATCGCTAATACTATATTTTATGCCCATAAGTAATCTGGATTCATCAAGTTCGATACTCGATATATCTTTATCGCTAATATAGCTAATCCTGTGAAAACTTGCCTGAGAAAACAGGCTTATCGGACTGGACTGAATCTGATATTCAGCCATAATCCCAGCTCTGTAAAAATCATAGGTATATCCAACGCGGCCGGGCGCAGAACGGGAAAATCTTTCATAGCCTACAAGAGCAGAAACCATCAAATGATCGGACATGAAATAACGCCATTCGCTTTCCAGTGAGAAGCCAGTTGCCGGAGCGGTCTGGTTAAAAGATCCGGCATCGAGTGTTAAAGAAGATGAGAGGTAATTTGCACGGCCGTAAAATGAATGGCGGTCAGAAAAATAAGCAGCCTCAGGCCCAATAAGATACCTTTCGTTCTGGTAACGTGCTCCGGTTATATCAGTTCGGGTACGCGCTGCATTTGCCTGAATACCAAAAAGGCCCTTATCGGGATCACGCCAGAAACCATGAAAGCCAATAGCCCCATTCATGGAGTTGCCATCGATGGCGTTATTATCATATTTGAATTGATTTAATTCTACGTCCGTCTGAATTCCGAAATCATTTGAAAGTGGATAAAACACCACTGCGTTTCCGACGAGAGCGCTACGGCCAAGCGAAAATTCTCTACCCGGATAACTCATATCATCTTTGGTTATGGCAATCGAAGCAAAGCCATCAAATGTTTGTTTCTTAGGATCTGCTGCATTGACGGTTTTGTCCTTGCACTGGGCCGTAGCGATGCCAGCGAATACGATGAACCAACCAAATAATAAACTACGACGATACACCACTTTGACGCCTCAACAATTCCGTAACAATGACATCAGCTACACTTGACTTTATCTTTAATCCATCGGCTCTCTATGTCTACCCCGATGGATAGGCCAGACTTGCGCAAGCTAAAACGCAAAAAGCCCCGCTTACGCGAGGCTTTAACAATTCAATACATCAACCGGACGGGCCGCGACAAAGCAGCCTTCGGCGATTAGCCCTGACGAGCCTTGTAGCGTGGCTGGGTCTTGTTGATGATATAAACGCGGCCCTTGCGGCGAACCAGCTGGTTATCGCGGTGACGCTCGCGGAGGCTCTTTAAGCTGTTGCGGATTTTCATAACCGTATCCTATCCAAAATTCTGCGCGGTTTCCCGCTTTGCGTCTTCCATAACCTAGAATCTGTGCCGTTACCAGCGCCAAATCCTCAAATTCCGTCACCAAATGGTGGGCGCGACAGGGATCGAACCTGTGACCCCTACGATGTCAACGTAGTGCTCTACCGCTGAGCTACGCGCCCTGAACGGGCAAGCCCGCTTTAAGGTGTGGCGAGCGTATAGCGGCAGATGCCGCCAGTTGCAAGCCGTATCCGGTAAATTTCTGTCCAGAAGTCGGTATTAGGCCGCGATGAGCAGCTTTTGGACCTCGTTGACCAAGTCTTTGAGATGGAAAGGCTTTGACAGTATCTTGGCATCCTTGGGCGCATCCGAATCCGGATTGAGCGCCACAGCGGCAAAACCAGTGATAAACATGACCTTTATTTCCGGATCAAGCTCGGTCGCGCGGCGGGCAAGCTCGATACCGTCCATTTCTGGCATTACGATATCCGTGAGGAGTAGTTCAAACGGCTCTTCCCGCAGACGGTGATAGGCTGCAAGGCCATTATCGAAGGAGGCAACCTGATATCCGGCCTGTTCAAGCGCCCGGACCAAGAACCGACGCATATCATTATCGTCTTCCGCCAATAGGATACGCCTTGAAAGCTCGCCACCGATCATCTCGCCTCACTCCGTTTCACATCGTCTTATGAAACGGATTTGGTAAACAACCCGTGAAAATAGGACCGAAATTGGACAATGATCTTAAGATCTGATCAAATTAATGGCCTTAAGCGTTATGAGATAAAAATAACCTATCCACCCTATTTCTCAAAAGGCACGGATTGGGATGACAAACGAGCTAACCTGCCAGTTTGAGCCCGCTTTTCGGCTTGTACACCCGCTTTCGGGGCCAGCCGCCGTGCTATTTAACTCGCCGCATTCGGGGGCCAACTATCCGGAAGCGTTTCTTTCGGCCTCTCGATTAGACCCACTCTCTCTGCGGCGCTCGGAAGATGTGGATGTCGACGCTTTATTCGATCATGTCACGGCTATTGGCGGCTCACTAATGAAAGTAGAGTTTCCCCGCGCCTATATCGACGTTAATCGCGAGCCCTACGAGCTCGATCCGCGGATGTTTAGCAGCCGGCTGCCGCCTTTTGTGAATACGCGGTCGTTGAGGGTCGCAAGCGGATTGGGGACAATTCCTCGCACGGTGGGCGACGGCCATGACATTTATCGGCACCCTTTAACGATTGATGAAGCGCTTGAGCGGATCGAGACGCTATATAAGCCCTATCATCGCGCGCTGGCGCGAGCATTGATTACGGCTCAGCGTCGGCACGGGCTAGCAGTGCTGGTCGATTGCCACTCCATGCCTTCTGCGGCGGTGGCCCGCTCAGAAAGCTTTGATTGCGATATCGTGATTGGTGATCGATTTGGAACGAGCGCCGATCCGTCCATTCCGGACTTTATTGAAGCGAGTTTACGCGATTTAGGCTATGTGGTTGCCCGTAACAGGCCCTATGCCGGTGGTTACATTACCGAACACTATGGTAATCCCGAAACGGGCATTCATGCGGTGCAAATTGAAATTAACCGCGGGCTTTATTTGAACGAAAGGCGCCTCGAGCACCTGCCCGAATTTGAGGAATTGCAACGGAATTTAACAATTATGGCGGGTCAACTCATCGCTTTTATCGACGCGGAATGCCAGCCGCTGGACCTTGCCGCCGAATAATTCCAACCAATAGACAAAAAAAGAGGCCGCCCAAAGGGCGGCCCAAGTCTAGGGAGGAAACGCCCAAGAAGGGCCGCGGATATCACTGATCCAGCGATATCGCACTGCAACAAAATGCTCTTGCGCTGCACAAAATGCAAGAGCGTTATTGGCAAAAATTTTACCAATAGGATCAATGGTTAGTGTAAACTTATTAAAAATATATAAATATCAATAAGATAGGGGATTACTTTATATTTTGCATAGCTGCTTTGCAAGCTATGCAAAATGTGAATTTCGGTAAAATACCGATCCTTTGCAGCTTGTTTTTCGCCGAATTGCGAATCCGGCCCAGCCAAGCTATCAGAACACACTCAATTTTGACCGGAGATGAGTATGTCCGCCGTCGACTTTTCAGCCTTTGTAGATGAGCTCGCCTCCCTATCCGGTGCGGCTATTTTGCCTTTTTTCCGGTCATCGTTAAGTGCGGTTGATAAATCGAATGGCGGCGCGTTCGACCCCGTGACGGAAGCGGATCGCGCCAGCGAAGCGGTTATGCGCTCGCGGATTAAAACAACCTTCCCCGACCACGGCATTATTGGCGAGGAATTTGGTTCGGAAAAGCCCGATGCGGAATTTGTCTGGGTGCTCGACCCGATTGACGGGACCAAAGCCTTTATTTCGGGACTTCCTTTGTGGGGAACCCTGATCGGGCTTACCCGGAACGGCCATCCCGCCTTTGGTATGATGAACCAGCCTTACACCAAAGAGCGCTTTTTTGGAGATGGCGGTGCGGCCACCTTGCGGACGCCCGCGGGCGACAGGCCCCTCAAAACCCGCGCTTGCGCCAATTTGGCGGACGCTACTTTGTCCTGCACCTCGACAACGATGTTCGACGCCAAAGAGTTGAAATCCTTTCAAAAGGTCGAAAAAGCGGTCCGTCTGACGCGGTTTGGCTACGATTGCTATGCTTTTTGTATGGTTGCTGCCGGATTTATCGATTTGGTGATTGAATCCAATTTAAAGCCTTACGATATTGTCGCGCTCATCCCCATCATTGAAGGCGCTGGCGGCATTGTAACGACCTGGGATGGTGGCTCACCCGTCAATGGCGGCTCGATTATTGCGGCGGGCGACAAGCGTACGCATGCGGCCGCAATGGAGTTGCTAAACGCCTGATATTAGGCGGTAAATTGATCAAAAGCCGACCAAAAGGCTTGGCGAATTGGTTCAATTTCTAACAAAACCTCGTGCTCTGCCCCGTCAATGGCAAGGAATTGTCCGTTTTTAAGGCGCTCGGCAAAAACGCGTGCAGCAAGCGTTGACGTAATCCGATCCTGGGGCCCCGCCGCGATCAAAATCGGCGTGCCTATCCGGGCCGGTGTTGACGGATCTTGTAAATCGGCCATGGCGCTGAAACTCGTCGACGTCCAGCCGATGGTTGGGCTGCCAATGGCCAAATCCGGAGCAATTTCAAAGACTTTGGCCGCAATACCGTGGCGGTGCTCATCCTGCGTTAACGGGTTATCCTCAAAAGGAAAGGTCGCGCCATCCGAGCCACCCGGCACATAAGAGCGCGAAAGGCCAAGGCCTGCCAAGAGGCGCGCGGAGAAATGAGCGAGTTCGGGGCGTTTAACCATAGAAAGGCCGATCATTGGGGCCGATAAGACGCATCGATCAAACAAATTGTCATCCTGAGCTAACGCGCTCAGCAGCACCGCCCCACCCATGGAATGGGCCAAGGCCATGCGCCGAAGCCCGTTAAATCGGGGCATAATTTGGTCGATTATGGCTGCGAGATCAGACCTATAATCGTCAAAGCGGCCAACATGGCCTTTGCGGGGATTGGCAAGCAGCCGCTCTGATCCGCCCTGCCCGCGCCAATCAAAAGCAATGACGTGAAAGCCGCGATTAAGCAGCTCGCGCACTGTCTCAGCGTAGCGTTCAACAAATTCGGTTCGACCTTGCAAAACAAGGATAACTTTACCGTTTTCAAGTGTCCTCGGCCGCCAAATGGCAGCGCGAAGCGTTACACCATCCCTCGTTTCAACGCGCTCAACCAGAGCACCATCCGGTATCGGATTGTCGGGAATGGATACAAGATTTTGCCGAACCAAATGCTTCACACGATCCTCCAACACACCCCTTGAAGCCCAGCTTCACACTACCTACCTCAGTGACAGGCAGACCATTCCGGTTGCCTGTCTAAAGGCTCGGGCCCAATGGGACGAACCTCATGACTTCATGTCGCTTCAATTGGAGGATATGCATATGCGTCACTTTGATCTCTCCCCCCTTTATCGGTCAACCATCGGCTTTGACCGTATCTTTTCTCTGTTAGATCAAGCAACGGGGCCGGAAGCCACGACCTATCCGCCCTATAATATTGAGCGAACCGACGACAACGCTTACCGAATTACAGTTGCAGTTGCCGGTTTTGCGGAGCCCGAATTATCGATCGAAGTCAAAGAAAACACCCTAACGATTTCGGGAGAAAAGCAGGCCGAAGCGGAAAACGCGAAGCGCGAGGTCTTGCATCAAGGCATTGCGGCGCGGGCCTTTGTCCGCCGGTTCCAGCTTGCTGATCATGTCCAAGTTACCGGTGCAAGCTTAGAGAACGGCCTATTACACGTCGATTTAGTGCGCGAGGTACCAGAAGCCAAGAAGCCTCGGGTCATTCCGATCGCAGCTAATTCACAAGCCAAGGTGCTTGAGGCCAACGCGGCGTAAGGGGTTTAATAAGACCCTTCGATTCACGGCTTCGCCGTGGCTCAGGGTGAGGTGGATTGATTATTCCTCATCCTGAGCCTGGCTTTCAGGCCCTTGTCGAAGGACTTTCGTTTTATCCTCGTGCCAATTTAATTACCTGATCGATTTCCTCGGCCTTCGTTTCAAAACTCGTCACAAAGCGCCAAAAAACTTCGTCGCCGCTAATCTTTTCATGAGGCGGTAGGCTGACGCTCAATTCGTACCAAGGTGCCGCGCGAACGCCCGCATCTGCCAAGCTTTTCGCGGTTCCTTTCGGCAAAATAGCAAAAACTTCGTTCGCTTGAGACGGCCAAGGCAGACGAACGCCCGGCAATCCGCTAAGGCCTTGGACCAAACGCGCCGCCATTGCGTTGGCATGGCGGGCATTATCCAGCCAATGGTGATTCTTGAGATAGGCGGACATTTGGGCCCCCAAAAGGCGGCCTTTCGACACCGTATGTCCCGACCGCTTCCGCCGGAAGCCGAAATGCTCGGCTCTGGCCGGATCAAAAAAGACAACGGCCTCGCAAGCAAGGCCGCCATTTTTTGTGGCACCAAAGGAAACAATGTCGACGCCCGCCTTCCAAGTCATTTCAGCCGGCGTGCAATTGAGCGCGACGAGTGCATTGGCAAAGCGAGCTCCGTCTAAATGGAAGCCTAAATCGTGCCGACGGGCTACTTCGCCGATCCGGGCGATCTCTTCCAAAGTGTAGATCGTTCCGGACTCGGTAACCTGCGAAATGGAAACGGCCGCAGGCTGCACGGCCTTGACTACCCCTTTCGGATAGCGGGCGATGGCGGTTTCGAGGCGCTCGGCGGTGATTTTGCCATTGATCCCCGGCAAACCGATGAGCTTCGCGCCATCGGTGAACATTTCCGGCGCGCCGCACTCGTCATCTGCGACATGGCTTTCTTCATGGCAGAAAATGGCTCCCCAAGGCGGCGAGAGCGCGGCCAAAGCGAGCGCGTTTGCCCCTGTACCCGTTGCTACGAGAAATACTTTGACTTCGTGCTCGAAAATTTCGGCCAACATCGCTTCGGCCTCATTCGTATAATGATCCGAGCCATAGGCTGCTTCCGCCCCTGAATTGGCCGCAATTAAAGCCTCTAAAACCTGCTTTGAAGCACCGACGACATTATCACTCGCTAGATTGATCATTATTTTCCACTCCGATTCTGGCGTTGAGACTGCACTTAGACGGATCCATTGAAAAGGGCGAGGCGTATCTAAAAAGATTCACCTAGCTGCCCTCTTGTGCAGTCTAAAAAAACATGTAATTGTCGGCGCGAAATAGGACAGCCTTACTGTCCCATTTTCAAGATTATTATTCTGGCGTTGCCAGTAGGGTTTGGAAGTTCCATGCGGCTGAACGGCACTCTTCATTCGTCGACGACGCAAAAGCGCACCACCCTTGGCGGCGTTAAACGTGCCGCCCGCAAAACGCGGGCGTAGGGCGCTTATCAGCTTCTAGCTGGTCGCGCCCGCAGGAAGCGGGCGCAAGAAGGGGCGCGACCCACCTCCTCCTCAAAAACGGCCCCCCAAACCAGCGGGTTTGTCGATCATCGGCAAAGGCGCATCTAGACCGGGGAGAGAGCTATGAGCACGGAAACGAGTGGCGTTTTATCATCTTCAGCGATGGTTGCCCCGTCGAAAGCGGATGTGCTGCGTAATGCAGGCCTACCGGAAGCCTCTGGCTCCTATGACCCCTCGCTTGAAAAAGATTCCTGCGGCGTAGGCTTTGTCGCCGATATGAAGCGTGGCAAGTCCCATTCTGTTGTCGAGATGGGCTTGCAAATCTTGTTGAACCTCGACCATCGCGGCGCTGTCGGCGCAGACCCTAAGGCTGGCGACGGTTGCGGTATGCTGGTGCAAATTCCGCATCGGTTTTTGTCAGAAGAATGCGCGAAGCTTGGCTTCACACTGCCGGCACCAGAGCAATATGCCGTTGGTCACGTGTTTTTGCCGCACGATGCGGAAGGC
Source organism: Hyphomicrobiales bacterium (assembly GCA_947455725.1). Taxonomy (GTDB): domain Bacteria; phylum Pseudomonadota; class Alphaproteobacteria; order Rhizobiales; family Beijerinckiaceae; genus CAIUPE01. The sequence continues at coordinate 22,006 of CANGPL010000001.1, read as the reverse complement.
CGTAAGCTCTGCGAAGCCATTATTGAGCGCGTTGTCGTCGAAGAAGGCCAGATTTTCTTGGGCTGGCGCGATGTGCCTGTGGATAGTTCCTGCTTGGGCGAAAGCGTAAAGCCAACCGAGCCTACCCATCGCCAGATCTTTATTGGCCGTGGTGCAGGCATTGCAGACACGGATTCGTTCGAGCGTCGCCTGTTCATTCTGCGCAAGGTGATTTCAAACACGATCTATAATCTCGGCAACCCAGCGACGAAGGGTTTTTATCCGGTTTCGCTCTCGGCACGCACACTTGTTTATAAGGGCATGTTGCTCGCGACGCAGTTGGGCGATTACTTCCCTGATTTGCGCGATGAGCGTTTGGAGTCAGCGGTTGCGCTGGTGCATCAACGCTTCTCGACCAACACATTCCCGACCTGGTCACTCGCGCACCCTTATCGGATGGTCGCCCATAATGGCGAAATCAACACGCTGCGCGGCAATGTGAACTGGATGGCGGCGCGTCAGGCCTCTGTCGACTCGGAGCTTTTCGGCACCGAAATCTCGAAGCTTTGGCCGATTTCTTACGAAGGCCAGTCCGATACCGCATGCTTTGACAATGCGCTCGAATTTTTGGTTCAGGGCGGCTACTCGCTCGCTCATGCGATGATGATGCTGATCCCTGAAGCATGGGCTGGTAATCCGCTCATGGATGAGCAGCGCCGCGCGTTTTATGAATATTACGCAGCGCTCATGGAACCATGGGACGGCCCTGCCGCCGTCGCCTTCACGGATGGCCGCCAGATCGGCGCAACGCTTGATCGTAATGGTCTGCGTCCAGCCCGCTATTATGTCACCGACGAAGGCCTTGTCGTGATGGCATCTGAGATGGGCGTGTTGCCTGTACCGGAAGAAAAAATCGTCACAAAATGGCGTTTGCAACCGGGCAAGATGTTGCTCGTTGATTTGGAAGAAGGTCGTATTGTCTCCGACGAAGAGATCAAGGAAAGCCTCGCAACCGCAAGCCCCTATGCTGCATGGTTGAAGAACACACAAATTGTTCTCGAAGATTTGCGGCCTGTTGAGCCACGCGCGCCACGCACCGATGTGTCACTGCTCGACCGTCAGCAAGCCTTTGGCTACACGCGTGAAGACCTCGACATTTTGCTCGAGCCTATGGCGACAACGGGTCAAGAGGCCGTTGGCTCAATGGGCACGGATACGCCTATTTCGGCGATGTCGGACAAGTCGAAACTGCTCTACACCTATTTCAAGCAGAACTTCGCGCAAGTGACCAATCCGCCGATTGATCCGATCCGCGAAGAATTGGTGATGAGCCTCGTGTCCTTCATAGGACCGCGCCCGAACATCTTTGATCTTGAAGGCAATTCACGCCGCAAGCGGCTTGAAGTGCGTCAGCCGATTCTGACCAATGGCGATCTCGAAAAGATACGTTCGATTGGGCATATCGAAGACAGCTTCGATACCAAAACGCTCGATATCACCTATCCGACCGAGCAAGGCGCGGATGGTATGGAAGAAGCGCTTGAGCGTCTTTGCGAGCGTGCTGAAGCCGCCGTGAAGGGACGCTACAATATCATTGTGCTCTCTGACCGTATGGTCGGCCCCGACCGGATTCCAATTCCGGCACTGCTCGCAACCGCCGCCGTGCATCATCATTTGATCCGCAAGGGCTTGCGCACCTCGGTTGGCCTTGTCGTGGAAACCGGTGAAGCACGTGAAGTGCATCATTTTGCCTGCCTTGCTGGCTATGGCGCCGAAGCCATCAATCCATGGCTTGCGTTCGAAACACTTGGCGACATGGCGAAGGGCTTGCAAGATGACGTCTCGGCCTATGAAGTCGAGAAGCGCTTCATCAAGTCGGTCGGTAAAGGCATTTTGAAGGTTATGTCCAAGATGGGCATCTCGACCTACCAATCCTATTGTGGCGCACAGATTTTCGACGCTATTGGTTTGGCGGATGACTTTGTTGCAAAATACTTCGCAGGTACACATTCGCGAATTGGTGGCGTAGGCCTCCCCGAAGTTGCGCAAGAAACCGTAAGCCGTCATTCAGACGCATTTGGCAATTCGCCTGTGTTGCGCGATGCGCTTGATGTGGGTGGTGAATATGCCTTCCGTATGCGCGGCGAAGCGCATGCTTGGTCTCCACAATCTGTTTCGCTCTTGCAGCACGCGGTGCGTGGCAATGCGCAAGACAAATATCGCGAATATGCGAAGCTCTTGAACGAGCAATCGGAACGGCTTTTGACGATTCGTGGCCTCTTCCGCATCAAGAGTGCGGAAGAAGACAGCCGCAAGCCTGTGCCTTTGGACGAAGTTGAAAATGCAAGCTCGATCGTGAAGCGGTTTGCGACCGGCGCGATGTCCTTCGGCTCAATCTCGCGCGAAGCGCACACAACACTCGCGATTGCGATGAACCGCATTGGCGGCAAGTCGAACACGGGCGAAGGTGGCGAAGAAGCCGATCGTTTCAAGCCATTGGCGAATGGCGACTCCATGCGCTCGGCGATTAAGCAAGTGGCGTCGGGTCGCTTCGGCGTGACGACGGAATATCTCGTCAATTCCGACATGATGCAGATCAAAATGGCGCAGGGTGCAAAGCCCGGCGAAGGCGGACAATTGCCCGGTCACAAGGTCGATGCGGTGATTGCGAAAGTGCGCCACTCGACGCAAGGCGTGGGCTTGATTTCGCCACCGCCGCATCATGACATCTATTCGATCGAAGATTTGGCGCAGCTGATTTACGATTTGAAGAATGTGAATCCGGCGGCGCAAGTCTCAGTGAAGCTCGTCTCTGAAATTGGCGTTGGTACGGTCGCTGCAGGCGTCTCGAAAGCACGCGCCGATCATGTGACGATTTCGGGCTTTGAGGGGGGCACGGGAGCTTCTCCACTCACTTCGATTAAGCATACCGGTAGCCCATGGGAAATCGGTCTCGCTGAAACACATCAAACGCTGGTGAAAAATAATCTGCGCTCGCGTATTGCCGTGCAGGTCGATGGCGGTATTCGTACCGGCCGCGACGTGATCGTTGGTGCCTTGCTCGGTGCCGATGAATTCGGCTTCGCAACCGCACCGTTGATTGCGGCGGGCTGCATCATGATGCGCAAATGCCATCTCAACACCTGCCCTGTGGGTGTTGCGACGCAGGATCCTGTGTTGCGCAAGCGCTTTGTTGGCCTGCCCGAGCATGTCATCAATTTCTTCTTCTTCGTAGCTGAAGAAGTGCGCGAAGAAATGGCACGTCTCGGCTATCGCAATTTCGATGAAATGGTCGGCCAGATGCAGATGCTTGATCGTGATACAGCGATCGATCATTGGAAGGCCAAGGGTCTCGACTTCTCGAAACTGTTCTTGAAGCCGCATGCCGAGAAGCCAACCGACATTCATCACTCGATGCTACAAGATCATCACTTGGAATCGGTGCTCGACCGCACGCTGATCGAGAAGGCTTCTTCGGCGCTTGAGCATCGCACACCGGTGAAGATCGAAACGACAATCAAGAGCCTCAACCGCACGGCAGGCGCGATGCTGTCGGGTGAAGTGGCGAAGCGCTATGGCAATAAGGGCCTGCCGGATGACACAATCCATGTGTCGCTGAAGGGTACCGCTGGCCAGAGCTTCGGCGCATGGGTGGCGCGCGGCGTGACCATGGAACTCGAAGGCGAGGCCAATGACTATGTTGGCAAGGGTCTTTCGGGCGGCAAGCTCATCATCTATCCGCCAAAGCACGCTACGCAGATCGTGCCGCATGAGTCGATCATCGTTGGCAATACCGTGCTCTATGGTGCGATCCAGGGTGAATGCTATTTCCGCGGTGTTGCGGGCGAGCGTTTTGCGGTTCGTAACTCTGGTGCCATCGCGGTTGTCGAAGGCACAGGCGATCATGGTTGCGAATATATGACGGGCGGCATTGTTGTTGTGCTCGGCAAGACGGGGCGCAATTTCGCCGCCGGCATGTCGGGTGGTATCGCTTATGTGCTCGATGAAGAAGGTAATTTCGCCGAGCGTTGCAACATGGCGATGGTGGAACTTGAGCCAGTGGCGGAAGAAGAGGAGCTCAACCAGCGTCTCAACCACTCCTCCGGCGATCTCGAAGGTCATGGTCGCGTCGACGTTATGGGTGACATGACGCGTCATGACGCCGAACGTCTGCATATGCTGATCGAAAATCACGCGCGTTACACAGGCTCGACCCGTGCCCGCGAGATTCTTGATCATTGGGACGATTACAAAGGCAAGTTCCGCAAAGTGATGCCGGTTGAATATCGCCGCGCACTCAAGGAATTGATGGCCGAGAATGAGAACCAACCTTTAGCGGTTGCGGGAGAGTAAGATGGGCAAGGTAACAGGCTTTCTTGAAATCGATCGTCGCGATCGGCGCTATGCACCGGCGGCTGATCGTATCCGCCATTATAAGGAATTTGTGATCCCGCTTTCGGAAGAAGCGACCAAGGATCAAGCCGCACGTTGCATGAATTGCGGTATTCCTTATTGCCATAATGGCTGCCCGGTGAACAATCAGATCCCGGACTGGAATGATCTTGTTTATCATGGGGATTGGCAGGAGGCGTCGCGCAATCTTCACTCGACGAACAACTTCCCGGAATTTACAGGCCGCATCTGCCCAGCGCCTTGTGAAGCAAGCTGCACGCTGAACCTCAATGATAGCCCTGTTACGATCAAATCGATCGAATGCGCCATTGTTGACCGCGCGTGGGAAGAAGGCTGGATTGCGCCAGAACCAGCCGCCAAACTCACCGGTAAGCGGGTTGCCGTAATCGGTTCCGGCCCAGCTGGCCTAGCCAGCGCGCAGCAATTGGCGCGTGCGGGACATGAAGTTCATGTGTTTGAGAAGAACAGCAAAGCAGGCGGCTTGATGCGCTACGGCATTCCTGACTTTAAAATGGAAAAGCATCTTATCGACCGCCGCGTGGCGCAGATGGAAGCCGAAGGGGTTGTCTTCCACTATAATGTTCACGTTGGCGTCGATAAATCGCTCCAAGATCTCAAGGCATCCTATGATGCTGTTATCTTGGCCGGTGGTTCAGAAAAGCCGCGTGATCTACCCGTGCCGGGGCGCGATCTACACGGTATCCATTTCGCGATGGATTTCCTGCCACAGCAAAACCGCCGCGTCTCGCATGAGCCGTTGAAGTCCAACGAGCCAATCCTGGCGAATGGCAAACATGTTGTTGTCATCGGCGGTGGTGATACGGGCTCGGATTGCATCGGCACGTCGATCCGTCAGGGTGCGCTTTCGGTCACGCAGATCGAAATCATGCCGTGTCCACCCGAGAAAGAAAACAAGCTCATGACATGGCCGAATTGGCCCATGAAAATGCGCACCTCGTCCAGCCAAGAAGAAGGTGCCGAGCGCGATTTCGCGGTTAATACCGTTTCCTTCTCCGGCGAAGATGGCGCGGTAAAGGCGCTGCATTGCGTGCGCGTTGACGAAAAATTCCAGCCTATTCCCGGCTCAGAATTTGAGTTGAAGGCTGATCTTGTTCTTCTTGCAATGGGCTTTGTGTCCCCGATTGCGGAAGGCATGTTGGCAGAGGCAGAAGTCAAACTCGATCCGCGCGGCAATGTGGCGGCTGATATGGTCGCTTACAAATCAAGTGTCGAGAAGATTTTCGCGTGTGGCGATATGCGCCGTGGACAGTCGCTTGTTGTCTGGGCAATCCGCGAAGGGCGCCAAGCAGCTCACAGTGTCGACAAGCATTTGATGGGAAGCACGACACTGCCGCGGTAATCACGGAGCGGATAAAATTATTCTATTCGTTATCTTACCCGTAACGCCTCAAGCACCCTGCGGCCGGCATATGCATCCGGCCGCAACCCGCGCTTGTCTTGAAAATCGCGGATTGCATCCCGTGTGCGCGAGCCAATGCGGCCATTAGGTTCGCCCACATCATAGCCCAAAGCGCTGAGCGCTTGTTGAAGTTCAATTCGTTGTTGCAAGCCTAAAATTGGATCTTCAACCGGCCAAGACGCGTGCAATGGGCTTGCGCCAAAAATTCGATCCCCAAGCATTGCGACACCCAGCGCATAGGCATCCGAATTATTATAACGTTTGATCACGTCATAATTGCTTGTGACGAGAAAGGCCGGGCCATCTGCGCCTGCTGGGAAAAAGAGATTGGCCTCGCCCGAGCGCGGCATCGGTTTTCCATCCGCCGTTCGGACACCCTGGCGTGACCAATCCTCAAAGGTTGCGTGATGGATGTGGTAATCGAAGCCATGCGGTATCGTGACTTCAAATCCCCATGGAAGGCCGGGCTGCCACCCGTTCTGCTTCAAATAATTTGCCGTTGAAGCCAGAGCATCGGGGACATTGGTCCAAATATCTTTTTTGCCATCACCGTCAAAATCGACGGCGAATTTCTGGAAGGACGACGGCATGAATTGCGTCTGTCCCATTGCACCGGCCCACGAGCCTTTAAAATCTGAGCGTGCAACGTGATACTGTTGTAAAATCAGAAGCGCGCTTATGAGTTCATCGCGAAAATAGGTGCCGCGGTAACCAACGGATGCCAATGTAGCGAGCGAGCGGATGATATCTTTGCCGCCCGTAAAGCCGCCAAAATTGGTTTCCATACCCCAAACACCAAGCACGACTTCGCGATCAACACCAAAGCGCCGCTCAATCGCATCGAGCGTGGCCGAATTTACATTGGCCAATTTCGCGCCCCGCTCCAATCGGTTGGCAGAAACCGCACTGGCGAGATAGTCCCAAATCGGTTTTACAAATTCGGATTGCTTTTTTGTGAGATCGATTACCTCTTGATCCGCTGTTATGCCATTAAAGGCGCTCAAAAAGGTTTCGCGCGTGACACCACGGGATTGAGCGATTGGCCAAAGCCGGTCGATATAAGCGCGGAATTGGGACGTTTTTGACGCCACTTCGAGCTTTTGAGCGCCAGCGGCATAGGCTGATACCGTCGGTGACACGGAGGTCAGTGTCCAAGCCAAGGCTGCAACTAATGTAAAACGACCAAAAATTATCGACATTTTGTTCCCAATTCGGTTCGATCGGGAACATAGTGAGCGTTGAATCGTTTATTTTTTCTTGATCATTCGAACTTTTACCCTCTCCCCCGGGTAGTAATATTTCCGTTGGAGCGAAAATAAGTTAGACGGGTTGGGATATATCGGTCCTCTAGCTCCTCCGAATCGGCTTGATCATGCAACGCATCCGCAAAGCTATCTTTCCTGTCGCTGGCCTCGGTACCCGTTTTTTACCCGCGACAAAGGCGATCCCGAAGGAGATGCTCACGGTTGTTGATCGACCTGTTATCCAACACGTCGTCGACGAAGCGCGCGCGGCTGGAATCGAGCACTTCATCTTTGTGACGGGAAGAAATAAGGGGTCGATTGAAGATCATTTTGATATCGCCTTCGAGTTAGACCGGACGCTGAAAGACCGGCACCGCGACGTGGATCTGATCGAACTCGCCCGTGACTTGCCAATCGCGGGTACAACGAGCTTTACGCGGCAACAAGAACCTCTTGGTCTTGGACACGCGGTATGGTGCGCGCGCGATCTCGTTGGCAATGAACCTTTTGCGGTCTTACTGCCAGATATGTTGCATCAAAGCGCTGAGCCATGTCTTAAATCGATGATTGAGGCGCAGGCGTCCGTCGGTGGAAATATGATTGGCGTTTATCAGGTCCCTGACGACGAAACGCATCGATATGGCATTGTCGATGTTCAAAAGGGCTCGCCGACTGCGCTTCCTATTAAGGCCATGGTCGAAAAACCGAAACAAGGGACGGCACCCTCGAACCTTGCGATTTCGGGGCGCTACTTGTTATCGCCTAAAATTTTCGAGCTTTTGGCTAGCCAACCGCGTGGTGCTGGCGGAGAAATTCAGCTGACGGATGCAATGGTCACATTGCAACGTTCCGAACCGTTTTATGCCCACGTCTTTGAAGGCCGTGTTCACGACACCGGAACCAAGCTTGGGTTTTTAACGGCAAACGTGGCATATGCGTTGGATCGCGTCGATCTGCGTGATGAATTTCGCACGGCGCTTAAGGCATTGATCTAAAAGGAACCAATCTTGGCTCAACACTCGGCAATTCAATCGGCCCAACGCACGCTTTCAACCGAAGTCGCAGGTCTTAAATTACTTCACGATGCGATGGGTGCCGAGCTAGGCGATGCTTTTACCAAAGCTGTTCAAGCGATTTTAACCGCACCGGGCCGTGTAATCATTTCAGGCATGGGCAAATCGGGCCATGTTGGGCGGAAAATTGCCGCAACAATGGCATCCACCGGAACGCCCGCGCATTTCGTGCATCCCGGTGAGGCCAGCCATGGCGATCTCGGTATGATCCAACCGGACGACGTGATTCTGGCAATGTCGTGGTCCGGCGAATCCTCCGAATTAGCCGACATTATTGCCTATGCCCGTCACAATAGGGTTAAGCTTATTGCGATCACTTCGCGTGCGGATAGCTCGCTTGGGCTTGGTGCCGATATTTGCTTGTGCCTGCCCAAAGCGCAGGAAGCTTGCCCGAATGGTCTTGCGCCAACAACATCAACCACGATGCAATTGGCGCTGGGCGATGCACTCTCCGTTGCCTTGTTGGAAAGCCGTGGTTTTACGTCGCAGGATTTCCGTCGCTATCACCCCGGCGGCAAGCTTGGCGCACAGTTGCGGCAAGTCTCTGCCGTTATGCATACAGGGGATCGGCTGCCGCTCATCGTGCTCGGCAAGATGATGTCGGAAGCGATTGTCACCATCAGCTCGAAGGGGCTTGGTTGCGTGATCGTCGTAACACCCGATTCAAAACTCGCCGGACTAGTCACCGACGGCGATTTGCGCCGTCATATGGCGCCAGATCTGCTTGGACGACGTGTCGATGACATTATGACTAAGTCACCGAAAACGGTCACGCCTGATACGCTTATTGCCGAAGCGCTTGAGATTATGGAAAGCCGAAAAATCAGCTCGCTTGTGGTTTTGGAAGATCAAAAGCCCGTTGGGCTTATTCATCTTCTCGACCTCTTGCGCATCGGTGCAGCTTAATTAGATCCAGCCTTGCAGCTCGCGGCGCACAACTTCCTCTATCACGTCAATGCCAGGCTCTGAATCATTCAAGCAAGGGACATAGGCGAATTTCTCGCCGCCGTGATGCATGAAATGCTCGCAATTTTCGCCTTCGATTTCCTCCAGCGTTTCGAGGCAATCGGCAGCAAAGCCTGGCGCAATGACGAGAACTTTCTTGACACCTTTTGCGGGCAATTCACCCATCGTATCAATCAAATAAGGCTTCAACCATTCTTCCGTTCCAAAGCGGGACTGAAAGCACACCATGAATTTTTCTTTTGGGAGTCCGAGCGCTTCACGCAATAGCCGACCCGTCTTCATACATTGGCAATGATAGGGATCGCCTTTCATCAGATAGGATTTCGGAACGCCATGAAAGGATGCCACGATCATATCGGGTTCAAAATCAATTTCAGCCTGTTTTGCGCGGATAGATGTTACCAGCGACTGGATATAGGCCGGATCATCATGCCAAGGCGCAGCAACGCGAACGGCGGGTTGCCAGCGCATCTGCATAAGGGTTTCAAATGCCTTATCGCACGCAGTGGCCGATGTCGCAGCACAAGACTGCGGATAGAGCGGCACCAGAAGGATGCGGTCACATCCTTCAGCCTGTAAGGCCTTGATCCGATCCGGCGTAGAGGGATTACCGTACCGCATGCCCCAATCAACGACGATGCGATCATCCACGCTTTTGAGCCGCTCGGCTAGCTTTTCGGATTGCGCGCGCGTGATGGTCTTTAAGGGGCTCTCATTCCGTTCTTTGTTCCAGATTGTGTCATAATCCTTGCCCTTCCGGCTTGGGCGCACGGTTAGAATGATCAAATTGAGGATGGGCCACCATAAAAGGCGAGGAACCTCGATGACGCGGCGATCAGACAGAAATTCCTTGAGATAGCGCCGCATTGACCAATAATCGGTCGCGTCAGGCGTGCCGAGATTGAGCAATAACACACCGATCTTACCCAGTTTTACGGGTGGGTGGTCGGCAGGCAGCTGAACGTCAGCGCGGCGAGCCGGAGGGTGTGCAATTACAGTCATCAAAAAAACCTCTTAAGGGCAAGCCCTATTGAAAACGCTCATTAAACCATACGTCTGATCGTCCATTTGGATTTTCAAAAGCGTGATTTGCATCAGAATGGCAAGGATAATACGGCGTAAAAAGGCCATATTTTTTGAGCACACCAATTTTTGACAGCGATTCTCTTTGAATAAATTAGAATGTAACGATGAGTTGCCGATGCGGACGGACAGCCTATTTCAGACGTCGAAAGTAGATCGTGTGCGAATTCAGTCTTTCCTTTGGGTTCTTTTTTCGGCTGCAATTTGCCTGATAAAGCCCGTTCCAGCCAATGCGCATCCACATGTCTGGATTACGATGACGGAAGAGATTTTATTTTCCGAAGACGGAAAAATGACGGGCGTCGCCAATACATGGTCGTTTGACGAGGGTTATTCGGCCTACGCTGTTCAAGGCATCCCAACGCAACCGAACGGGACGATTGCTCGTGAAACGCTTGATGTTTTGGCGAAATCGAACACCGAAGCGCTGGATGAATTTGGCTACTTCACCAGCATAAGAATGGACGGGAAAAAATTATCACTTGCTGCGCCGAAAGATTATTGGCTCGATTATGATGGCCATGTGATGACCTATCATATGACACTACCGCTAAAAGAACCAATGAAGCCCGGTAAAGTGACGATGGTGGAAATTTACGATCCTACCTATTTCGTATCCTTTGCGTTTCCAGAAAGCCCTAACCCGGTAACCATGCCGACTTCACCGAAAGGATGCTCTTTAACGGTCGCTCGGCCTAAGCAGGACGCTCAGCCGACGCAAAACCTGAATGAGGCTTTTTTTAATACGCTTTCGGCGGGCAGCGATGTGGGCGCGCAATTCTCATCACGCATCGTTTTCGCGTGTCCGTAAGCAAGAAATGAGAGCGACAGCGTGAACCAGCCGATAAAATCTAACCCAATTTTTTGGTCGAGCGTCGCCATCGCCTTTGTGGCGCTGGGGATGATTTTTCTCATTGGCAGTTTGGCCGGGCACCTTTTCGGGCTCGACACGGTCGGGCCGTCCGTGGGCAAAAGTCCCTTTGGCGTAGGCATTAGCGAAGGGGGTGGCCAAAGCAGCGGGATTGCCGGCTGGATCATCGCAATCCAATCACAGTTTTCCCACGCGATCACTAGCGCGTTGGATCTGCTGAAATCCGATCCACGGGCGATATGGACGTTGCTCGGGTTTTCACTGGCCTATGGCGTGTTTCATGCCGCTGGCCCCGGGCATGGCAAAGCCATTATTGCGGCATATGGAATTGCCAATCAACGCGATATGCCAAAAATTATCGCCATGGCGAGTGCGGCGACGCTACTCCAAGGAATCGTCGCCATTGGCCTGGTTGCCCTATTGGCCGTAATCTTACACGCCACCGCCGCAACCATGCGGCAAACCGCAGGAATGGTGGAGATCATCAGTTTTGGTGCTGTTGCACTGCTGGGAGCGGCTCTTTTATGGCAGAAATCACGTGATTTGGCTCATTTAATACTGCCGCATCAACGATCGACTCATCACCATGATCACCATGCCGAGTTAGAACATCATGAACATGTTCATGATGAGCATTGCGGGCATAATCACGCACCGGTTGCCACATCAGGTTCGGGCCTGCGTGGCGCGGCGGCTGCCGTGATTGCCGCGGGGATACGGCCATGTTCAGGATCCATACTCGTTTTAGTTTTCGCTTTATCACAAGGCATGTTTCCGATTGGCATTGCTGCGGCAACCGCGATAGCGATTGGAACGGCGCTTACGACGAGCCTTTTGGCTGTGCTTTCGATCTTAGCGGCATCAGCGGCTACCAGATTAGCGGCTCGAATGGATCAATCTCGAGCCATTTTCGTCGCAAAAGTGCTTGAAGTAGGGGTATCTGCCTTTGTTATGGCCTTGGGGCTCGCGCTCCTTATGGGCTTAATCCAATCGCCCGGCGCTTGAGAACGCACCGCGGCTTGCACATTGAGCAAGATCGCGATAGGTCGGAGGTGTAAATAGAGGGATTGTGAACCATGGCGAAGTCTGGCTCCTTTAAAATCAAGAATTTGCTCACGCTGATCAGCGTCGGCGTTCTCGTCGGGACAGAGTTTATTGGGGTAGCAATTGCCGCTGGTTGGGCCATTGCGGGCTTGTTTCAGCTCGGAAATACCATCGCATTGGTGCTGATGATCGCCTTTGGCCTTGTGAGCCTCTATGCGCTCTTCGAGTTTATGAAGCGCGCTATATCGCTCGAGACTATTCGCGGCTGATTCACAAAGCGAAATGTTATAATATTACATTTCGCTTTGTATGACTGAAGTGGAGTGATAGAGGAAAGGACCCTTTTCACTGGTGACAATGGTCCGATGTCTCCTATTTATAACCACGATCATCATCCGCCACATAGGCATTTGGGAGAGCAAGGCTGGACGCTGTCGCTTATGCAGATGTCAGCCACCGCTCGGCTGGCTGGGGCCTTAGGCCTCATTGTTTTGCTTTGGATTGGCGTTTTGGCGGTGCTGCAATGACAGTATCTCGCGCCGGATCCGTTCAATTGCATGATCTGACCCTTGGCTATGACCGGCATCCGGCTGTGCATCATCTCGACGGTTGTTTTCAGGCGGGTAGCTTAACCGCCGTCATCGGCCCGAATGGTGCCGGAAAATCAACGCTTTTGAAGGCCATCGCTGGCTCAATACAACCGTTAGGCGGGTCCATCTCGATGGGATCAGGAAAGGCGCGCTTAGCCTATTTGCCGCAATTGGCGGAACTTGATAGGGATTTCCCTATCTCGGTTGAAGATTTGATCGGCACAGGTTTGTGGCGACAGCTTGGTCCTTTTCGCCGCTATTCGAATGACAATAAGCAATTGATCGCCGACGCATTAGAGCAAGTCGGACTATCGGGCTTTAACTCGCGTCTCTTGGGAACCCTCTCGGGTGGTCAATTGCAACGGGTTATGTTTGCCCGATTAATAGTCCAAAATGCCGAGATCATCTTAATCGACGAGCCTTTTGCGGCAATTGATACCAAGACGGTCACTGATTTGATGGGGCTGGTCCAGCATTGGCATGGCGAGGGGCGTACGATCATTGCAGTGCTCCATGATATGGGCCTCGTCGAAGCCTTCTTCCCGGAATGTTTGATCCTGGCCCGCGAATGCGTTGATTGGGGACAAACGTCAAATATTTTAACGCCCGATAATCTTGCAAAAGCGCGCACGATGATTGAGGCTAATGATCCGCATGCGGACGAATGTGAGCGTGCGGCATGACGATTACGTCCCATCTTTTCGATCTTTTGATTGCGCCCTTCATCGAATTCTCCTTCATGCGGCGCGCATTGGTGGGCTCGATCGCGCTTTCAATCGGGGCTGGTCCCATCGGGGTATTTTTAATGCTGCGGCGGATGAGCCTTGTCGGGGATGCGATGGCGCATGCTATTTTGCCGGGCGCTGCACTCGGATATCTTATGGCCGGCCTATCGCTTGGCTTTATGACGGCGGGTGGATTGATTGCCGGTTTTGTCGTCGCATTGCTTGCGGGCCTAGTAACGCGCGTGACGGTTTTAAAAGAAGATGCGGCGCTTGCTTCGTTTTATCTGATTTCATTGGCAGGCGGCGTTGTTCTTGTCTCCTTGCGGGGATCGAATGTTGATTTGCTGCATGTTTTATTTGGGTCCGTGCTCGCACTTGATGATCCCACCTTGGTTTTATTGGCCACATCGGCATCGATTAGTTTGGTGTCATTGGCGATCCTATTCCGGCCACTGGTTATGGAATGCGTTGATCCGCTATTTTTGCGTACCGTTGGCAAAAGCGGCGGCATTTCGCATCTGGGCTTTTTAGCACTCGTCGTTCTCAATCTTGTCGCCGGATTTCATGCTTTAGGTACACTTTTATCGGTTGGATTGATGATGTTACCGGCCTTTGCAGCCCGCTTCTGGAGTGCAACACTCGACGGTATGATCGCCATTGCAACGCTCATTGGCATTGTTGCGAGCGGCTTTGGGATCATCGTGTCGTATCACGCTGGTACGCCAACGGGTCCGACGATCATTCTTTCGGCCGGGGTTATGTATCTTCTGTCGATTCTATTCGGCCAAAGAAATGGTCTCATTTTGCGCCTTATTCCGCGTAAACATTTGGCAGCATGATGATTAACCGCATCGCCATTTCAACTATTTGTGGATTGTTCATCAACGCTGCCGTCTATGCCGCAGAGCCTATTCCGGTCGTTGCGAGCTTTTCGATCTTGGGTGATATCGTTCGTCAGATTGGTGGTGAACGGATTAGGGTCGATACGCTGGTGGGTCCCGAGGAAGACGCGCATGTTTTTGATCCAGCCCCCAAGGATGCAGCACGGATTGCGGCGGCAAAGCTCGTTGTCATCAATGGATTGGGTTTTGAAGGCTGGATCGACCGTTTGATTAAAGCCTCCGGCGCCTCCGCTTACCCTGTTGTCGCTTCAGCGGGCATCCAAACGCATCGGGCAATCATCGACGGCCATGATGTCATTGATCCGCACGCTTGGCAGGATGTTGGCAATGTCAGGCTCTATGCACGCAATATTTCTCAGGCCTTGATCGCAATCGATCCCGATGGGGCCGATTTTTATCGAACCAATTTAGCCCATTTTGACGAACAGCTCACAGCACTTGATCGCGACATTCGATCCGCAATTGCCGCTATACCCGCCCAAAGGCGTAAAATTGTTACGACGCATGACGCCTTTGGCTATTTCTCAAAGGCCTATGGCGTAGAAATGATCGCTCCCCAAGGCGTTTCGACCGAAACGGAGGCCTCAGCAAAAGACGTGGCCCGGATTATTCGGCAGATTAAGGCAGAAAATATCCCCGCCCTCTTTCTCGAAAACATTGCTGATCCACGTCTATCCCATCAAATTGCTCACGAATCCGGCGCCCATATTGGCGGAAAACTGTTTTCTGACTCGCTTTCCAAGGAAAATGAGCCAGCAGGGACTTACATCGCGATGATGAAAGCCAATATAAGAGAACTAACAAAGGCGCTGATGCCGTAAACCGGCTAACCCAACTATTCCGTCCGGAGAATGTAATGTCCGATAAAATTCCTGTCACCGTGCTTACCGGCTATCTTGGCGCTGGCAAAACTACGCTTTTGAACCGTATTCTGACCGAACCTCATGGTAAAAAATTTGCGGTCATTGTGAACGAGTTTGGCGAGATCGGTATTGATAATGACCTGGTAGTCGGCGCCGATGAAGAAGTGTTTGAAATGAACAATGGCTGCATTTGCTGCACCGTACGGGGCGATTTGATCCGGATCATTGAAGGCTTGATGAAGCGTAAGGGCAAGTTTGACGCGATCATCGTTGAAACAACCGGCCTTGCCGACCCTGCTCCTGTCGCACAAACCTTCTTCGTTGACGACGATGTCGCTGCCCGCGCACGGCTTGACGCCGTGATTACCGTGGTTGATGCACGCTGGTTAAAAGATCAGCTTAAGGACGCATCGGAGGTCAAAAATCAAATCGCGTTTGCCGATGTGATTGTCTTGAATAAAATCGATCTTGTTAGCGCAGAAGAACTCGCAGAGGCGGAAAAAAATATCCGCGCGATTAATGCCTATGCAACCATTCATAAGACATCGCGCTCCGCGGTTTCGCTGGATGCGGTGCTCGGTAAAAACGCGTTCGATCTTGATCGCATCTTGGACATTGCACCGGAATTTCTGGAAGACGTCCATGTGCATCATGATGAGAGTGTTCAGTCGGTTGCCATTAATATTCCTGGCGACATCGACCCCGAAAAATTTATGCCGTGGCTGAATGAATTTACACAAGCCGAGGGCCCAAATATTCTGCGCTGCAAGGGTATTCTCGCATTTAAAAATGAGCCCAAACGCTTTGTGTTCCAAGGCGTGCACATGATTTTAGACGGTGATTTGCAGCGCGATTGGAAGCCCGAGGAAGTGCGGCAATCTAAAATGGTTTTTATCGGTCATAAGCTCAACAGACCCTCGATTGAGAAAGCGGTTGAGGCCTGCCGCGTATGATCGATGCGACGGAGTCCCTTACTCAACGGGTTGAGCCGCTCGAAGCGGGTGAACATGTTATTTCAGCCCGCTTTTTGAACGAAGAGCCGATCATTGCTTTATCCGATGGCAGTGTTTTGCTGGGTATGAATGCCCTACGGATTAAACCACACGGTAATGGTGCGATTCTTGTGGCCGTCTCGGATGATACGATGCTTCTAACTGGCGGCGACGACGGTCAAATTGTTGCGACCAAAGCAGACGGCAGTGTCTCGATCTTAGGTAACGAAAAAGGCAAATGGATTGATGCCGTCGCCATTGGACCGTCAGGCGCAACCGCTTGGTCGACAGGCAAGAAAGTTGTTGCCCGCGACGGCAAAGGCGGTTTGAAAGAATGGCTGGCACCAACAACGGCGCAGGGTCTTTCATTTTCACATAAAGGCTATCGGTTGGCGATCAGCCATTACAATGGCGTGAGCCTCTGGTTTCCGAATACCGAAGGAAAGCCCGAATTCCGAGAATGGAAAGGCTCCCATCTCGACGTAACCTTCTCGCCCGATGGCCGGTTCTTGGTAACCTCCATGCAGGAAAATACCTTGCATGGATGGCGTCTGTCGGATGGCAAAGACATGCGGATGTCGGGCTATCCGTCAAAGACTCGCAGCTTCTCTTGGTCACATGATGGCTATTGGCTCGCTACGTCCGGAGCAGATGCCGCCATTGTATGGCCGTTCAAAGATAAAGATGGGCCAATGGGTAAGGCACCGCGTGAATGCGGCGTGAGACATTCAAAAGTCAGCGCGGTTTCATTTCATCCCCGCGCGCTCGTTGTCGCTATCGGCTATGAGGATGGATGCATTTTGCTGTGCCGTTTAACCGATGGCGCGGAATTGCTCGTTCGCCCTGCCGTTCAAAATGAAGGCCGCGTTACATCCATGGGATGGAACAAGACGGGCAATCGCTTGATCTTTGGAACGGAAGAAGGGGC
This sequence comes from Hyphomicrobiales bacterium, assembly GCA_947455725.1. Lineage (GTDB taxonomy): Bacteria > Pseudomonadota > Alphaproteobacteria > Rhizobiales > Beijerinckiaceae > CAIUPE01. The sequence continues at coordinate 4,913 of CANGPL010000001.1, read as the reverse complement.
GGCTGGTGTTCTGACGTTACCTTAAGACCACTAAAAAATAAGCGGTACACCGGAAGAATTACAGGCGCGCGCGAGTGCATCATCCAGCGTGGCAAGCGGCACCCGAATACGCTGAGCAAGTTCAAGATAAGCGGCGTCGTAAATTGTGAGCTGGTAAAGATCGGCTAGGGCAACGGTTGCTAGCCAAATTTCGTCGGCTCCATCCGTATCAACTGCAATCGGTAAAGATCTCAATCTTTCAAAGCATGAAAGGCGATAGTGGCTATCAATTCTTTTCCGGCGGATTGCCATTTGCAATCCATTCGCAACCTCATATCGCCAAATCGGGGGGACGATAGCCCCGCCTGTCGAGACACGATCAACAAGGGCGAGAATCGCCTCGGTTTGTTCGTCCTCAAAAAGCCAGGCAAGAGTCAACGATGCATCAATTGCGAGTGTCAACGACGCCCCTCCTCAATCAGCGAATTGATCGACAAACCGTTGAGCCTCACGCCCTTCGCCATTTGCCTAAACTCCTCGACAAGTAATTTGGCCTCTTCAGGTGTACGCCTTTTACTGACAGATGACTCTGCTACGAGACGAGCCACAGCCTTGCCGTGCCTTGTCACAACGACTTCTTCACCTTGCTCCACAAGGTCGAGCAGCGTGCCAAATTTGTTTTTGGCCTCAAAAGCAGAAAATTGACGCATGATGACCCCCTTTGAAACTAGCTTAAGCTAGCTTAAATTTTATTCTTCTTCAAGAACGTGATTGGGCCGACAATTACCTCAAATCCAAATTCAAAAAGTGATTATCAATCAATCGACCATTTTCCGGCATACGAATAGCCCCCGGCTCGGTACCAAATCGCACAAAACCCAATGTTTCATATAATTTCAATGCATCAACATTACCGTCGGCCACGCTGAGCGTCACCGCCATAAAACCGAGCTTTTTCGCTTCATCAATCGCTGCCAGCATCATCGCTTTGGCGAGGCCACGACGGCGATATTCTGGTGCTGTGTAAACGCTCCAAATTTCAGTCTTATGACGTTGCTTGATCGCTTTTCGAGCGGACAGGGCCAACGTAACAACGCCAACCAAAACTTCGCCGTCAAAAGCACCGAATACAGTGTTAGATTGGATTCGCTCAACGGCATAAGAGACGGGAACATTCCATTCCTCAGCTGTCGACGTGTAAATTTCCGGATGATCGCGCAATGCGCGTTGGCGCAGCGCCAAAAATGACGACCCGTCATTTGGGAAAAGTTTTCTTATTTCAACCATGAATGGCGCCTTAGCTAATTTCGGATAATGGCCAAGCGATATTAAATCATGGTGAGCCAAACATAATTATGACGTCTATCGAACAAGTATGTTCTTAAACTGCCACGGATCGGCCGTATCAATATCCTCTGGAAATAATCCGGGACGGCCCTCAAGCGGTGTCCAATCCGTGTAGTGGCCTTCAATGGAACCGAGATAAGGCGTTTGCACTTCGAGGCAGCGACGGAAATCCATATCGTCTGCTTCGACTATTCCAGCCTTCGGATTTTCGAGCGCCCATACCATGCCTGCGAGCACCGCAGATGTGACCTGCATGCCCGTGGCGTTCTGATACGGGGCAAGCTTTCGGGTTTCTTCGACCGAAAGACGTGAGCCATACCAATAAGCATTTTTGCCATGGCCATAGAGCAATACGCCTAGCTCATCGATACCGTCGACAATTTCGTTTTCGTCAAAGATTTTCCACTCGGGCTGACGTTGACCGGCTTGTCCGAACATTTCGTGCAAGGACAGCACCGCGTCATCGCATGGATGATAGGCGTAATGGCAGGTTGGGCGATAAATGGCTTTGCCGGACCCATCATGTACCGTGAGATAATCCGCAATCGAGATTGCTTCATTATGGGTGACCAAGAAGCCATACTGTGGGCCAGGAGTCGGCGCCCACGTACGCACCCGCGTATTGGCGCCCGGCTGCATGAGATAGATCGCAGCCTGGCATCCGGTTGAATGGGTACGCCCATTCTCTGGCATCCAGTTTTCGTGGGTACCCCAACCGAGTTCTGCTGGTTGCAAACCCTCTGAAATAAAGCCCTCGACGGACCATGTATTTACGAACATGCCACGCTTTTTGGGCGTATTCGCGCGTTGCGTATCGCGCTCAGCAATATGAATGCCCTTCACGCCTAAACGCTGCGCCAAAGCTGCCCAATCCGCCTTCGTCGTTGGCTCCGCGCCATCAAGACCAATATCTTTTTGCAGATTGAGCAAGGCCTGTTTAACAAACCACGAAACCATCCCCGGATTGGCACCACAGCACGAGACGGCTGTCGGACCACCCGGCGAACGACGGCGCAAATCGAGGACAACTTCGCGTAACGCGTAATTTGATCGATCGCCCGGGCCCTTTGATTGATCAAAATAGAAGCCGAGCCAAGGCTCTGCCACCGTATCAATATAAAGCGCTCCCAATGACCGGGCTAAATCCATGATGTCATGCGACGACGTATCAACCGAGAGATTGATGCAAAAGCCCTGTCCGCCGCCTGCCGTTAAGAGGGGCGTCAATAACTCGCGATAATTGTCGCGCGTTACCGCCGATTGAATAAAGGTGATGCCACGTTCATCGAGAAGATGGCGATCAGCGTCCGATGGATCAATCACAACCAGACGCTTAGGATCGAAGTCGATATGGCGTTCCAGCAAGGGCAAAACACCGCGGCCAATCGAGCCAAAGCCAATTAGGACAACGGGGCCGTCAATACGGGCTAAAATCTTCTTCTCTACCAAGATCTCTACCTCTTAAACTAAGAACAAGCCGGTTCATTATCCCGGCTTGTTACATCAATATCGACCGTTTTTAGGAATTCATACGGTCCTAAATATTACGCAGCTTTGCGCAAGCCCTCGGCACTTTCACCGACGAGATCGGATAGTGTGCCCACTTCGGCCCAGTCACCGGTTGCTTTGACCAAACCAAACGCGCGTGAAAGCGAGCCAGACTTTAATTCCAAAGCTAAAAGCCGCTCGCGCTCGACGGGTCCAGGTAACCAAAGACCGTCTGTTAGGGAAGCCGAGAAACCAAAACGGTTATAATAGGCAGCATCGCCCACCAAAATGACGGACGAATGACCAGCAAGGGAAGCGCGGTTAAGCGCTGCCCGCATCAAGCGGGCGCCAATGCCCTTTGAGTGAACACGCTTTGCGACCGCTAACGGACCCAAAACCAGCGCGTCCGATACGCCACCAGCATTAACATGCCATAAGCGGACGGTTCCGACGACCTCGCCGTTGATCTCAGCGATCAGCGAGAGACCATTGGCTGGGAGGCGTCCTGCACGCAGCCGCTCACAGGTCTTCTCAAAACGCTCCAAACCAAAAACGTCATCGAGCAGAGCTTCCCGTGCCGAAACATCTGCGGCATTTTCTTCACGAATAATAACCATGTCCGAACTCCTTGCCTGACGTTTGAGGGTCAGGCCATTCCGTTTGTCCAATAGGGTGACAGAAGGATAGGTTCGGCAGCCAAAGCCGCCGAGCCTTTCAGGATTGACGCTGATGCGTCGTTTCAGATCGTGTAAGATCGCAGAGGCGGGAAGCCGTTAAAGGCCACGGCCGAATAGGTCGTTGTATACGCGCCAGTTCCTTCGATCAGTACCTTATCGCCGATCTGCAACGAGACGGGCAAAAGATAAGGTACCTTTTCGTAGAGAACATCCGCCGAGTCGCAGGTTGGTCCAGCGAGCACGCACGGCGCCATTTCGGATCCATCATGACGGGTGCGGATCGGATAGCGAATCGACTCGTCCATGGTTTCAGCAAGACCGCCAAATTTACCGATATCGAGATAGACCCAGCGCACGTCGTCATCTTCGGATTTCTTCGAAATCAGAACGACTTCCGATTCGATAATGCCCGCATCCCCAACCATGCCGCGGCCTGGCTCGATGATAGTCTCTGGCAAATCATTACCAAAATGCTTCACGAGGCCACGGAAAATCGCTTCCCCATAGCTTTCAACGCCCGGTACTGGCTTCAAATATTTAGCCGGGAAACCACCGCCGAGATTGACCATCGAGAGATGCATGCCGCGCTCAGCGCATTCACGGAAAATCGCCGAAGCAGAACCGAGCGCCTGATCCCAAGCCTCGACATTGCCTTGCTGCGAGCCAACATGGAACGATACGCCGTAAGCCTCAAGGCCAAGACGATGCGCATGTTCGAGAACGTCGGCAGCCATTTCTGGAACGCAACCAAACTTGCGCGAAAGCGGCCATTCGGCACCTGCGCCATCGCAAAGGATACGGCAGAACACGCGCGCTTCAGGAGCGGCACGAGCAACTTTTTCCACTTCAGCAATACAATCAACCGCAAACAGGCGCACACCAAGCGTGTAGGCCGTAGCGATATCGCGTTCTTTCTTGATCGTATTGCCAAAGGAAATCCGGTCAGCCGTAGCGCCTGCTGCGAGCGCCATTTCGATTTCTACAACCGAGGCGGTATCAAAGCAGGAACCCATCGAGGCGAGCAGACGCAAAATCGCAGGATCAGGATTGGCCTTCACGGCGTAATAGACGCTCGTATCCGGCAATGCCCGCGCAAAGGTCTGATAATTGTCGCGAACGACGTCGAGGTCGACGACAACGCAAGGGCCATCCTCACGTCGGGTGCGTAAAAATTCACGAATGCGTGCGGTCATGGCACGAACTCCCTTTATTCGAAGCCAGACGGCTTCTTATTACAGAACATCGGACGACGATTTCCCGCACCAGCGCGTTGGAAACGCCGGAGGGGTCGGGTCAACCGCGTGAACTGCCTTAGATTGGAAGGGAGATCCCCGCCGCACTGTTGGCAAGATGGACAAGCCTCTTCGGGTTCTCTGCCTTTGGAGGGCAAAGAGAGACGAAAAAGCCCGCTCCGTCGTTGCT